>DATELY010000083.1:0-50537 GCA_035276085.1 Steroidobacteraceae bacterium | reverse complement strand
TCTTGCCCCCTCCCCTGCGCAGCGGGGGAGGGTTGGGGTGGGGGCAGCGCCACGAACCCAAGCAACATCACCCCTGCACACTCGTCGCGAACTGATTCGCAACTTCCTGCTCCTCCGTCCGCGTCGCGGCTGTAGCGCGTTCGAGCGCAAGCGCGTGCGTCTCGACGGGCTCGAACTGCAGACGGGTGAGGCTGAAGTCCCACCGTTCTACGGTGCAGGTGAGCGCGGCGTCATGGCGGACGATGTTGACCGAATTGGGAATGCTGCCGCGCACCCGGTGCGAGAGTGCGGTGCCTGCCTGCACGCACCAACCCCGGCGTGGCAATCCCGGGTAACGCTCCGAGAGCGGTCGCACGTAGGGCAAATGGATGTGCCCACCGATGAGGAGATCGGCACCGGCATCGATCCAGCGACGCACGGCCAGTTCGGCGCCATGCAGCAGGTTGCACTCGTCGTTGGGACGAATCACATGCACGGGCTGATGCGTCACCACGATGCGAAGCTGCTCGCGCCGCGCGCGCAGCAAGCGCGAGCACACACGGTCGATCTGTTCCATCGACACTTCTCCATCCTTGTGTCGCCGCGGACGCGTCGTGTTCAGACACAGCACCAGCATGTCCGGCAGGTCGAGCTCAGGCTCCAGCGCGCGACCGAATGCGCTGGCATACCCGGCGTACGGCGCGAACGCGCGTGCGAACACATTGAAGAGCGGAATGTCGTGGTTCCCCGGAATGGCGAGCACCTGCTTCGCAGGCAGTCGCTTCGCGAAGGTTTCTGCGCCACGCCATTGAGCGCGCCGCGCACGTTGCGTGATGTCGCCGGAGAACAAGGCGACATCCGGTTGCAACTGGCCCGCGAGCTCCAGGAGCGCTGCGACCACCGGCGCTTGCTCGGTGCCGAAGTGTGGATCGGAGATCTGCAACAGCACGCTCACGTGGTCCCCGCAGGCGGTTTGATCAACATCAGCGGCTGCGGTGTCAGCGAGAAGTGCAACGGCGCACGCATCGACCCGCGCTCGCCATCCGTCGCCACGTGCATGCGCTGACCGCTGAGCGACGAGCGCGGCGTGACCGTCATGCGCTTGAACTCGAAGCTGCGCACGTTGTCGGCTTCGCCCAGGCGGCCCAATGCACCTTGCAACGCCAGCTTCAGCAGCGCCGTCGACCCAACCGGCTTCATGATGATCGCAGCGAGCCGCCAGTGTTCGACCGACTCCGCTTCGGGCAAGCCCACCTGCTCCAGCTGCAGCGAATTGTTGCTGATGAAGAGCGATGGCGTGCGCACGTTCTCCTCTTCCTGATCGTGCTCGATGCGGATGTTGAGCTGTTTGCGCTCGCGAAACACCGTTCGCAATCCCGCCAAGAGGGCGATGAAGCGGTGACGTCCGTATCGCTTCGTGTACTGCTCGCGATCCTGCAGCATCTGCGGATGCAATCCGAGGCTGGCATTCACGAGAAAGATGCGATCGTTGACTGCGCCGACCTGCACGGGCGTGATACGTCCTGCAAGCAGCGCCGTTGCCGCCTCTTCCAGATCCAGCGGGATGCCGTGCACGCGTGCGAAGTAATTGAACGTGCCCTTCGGCAGGATGCCGAACGGCCGCAAGGTCGGCAGCACGCGTTGAGCGAGCGCGTTGATCGTGCCGTCCCCGCCGGAGGCGATCACGGCGCCGTTGCGTGTCCTGCCGAGCTCGGCCGCGCGCTCGGCGATGGGGACGATTTCTTGCGGATGATGAATGAGCAGGAACTCGTGCGGTTGACCGGCGCGTTCGAACACATTGGCAATGGCGCGGCGACATTCTTCGAAATCGCGGGCACCCGAGCGTGCATTCATGACGATGAAGAGCGGCATGTCGCGAGTGATCGTCAGCGGCCGTTCTGATTGCACGGGCCGGGTGGCGGGCGATTCCGGGGACGACCTGTTCAATCCCATCCCATCCAAACTGCTGATTGCCATGGTCCGCCGCGCTCGAGTTGATGTCCCCCCGTAATGCCGCGCCTGCCGCCTAAGTTGCGGCTAGGGTCGAGTGGCATGGCGCAACGGCGTAATGGCGTCAGAAATCACGCGCTCGACGCCATCTCGCCATGACGCCCTCACGTCCTCACGGGATACATCGCCGCTGCCGGGGCGTTAGGCAGCACCGGCCCGTTGCAAGGGATTACGCCATGCGTTGGTTACTCGCACTGTCCTTCTTCGCACTCGCCATCGATGCGGGTGCCCAGAGCATCGCGCCACAGTTCGACTACTGGAAGGTGCCATGGCCCAACTCGCGGCCGCGCGACCCCGATGTCGATCGCAACGGCATCGTGTGGTTCGTGGGGCAAACGGGTGACTACGTTGCCGCCTTCGATCCCAAGAATGCCCAGTTCCGCCGCATCGATCTGGAGCGTGGCACCGGCCCGCACAATCTCATCCTCGGCGAGGACCGCGCGATCTGGTACTCGGGTAATCGTGTCGGGAATATCGGGCGCCTGGACCCGGAGCAGGGCATCGTCGTGGAGAAGATCGCGTTGCCTGCAGCCATTCGCGATCCCCACACACTGATCGGCGACGGCAAGGGCCACATCTGGTTCACGGCACAAGCATCGAACACCATCGGCCGCCTCACGCTGGCGGGGCACAAGGTCGATGCCATCGCAATGCCGACACCGAACTCGCTGCCTTACGGCATCGTGGTCGACGCGAGCGGCCGGCCCTGGGCCAACCTGCTCGGGACGAACGAACTGGCGACCGTCGATCCGAAAACGCTGCAGCTCGAGCGCATCGCGACACCGCGCAAAGAAGCACGCACGCGTCGCATCGCCGTCGCGAGCGATGGCGCGATCTGGTACACCGACTACGCCGCAGGTCATCTCGGCCGCTTCGATCCCAAGACACGCAAGTTCTCGGAGTGGGCGTTGCCGAGCGGTGCCACGGCACGTCCATACGCGATGGCCATCGATGACCGGCAGCGCGTGTGGGTGGCGGATTCGGCCGCGCAGCCGAATCACTTGCTGGCGTTCGATATGGCGTCGGCGAAGTTCGTGGCGGATGTCGAGATCAAGGATGCGAACGGCGCCGTGCGCCACATGGTTTTTCACGCGCCGGGTCGAGCGCTGTGGTTTGGGACGGATACGGATGGGCTGGTGCGGGTGAAGGTGCCTTGAGGTAGAGAGCTAACGGGCGACGGTCAACGGGTCACGGCCAGAGTAGAGGCGTCCCCATCCTGTTCTGGCCGTAGCCTGTGTGCCGTAGCCCGTCGGCTATCCGTGCCTTTGCCGTTGTTGTCCGCCCGCTGCTTCGCCGGCTTGACCTCATGCGACAGGTTGAACGCCGTGCTGATCAACGCGACATGCGAAAACCCCTGCGGAAAATTTCCCACCATGCGGTGCGCCTGCGTGTCGTACTCCTCCGCCATTAGACCGACGTCGTTGCGCAGCTCGAGCAAGCGCTGAAACAGCGCTTCCGCATCCTGCCGTCGTCCGCACAGCGCATACGCATCCGCAAGCCAGAAGCTGCACGCGAGGAACATGCCTTCGCCGGGCGGCAGACCATCGTCCGTTGCGAGCGTGTCGTAGCGCCGGACCAGACCATCGCGCACGAGATGGGTTTCGATGGCGGCCACGGTGCCGAGAAAGCGCGGATCGTCGGCCGGGAGAAACCCGAGCACGGCGATCAGCAGCAAGCTCGCATCGAGCTCTTTCGATCCATACGCCTGGACGTAGCAGTTGCGCTCGGCGTCATAGCCGCGCTCGCACACTTGAGCATGGATGCGTTCGCGCAGGACCTTCCACTCCTCGATGGGGCCGTCGAGCTTGAAGCGCTCGGCATCCTTGATCGCCCGATCGAAGGCAACCCAGCACATGATCTTCGAATAGGTGAAATGGCGCGCGGGGCCCCGCACTTCCCAGATGCCGAAGTCGGGCTCCTGCCACAAATCCTCCAGGTGACGCAGCAGCTCGCGTTGCAAAGCCCACGCGGCGGGCATCTTCTCCACCCCACAGCGACGCGCCTGATGCAGCGCATCCATGACTTCGCCGAACATGTCCAGTTGCAACTGGGCATGGGCCGCGTTGCCGACGCGCACCGGCGAGGAGTTTTCGTAGCCTGGCAGCCACGGCACGTTCCATTCGGTGAGCCGGCGCTCGCCGGCGATGCCGTACATGATCTGTGCGCCGTCGGGCGTTCCAGCGATGGCGCGTAGTAACCAATCGCGCCACGCGCCGGCTTCGTCGTAGTAGCCCGCATCCATCAAGGCCAGCAGCGTGAGCGTGGCATCGCGCAGCCAGCAGAAGCGATAGTCCCAGTTGCGCGACCCGCCCAGTTGCTCCGGCAAGGAGGTCGTCGGTGCAGCGATGATGCCGCCGGTGGGCGCGTAGATGAGGGCGCGCAACGTAATGAGCGAGCGTGTCACTGCATCCGAGTAATGCGCGATCTTGCGTCCTTTGCCGACCCAGGTGTGCCACAGCTTTTCAGTGTGCTGCACCGTCGCGTGCGCGTCGGGTGTCGAGTCCGCCGGCAAGTGCGATGGCAGATACGTGAGCGTGAACGCCATGGACCTGCCTGCGTGCAATTCAAAGCGCGCAACGGATTTGAGGTTCTCACCGTGCATCGGCGCCGCGGTGTGCAGCATCACGGCATCGGGCCCCGCCACTGCGCGCCACGTGTGCTTGCCGACCCGCGTCACCCACGGCACCGATGCACCGTAGCCAAAGCGGATGATCAACTCGGTTTGCACTTGGACGGTGCCGCTTTCGCAGGTCACGATGCGATGCAGATCCGAGATGCGGTCGCGGGGCGGCATGAAATCCACGACGCAAACGCGTCCACGCTCCGTCGTGAACCGCGTTTCGAGGATCAACGTATTGGGCCGGTACTTGCGCTCGATCGCGAGCACCGGTTCATCGGGCGCCAGCAACCAGCGGCCGTGCTCGGGTGTGCCGAGCAGCGCGGCGAAGCACGCATCCGAATCGAAACGCGGCCAGCACAGCCAATCGATCGACCCCTCGCGACTCACGAGTGCGGCCGTCTCGCAATCTCCGATCAAGGCGTAGTCTTCGATGCGGCAGGGCATGGTCGAAATGACGCCGCATCGTGAGGATTGTTCCATGCCAATCCATCCACTGGCTAGCCCGGCCGCGACGACACTGCGTCACTCGTCTCACCGCCATACATGATGATCGACAGAAACCGGATCGGCAGCTTGATCAGCGTCTGCGGTCCGTGCGGCACGTCGCCGCTGAAGGTCAGTGTGTCGCCGCGTTTGAGCAAGTAGCTCTCGCTACCGTGTCGATAGCGCAATGAGCCTTCGAGCATGTGGATGAGCTCGGTGCCGGGGTGTTCGAAGTCCGGGAAGATCTCGCTCTTGTCGGTGAGCGTGACGAGAAAGGGCTCGAACAGCTTGCGTGGCCCGCGATCGGAAGCGAGCAGGTGATAGGTGTGACCGCGCTTCGTGCCCCGACGCACGACTTCCAGACCTTCGCCGGAACGGACGAACTGCGCGTCGCTCGCTCGGGGTGACGCGCGCTTGAACAGCGCCGCGAGGTCGGTGCCCAGTGCTGCGGCCAATGAGGCGACCGTATCCAGGCTCGGGCTCACCGCGCCCGTTTCCAGGCGACTCAACATGCCCTGACTGATGCCGGCGCGCCGGGCGACCTCTGCCAGCGTCAGCGCCTGTGCCACACGCAAAGCACGCAGGTTGGCACCCACGTCCCGAGCCAGGTTCCGTCCGGGGGAGGGCGGTTTCGGGGGCGTCTTCTGCCGGGATGCTGCAACCATGCGTCTTTACTCACATGCAAACTGTTTGACCAATGGTAAACGAAGCTGCTATCAAGCGGTTCGAGCCGCGGTGGCTCGTCTCGGAATCCTGCCTTGCGTCGTTTGCTCAAGATCGGTCTCGCCCGCGACTACCCGGAACCGCGCATGTTCCGGATGCCCACGCGCCTGCGCTCGACCTACGACGCGGTGATCATCGGTGGCGGCGGACACGGGCTCGCCGCGGCGTACTATCTCGCGCGCGATCACGGCATGACAAACGTCGCCGTGCTCGAGAAGAGCTACATCGGCAGCGGTAACACCGGACGTAACACGACGATCATCCGCTCGAACTATCTGACGCCCGAGGGCGTGCAGTTCTACGACCAGAGCGTGCGTCTGTGGCAGGACCTGTCCACCGAGTTCGATCTCAATCTCTTCTACTCGACGCGCGGCCACTACACGCTCGCTCACACCGATGCCTCCCTGCGGACGATGCGCTGGCGGGCGGAAGTGAACAAGCACTTCGGCATCGATTCGGAAGTCGTCGATGCGGCGACCGTGCAACGCGCACTGCCGATGATGGATATGGAATGCGGCGGTCATGCCCCTGTGCTCGGCGCGCTATATCACGCGCCGGGTGCGATCGCGCGACATGATGCGGTGGCGTGGGGTTATGGCCGCGGTGCGGATGCGCGGGGCGCCGAGATCCATCAGCAGACCACCGTCACGGGCATCGAAGTGCAGAGCGGCAAGGTGACGGGCGTGCGCACGAATCGCGGCACGATCAGCACGCCGCGCGTGTTGTCGGCCGTCGCGGGACGCACGCCGACCGTGCTCGATATGGTCGGCCTGCGCAGCCCGATCTACATCCATCCGTTGCAGGCGATGGTGTCTGAGCCGCTGAAGCCGTGGCTCGATCCCATCATCGTCTCCGGCTCGCTGCACGTGTATGTGTCGCAGACGGCGCGCGGCGAGCTCGTCATGGGATCGAGCCTCGATCCGTATGAGCTGCACAGCACGCGCGCGACACTCGACTTCGTGGAATCGTTGAGCGCGCACCTGCTCGATCTGTTTCCCTTCCTGTCGGACGTGAAGGTGGTGCGTCAGTGGGCCGGCATGGCGGACATGACGCCGGACTTCGCGCCCATCATGGGCACGACGCCCCTCGAAGGGTTCTATGTCGACGCCGGCTGGGGCACCTGGGGTTTCAAAGCCACGCCCGTGAGCGGCAAGACGATGAGCCATACGGTGGCGACAGGCCGTAACCATCCGTTGATCGAAGCGTTCGCGTGGGACCGCTTCAGCCGTTTCGAGCTGACGGGTGAAAAGGGCGCGGCGTCGGTGGGGCATTAAATGAAACTCCTCACCTGCCCACTCAACGGTACGCGCCCTATCTCGGAGTTCGCCTATGGCGGCGAAGTGCGCGCGACGCCGGATCCGGATTCGTGCACGGATGAGCAGTGGGCGGACTACGTGTTCAATCGCAACGGCGCGCCGGGCGTGAAGCAGGAGTGGTGGTGTCACATCGCTTCCGGCTATTGGTTCATGGTGCGACGGGACACCGCAACCGATGAAGTGATCGAGACGCTCACCGCCGGTGCGATCGCCATGGAGCCGGCAACATGATGTATCGCCTGCCGGCCGTGCCAGGAGAATGGATCGATCGCACGAAGACACTCGCCTTCAGCTTCGAAGGCAAGCGCTATCAGGGCTTCGCCGGCGACACGATTTCCTCGGCACTGGCAGCCGGCGGCGTGATGACGCTCGGACGCAGCTTCAAATATCACCGCCCGCGCGGCATGCATTCGTTCGCCAATCACGATGTGAATGCGATGGTGCAGATCGGCACCGTCCCGAACGTCCGTGCGGACGTGACCGCGCTGTCGCCAGGAATCGAGGCCTTCGCTGTGAATACGGTGGGCGGACTGGCTGACGATCGCGGCCGAGTGATCGACTATTTCGCGCGCTTTCTGCCCGTCGGCTTCTACTACAAAGCATTTCATTCGAAGCGCACTGCGGCGCGTTGGGAGCGGACCTTCCGGCGCATGTCCGGCCTCGGCCACATTCCGCAGTCAGTGCCGCGCATGCGAACGCCGAAACGCTATGCGTTCTGCGATGTGCTGGTGGTCGGCGGCGGCCCGTCGGGTTTGAGCGCAGCATTGGCCGCTGCCGATGCGGGCGCGCGCGTGCTGCTGATCGAAGAGTCGCCGCGACTCGGTGGTAGCGGTGTGTGGAGCTGCATGGGTCGGCCCGAACGGCAGGACATTACGCACGCCCTCATGCAACGAGTGCATGCGCATCCCCGCATCGAAGTGCTCGTGGACGCGTATGCCGCGGGCTACTACGCGGATCACTGGGTGGCCGTGGTGGAACCGACGCGCATGACCAAGGTGCGTGCGCGCGCGACGGTGCTCGCGACCGGCGCCATCGATTTGCCGGCCATCTTTCGCAACAACGATCTGCCCGGCATCTTGCAAGCCTCGGCTGCGCAGCGATTGCTGTACCGGCACGGTGTTGCCGTCGGTCGCGACATCGCGATCTACACGTGCAACGACGACGGCTATGCGGCAGCGCTCGATCTCCTGGCACACAACGTGCGCGTGACGCAGTTGATCGATACGCGCACCAGCACACTCGAGCCGCAGTTCCTCGAGCGTGTCACGCGGCGTGGAGTGAAAGTCGCACGGGGCTGCACCATCATCGAAGCGCGTGCCGGCCACAACCACGCCGTGCGGCGCGTGCTCGTGAAGCCCAGCTGCAGCGCGCATGTGGGCGCACCCGCGGCAAGCTGGATGGAATGCGATGCGTTGTTGATGAGTCACGGCAGCACGCCGGCGCTGCAGCTGTACCTGCAGGCTGGCGGATATGTGCACTTCGACGAGCGCGCGCAGCAACACATTCCGGAAGATCCGCCCGCTGGTCTGTTCGTCGCGGGCCGCGCGAATGCCATCTTCGGCCTGGATGCGAAACTGCTGGACGGCGAGCACGCGGGCAAGCTCGCGGCGGTTCACGCCGGGTTCGGTGCCGATATCGATGCGGGTCCGGCGCGCGAACAGCGCAGTGCGTTGCCGGCGATTGCCGCGCATCCCGACGGCAAGGACTTCGTCGATTTCGATGAAGACCTGCAGGTCAAGGATCTGCACAACGCCGCGCGCGAAGGCTTCGACAGCATCGAGCTGCTGAAGCGCTACAGCACGGTGGGCATGGGGCCGTCGCAAGGCAAGCATTCGAACTTCAACGCGGCGCGCGTGCTCGGAGCCTGGCGTGGGGAGCCCCTGCAACGCATCGGACTCACGACGGCGCGGCCGATGGTGCATCCCGTTCCGCTCAAGCACCTGGCGGGGCGCGGTTTCCAAGCCCATCGCACGACACCGCTCCAAGCCCAGCATGTGACGCTCGGTGCGAAGTGGATGCTCGCGGGACAGTGGCGGCGGCCCGAGTACTACATGCGGCCGAACGTTACTCGTGAACAGGCGATCGCAGCGGAGGTGGCGGCAGTGCGTCACGCCGTCGGCATCATCGATGTGAGCACGCTGGGCAAGATCGAGATCCACGGCCGCGACGCCGGTCAGTTTCTCGACCGTGCGTATGCGGGTGTGTACTCGACGATGAAGGTCGGTACCACGCGCTATGCATTGCTGCTCGATGAAGCCGGCACGATCGTCGATGACGGCGTCATCGCGCGGCTGTCCGAAACCAGGTTTTACTTCACCACCACCACGGGCAACTCGGCCACGATCTACCGCGAGCTGCTGCGCCTCGCCGCCATCTGGCGGCTCGATTGCGCCTTGATGAATGTCACTGGCCATCGTGCCGCCATGAACCTCGCAGGCCCGGCGAGCCGCGACGTGCTGAAGGCGCTGACCGACAGCGACGTTTCCGAACAGAGTTTTCCGTTTCTTGCCGCACGCGAATTCCAGGTCGCGGGCGTACGCGCCACTCTTCTGCGTGTCGGCTTCGTCAGCGAACTCGGTTACGAGCTGCACGTGCCGCACAGCCAGGCCGCGCACATTTGGAAGTCGCTGCTGCAGGCAGGGCGGGAGCATTCGATCAGTGCGTTCGGTGTCGAAGCGCAGCGTGTGCTGCGGCTGGAGAAGGGGCACTTCATCGTCGGACAGGACACCGATGGCCTGACGAATCCTTTCGAAGCGCGCGCTGCCTGGGCCGTCAAAATGAGCAAGCCCTTCTTCGTCGGACAACGCAGTCTGCGCATCCTGCAGCAGCGTGAGCCCAGGCAGCTGCTGTCCGGTCTCGCATTCGAAGATGACACCGCGTCTGTGTGCGAGTCGCATCTCATCATCGAAGAAGGCGCGATCGCAGGCCGCGTCACGAGCGTGGCTCGCTCGCAGGCCGTCGGCAAGCTGATTGCGCTCGCGATGCTCGAGCCGGCACTCGCACCGCTCGGGACGAAAGTCCGCGTGCGACTCAGCGATGGCAGGATGACCACGGCAGAGGTCGTGCCCACGCCATTCCACGACGCGGCCGGCCGGCGGCACGTGCGATCGGAGGCGGCGTGAGACAGACCGCGCAAGAAACGTTGCATCTGCGAGCGCAGGCTCAGTGTGTCGGCATCGCTGGCATCACCACTGTGCTCTCGTATCCGGTACTCGCACAGGCCGATCTCTGGCTCGTGGATATCTCGCATCTGCCTCGCATGGGATTGAAAGGCCCGGCGGCAGCCAGTTGGCTGCAGATGCAGCGCATCGAGGTACCTCCACGACCCAATACATGGCGCGAGCTTGCAGCGGCCAGCGACCACTGGAGCGTCATCGCGCGACTCGGCAACTCTGAATTCCTCCTCGAAGAAGACGGCGATGCGCAACTGGTCGCCCACCTGACTGCGCAACTACAGGCGGAGATTCCAGGCGTTTACCCCGTACCGCGCGAAGACAGCGAGTTCGCTGTCGGCGGCACACTCGCCGCGAGCGCACTGGCGGACGTCTGCAACATCGACTTCGCGAGCCTGAAGGCGCAAGCATGCAATGCCATCCTCACGCTGATGGCCGGCGTCGCCGTGCTCGTCATTCCCCAATTCGACGGCGCCCGACGCCGCTACCGGATCTGGTGCGATCCCAGCTTCGGTGTCTATCTGTGGACCACTCTCAATGACGTGATCGCACACCACTCGGGGGCCATCTTGGGGCTCGAGCAACTCGCGGCGCCGCCGCGGCTGCCGAGCACGACCGAGCGCATCGCGCTCTAAGGAGAATTCATGAATGCCTTGCAGGCACAGGAATTTCTGCGCACGCACGAGATTCGCTTCGTGCTCGCTCAGTTCGTCGACATCCATGGTGTGGCGAAGGCCAAAGCCGTACCCGTCGAGCATCTGGAGATGGTGCTGACCGACGGCGCGGGGTTCGCAGGTTTTGCGCTCTGGGGTCTCGGTATGGGCCCGCATGGACCGGACTACATGGCGATCGGCGATCTCGACACCTTGACCGCCGTGCCATGGATGCCGGGATACGCGCGCATCGTCTGCAACGGCCACGTGCATGGCAAACCGTATCCGCATTGCTCACGCGTCGCGTTGAAACGGCAACTCGACAAGCTCGCGGCGCAAGGCCTCACGCTCTACACCGGCATCGAGCCGGAGTTCATGCTGCTGTCGCGCCGTGCGGATTCGAGCCTGGGTCCGCACGATCCCACCGATGATCTGGAAAAGCCGTGTTACGACTATAAGGGCCTGTCGCGCGCAAGCGCATTTCTCGACCAGATGGTGACGTCGTTACGCAGCGTCGGCATCGACGTGTATCAGATCGATCACGAGGATGCGAACGGCCAGTTCGAAGTGAACTTCACCTACGCGGATGCGCTGAAGACGGCGGACAACTTCATCTTCGTGAAGATGGCCGCCAGCGAAATCGCGCGCGCACACGGCATGATCGCGAGCTTCATGCCCAAGCCGTTCTCCAGCCGCACGGGCAGCGGTGCCCACTTCCATCTCTCGATGGGCGATGAGCGTACGAAGAATCTGTTTTACGACGCACAGGATGCGAACGGGTTGAAGCTGTCGCCGCTCGCGTATCACTTTCTCGGTGGCGTGCTGGCGCATGCGCGCGCGTTGGCCGCCGTATGCGCTCCCACGGTGAATTCGTACAAGCGTCTCGTCGTAGGACGCGCCTTGTCAGGTGCGACATGGGCACCCGCCTATGTCGCTTACGGCGACAACAATCGCACGGCATGCGTGCGCATACCCGGAGGACGACTCGAATTTCGCCTGCCGGATTCCGGTGTGAATCCTTATCTCGCCACCGCGGCCATCGTGGCCGCCGGCATGGATGGCATCGAACGCAAGCTCGACCCGGGCAAGCCGAACAACAGCAATCTTTATGAGATGTCGAGCGCGCAACTGAAGGCGAGCGGCATTCGACTGTTGCCGCAGAGCCTGCACGAGGCGATCGGCGAGCTCGAGCGCGATGAAGTCGTGTGCGCAGCGCTCGGGGACGATCTCTCCAAAGAGTTCATCGAGCTCAAGCGCATGGAGTGGGTGGAGTACTCACGGCATGTGTCGGATTGGGAGAGCAAGCGGTACTTGGAGTTTTTCTAGGCAACGGGTAACGGTCAACGGGCTACAGCCAGAGAAACGTTCTGGCCGTTGCCCGTAGCCTGTCGCCCGTCGGGCTGAGGTCTATATGTGTGGAATCGTTGGACTACTCATCAAGAAACCCGAATGGCGCGAGCGCCTGGGCGAGTTTGCGGTGCCCATGCTCATCGGCATGACGGATCGTGGGCCGGACTCGGCGGGGTTGGCTGTCTTCACGCAGCCGACGACGGCGGATCGCTTCAAGCTCAGCTTATACGCGGGCACCGCGACGATCGATTGGGATCAGTTGCTGAAGGAGCTGACGGCGTCATGGCCTGGAGATCACTCGCTGCGAGTCGTTGCCAATCACGCCGTGCTGACGACGAGCGCCGATCCGGAGGCAATGACGCAGCTCCTCAACTCCCGTTGGCCCCACTTGAACGTGCTGTCCGTCGGTCATTCCATCGATCTGTACAAGGAAACGGGCGCGCCTGCGACAGTGGCGGAGCGCTACGGCTTTCGTGATCTGCGCGGCACGCATGTCGTGGCGCATACGCGCATGGCAACCGAGTCCGCCGTCACGCCAGCCCATGCGCATCCGTTCACCGCAGGTCGCGATTTCTGTCTCGTGCACAACGGCTCGCTGTCGAACCCGTACATGGTGCGGCGCATGCTCGAGCCGCTCGGCATTCGATTCGAAACGGACAACGACACCGAGGCGGCGTGCCGCTTTCTCGAATGGCGCCTGCGTGAGGGCGACGATCTCGCCACCGCAATCCACCGGGGCTTCGAGGCCCTCGACGGGTTCTATACCTTTCTGATGGGTACGGACACGGAGCTTGCGATCGTGCGCGATGCCTTCGCGTGCAAGCCGGCCATCGTCGCGGAGACGGAGGAGTATGTCGCCATCGCCTCGGAGTTCCGCTCTCTCGCGCACTTGCCTGGCGTGCGCACCGCGCGCTTGTTCGAGCCGCAGCCAAAGGAGATCTACACATGGCACATCTGAGTCCGCAACCCGTCCGCGTCGATTCTCCGCCGCTGGCGGCAGTCACCATCGATCTGCAGACGACGTCGTTGCGCGAGCTGAATCGCTATCTGCACACAGACGCCGCAGATGCGGGGATTCAACGCGTGCATGTCCTGAATCCAGATGGTGCGCACGCTATCGCGTGTGGGCTCACATTTCCCGTCGATGTCGAGGTCGAAGGGCACGCGGGCTACTACGTTGCCGGCATGAACAAGCACGCGCACGTGACCGTGCGTGGCAATGCCGGACCGGGCGCCGCGGAGAACATGATGTCCGGTGTCGTGCGCATCTGCGGGTTTGCGTCGACGAGTGCGGCGGCGTCGGCTCGCGGCGGCACGCTGATCATCGAAGGCGATGCGTCGTTGCGTTGCGCGATTTCGTTGAAGGGCGCCGACGTCATCGTTGGCGGCCGTGTCGGCGATTTTTCCGCCTTCATGGCGCAGGCCGGTCGGCTGTTGATCTGCGGTGATGCGGGTGAGGGCCTCGGCGACTCGCTATATGAAGCCGTGATCTACATACGCGGTGAAGTGCGCTCGCTGGGTGCGGATGCGCAGTTCGAGCCCATGCGGGAATCCGACTTCGAGGCGGTGGCGAGCCTCCTCCAACTCGCCGGCTTCGACCATGAGCCCCAGGAATTTCGCCGCATTGCCTCGGCCCGCAGGCTGTACCACTGGAACGCCGATGCCAACCAAGCCTATTGAGAGTTCGCAGCTGCACGCAGCAGCGTCGGAGCCTTCGTCGCGCGAAGAGTCGTGGACCCTGGATCGCAAGACGATCGACTACGTGCATCGTGCTGCGGCCACGGGCCTGTATGAGATTCGCGGCCTGGGAGCCAAGCGCGCCGTGCCGCACTTCGACGATCTCGTATTCCTCGGTGCCTCGCTGTCGCGCTATCCGCTCGAAGGCTATCGCGAGAAGTGCAGCACTCGCACGCTGCTCGGCACGCGCTACTCGAGCAATCCGGTCGAGCTGGCCATTCCCATCACGATTGCGGGCATGAGCTTCGGTGCATTGTCCGCAAACGTGAAAGAGGCATTGGGCAGAGCGGCCACCGAGCTGGGTACGTCGACCACAACGGGCGATGGCGGCATGACACCCGAAGAGCGCAATTCGTCCAAGACACTCGTGTACCAGTGCCTGCCGTCGCGCTATGGCTTCGATCCGGACGACGTGCGCCGCGCGGATGCCATCGAGATCGTCATCGGTCAGGGCGCGAAGCCCGGTGGTGGCGGCATGTTGCTGGGACAGAAAGTGAATCCGCGTGTCGCGGCGATGCGTACCCTGCCCGAAGGCGTCGATCAACGCTCCGCCTGTCGCCACCCGGACTGGACCGGGCCGGACGATCTGGCGATCAAGATTCGCGAGCTGCGCGAGATCACCGATTGGCGCAAACCGATCTACGTGAAGGTCGGCGCCACGCGTGTGTTCAACGACGTGAAGCTGGCGGTGCATGCCGGTGCGGATGTCGTCGTGGTCGACGGCATGCAGGGCGGCACTGCGGCCACGCAAAGCGTATTCATCGAGCACGTCGGCATTCCCACACTGGCAGCACTGCGCCAGGCCGTCGATGCGCTCGAGGACCTGAACATGCGCGGCACGGTGCAGCTCGTGATCTCAGGTGGCATTCGTACCGGAGCCGACGTCGCCAAGGCGCTGGCAATGGGCGCCGATGCCGTATCGATCGGGCAGGGCATCCTCGTAGCTCTGGGCTGCAACAGTGATTCCTACGTGAAGGATGGAAAGCACCATTCCGCAGTCGCCGACTATCGCGCGCTGGGCACAGCGCCGGGCTATTGCCACCACTGCCACACGGGCCGATGTCCGGTCGGTGTGACCACCCAGGACGCGGTGCTGGAGCAGCGACTGCAGCCGGACGTCGGCGCGCGGCGCGTGCGCAACTATCTCAAGACGTTGAACATGGAGCTGACCACGATCGCGCGCGCGTGTGGGAAGCAGGATGTGCATCATCTGGAGCGCGAGGACCTGGTTGCGCTCACGGTGGAGGCGGCGGCGATGGCGCGCGTGCCGCTGGCGGGGACGTCGTGGGTGCCGGGTGGCTAGCGGGTAACGGCTGACGGCCTCTGGCCGTCAGCCGTGGCCCGTGAGCCGTTATGCCAGCACCTTCTCCAAATCCTTCGCGATCGTCGCCGGCGTATCCGTCGGCGCATACCGCTCCGTCACCTGCCCCGCCTTGTCGACCAGGAACTTGGTGAAATTCCACTTGATCTTCTCCGTCCCCAGCACGCCGGGCTTCTCGTGCTTCAGGTACTGGTACAGCGGATGCGCCTGGTCGCCGTTCACCTCGATCTTGGCGAACATCGGGAAGCTGACGTCGTATCGGGTCGAGCAGAAATTCTTGATCTCCGCTTCATCGCCCGGTTCTTGATGACCGAACTGATCGCAAGGAAAGCCGAGGATCTCGAAGCCGCGGCTCTTGTACTTGCGGTAGATCTCTTCCAGTCCTTTGTATTGCGGCGTGAAGCCGCATTTGCTCGCGACATTGACGACGAGCAGCGCCTTGCCTTTGAACGTGTCGAGCTTCTGCTGCTTGCCGTCGATGGTCTTGGCTTCGAAGTCATAGACGCTCATGGTGATCTCCCTGTTGATTCGATGCCAGTAGTAATGCGTGAACGTTAGGGAATGGCGCAATGGCGTAATGGCGTAATGGTGTCAGAAATCACGCGCTTGACGCCATCCCGCCATGACGCCCTCACGCCATCCCAGGGTCTCGCTCCATCCCGCCCGCGTCACAACTCAGGCCGTTGCCCGCTCGGTGACTTCGATGCCCAGTGCTCGAATCACCCGCTGCCCGTACTCGATATCAGCCTCGAGGAAGTGCTGTACCTGGCGTCGCTGAACGTCACGCTGAGCCTGTCCCAGATGGCCTGCGATGTTGGCAATCAGACGTGCGCGTTCCTCTTCGGGCATCACGCGATACAGCAGTCCCGCCTGTTCGAAATCATCGGCGCGCTGCACCTGGTTGTACTCCGTGCGGCCGCTGGTGCCGTGCAGAGGAATGGGCTGCTCCGCAGCTCGCGGATCGGCCACCGGGCCATGCGCGCTGTTCGGTGAATAGTTCGGTGCGCTGCCGCCGTTGCCATCGACACGCATGAGGCCGTCGCGTTGATAGTTCGTCGCCTTGCGCGCGTACGGACAATTCACCGGGATCAGTGCGTAGTTCGTGCCCAACCGATGACGCTGCGTATCCGGGTACGAGAACAACCGGCCTTGCAGCAACTTGTCGGGCGACGGCTCGATGCCCGGTACCAGCGTCGAAGGGCTGAACGCGGCCTGCTCCATCTCCGCGAAGAAGTTGTCGGGGTTGCGGTCCAGCACGAGCTGACCGATGGGGATCAACGGGTAATCCTTGTAGCGCCACACCTTCGTAACGTCGAAGGGGTCGTAGCGATAGGTGTCCGCGGCGGCGAGCGGCATGATCTGCACGTACGCCTTCCATACTGCACGCCCGCCCTGCTTGATGTGCTCGAACAGGTCGCGCGTCGCATGGTCGGGATCGCGGCCGGAGATCTCTGCCGCCTCCGCAGCCGTCAGGTTCTGAATGCCGGCCTGGGTCTTGAAGTGATACTTCACCCAGTACGCCTCGCCCTGCGCGTTGACCCACTTGAACGTGTGGCTGCCGAAGCCGTGCATATGGCGATAGGAACGCGGGATGCCACGATCCGAAAACAACACCGTCACCATGTGCGTGGATTCGGGCGAGTGCGAAAAGAAGTCCCAGAACGCATTCGGATCCTTCAGATTCGTCTGCGGATTGCGCTTGTGCGTATGCACCATGTCCGGGAACTTGAACGGGTCGCGGATGAAGAACACCGGCGTGTTGTTGCCGACGAGATCGTAATTGCCTTCCTCGGTGTAGAACTTGATCGCGAAGCCGCGCGGATCGCGATCGGCGTCGGCAGAGCCCTTCTCACCGCCGACGGTGGAGAAGCGTACGAGCACCGGCGTCTTGCGGCCGACTTCGCCGAACAGATGTGCGCGCGTGTAGCGCGACATGTCTGAGCTGGCTTCGAAATAGCCGAACGCACCGGCTCCCTTCGCATGGACCACGCGCTCTGGAATCCGCTCGCGGTCGAAGTGGGCGAGCTTCTCGATCAGAAAATGGTCCTGCAACAGCAGCGGACCGCGCTCGCCGGCCGACAACGAATGCTCATTGTCGGGTACGGGTGCACCGAAGTTGTTGGTCAGTGGTTTGTCGGACATCGCCGTGCTCCAGAGATTGGTTGAAGGACGGCGCCATCCTGACCTGCGGCGGCTTCATTCAGCCAACGGATAGATCCGATGGAATGGATAGGGGATGGCTATTGATGGGCTGCAACAACCCTCCTGCGGCCGATGGTCCATCGGCCAATCGCACGCCACGGGACCGTGGGATAAGCTCGGTGCACGAATCAATTGCCATGCACACAGGGTCATGCTGAAAACGCCCGCAAAGGGTGGAGAGAAAACGGTTGCACGGCGCAAGGGCGACACACTGCGTCGCTTGCCGCTCGCCAGCTTGCGCGTGTTCGTTGCGAGCGCCGAGCATTTGAACTTCAGTCGCGCGGGCGATGCGCTCGGCGTTTCGACCGCTGCCGTCAGCATGCAGATCCGTGCGCTCGAAGAGTATCTGGGTGTGCCACTCTTCCGTCGCAACGGCCGGCAAGTCGAGCTCACTGGCGATGCGCAGTCGCTGCTACCGAAGGTACGCCGCGCGCTCGAAGACCTCGAGCTGGCGCTCGATGCGATGCGTGCCGATCGGCGCGAGGGGCACATCTGCATCAACGTGCTGCCTTCATTCCTGCAGCAATGGCTCCTGCCGCGCCTGCCGGATTTTCACGCGCGCCATCCGGGTATCGAGTTGCGCATCGAAACCTCGCGCGCGCTCACCGACTTCCTGCGCGAGGACGTGCAAGCGGTCGTGCGCTTCGGTCTGGGCGACTGGCCGCATCTGCATGTCGAGAAGCTCCTCGACGAATGGCTCGTGCCCGTGTGCTCGCCTGCGCTGCTGCGGCGATTCGGCGCGCTCACTGCGCGGAATCAGCTCGAGCGCGTGCCGCTCATCCAGGTCTCGAGCGAACCCTGGAGCGAATGGCCCGAAGGCGCAACGCCGGACAGTCGCGTCAAAGGGTCGAGCATGGATGATTCGGCGAGCGCCATTCGCGCCGCGGCGGCGGGGCAAGGCTTTGCGTTGGCACGTTGGAGTCTCGCCGCGGATGAAGTGGCAGGCGGTCACCTTGTCGTCGCCAGCGGGCTCGTCACGCGGTCGAGTCGCGGCTACTACTTCGTGTGCCCGAAAGCCTATGCCACATCGGACAAAGTGACGGCCCTGCGCGAGTGGATGCAGCAGAAAGCCAGGGCATTTCCGCATCCGCCGAGCGCATGAGCGACGTCGCGCGGACTGCAACGGTCTTAAGTCACGAATTGTTTCAGCAAAGCTGAAGCAAGCTTCAGCGAAGCGTGCGCTCACACCGATCGCGTGCGCGCAGCATGCTGCCTCGAATCAACAACAGATGGGGCAGTCATGAACACGTTCACCTCGGCAGCGCTACACACGGTCGCCATTGGCGTTCTGGCGCTTGGATCGTTCACGGCATCGGCCGACGATGCCACCCGACCGCTGCAGCGTGCAGTGCGCTATGGCGATCTCAATCTCTCCCACGAAGCCGATGCGAGAGTGCTGTATGGACGCATCCGTGCGGCAGCGAAGGCGGTGTGTCCGGATATCGAGGAGCGCTCGATCGCTGCGCAGATGAAGCAGCGCGCGTGCGTGCGCGGCGCGGTGGAGAACGCGGTCGAACGCGTGAGCTCACCGTTGCTGAGTGCTCTGCACGAGGGACAAGCCGACACGCGGGTTGCCGCGATCGCGGCGGACTGAGCCGCGATGGCAGCGCGAGCGGACGAACCTGCTCGCGCTGCGCACGACCCTGAAGGGATGAAAGCGCGGTAGCGCCTCTAACCAACCGCTAACCGCTAACCGCTTCCTTCTTACTATCTCAGCACCCGTTCGGCTGGTAGATGCGAAAGGTGCCGATCACTTCGCGCTCAGGTCCACGACGGATGGAGATGCGAAACTCCTGATCGGTCACGGTGTAGCACGGACCGCCGTTCGCACCGGTGCACTGTCTGGCGTAGTCGAGCCAGTCGGGTTGCTGACGGCGCACGACTTCGACGATCTGCCCGGGTGTGAGATCGAGCGACGCGGGTTCGGTGCTGCGGAGCTGATAGCGCCCTGAAGACAGGGGGGTGAGCTCGGCCCAGTCGGTTGTCGACTCCACATTGATGCTCACGTGCGGCCCTTCGCCGGAGAGATTGAGATACGTCACCAAACGCTCCTCGACGATGTACTCCACGTCGCTGCGCTTGCGGGTGAGCACGAGCTCCAGATCCTCCGAAGGCACCGCGTACCAGTCTTCATCGGCGTACGTGCCTCCCAGGCCGAAATCGACGCGCGCGGTATCGCTACCTTCGTCGAACACGAGCGCGGCCACATTGGGCTTGTCATCCACGCGCTGCAGCTCGATGCGGCTGAAGTGATCCGCCAGCGTGTTGGCGCCGGCAGAGGTGACTGTCGCTGTCAGCGTAAACAGAAGCAGTGCCCGGGCAGTCGACATTCCATCCTCCGACAGGAATTGCTTTGAGGATGACGATAGTTCGCGACTGTGGGGATGGGATAGCAGGATTGTGATGAATTGTGGGCGAGGTCTCGGTGGCGGAAATCGATCGCCCAAAATAGTGAAGCCCCGTCGGCTGGCGGGGCTTCTGCCAGATACCTTTGACTCCGTGGGAGACCTCAACGAGGTTTAACGTGTTGAGGCGGTTTGCGCTGGTTACTGGCTTGCGCGTGGAAGAGCTCCGTTCCGACCGTTGACAACGTTGAGCACACGGCTCAGATCACCATTGCGTCGATAACTTTGCGTCTTCCGATGAAGCGACGCATGGTGGCAGAGGCGGGTTCCGATGCACGCAAAAAAAATTCCGTTACACGCTGCAGCTACTGGGGGCCGGCGATCGCCCGACATCACTGCGCGAGTTTCGCGTTCATTGTGATTTCCGCTTTCAGCAAGCGCGAGATGGGGCAACCGGTCTTCGCCGCACTCGCGGCGTTCTTGAAGGCCTCTTCAGTCGCGCCGGGCACGCGTGCGCTCACCTCGAGGTGTACGGCCGTGACGGTGAATCCAGCATCCGTCTTCAGCAATGTGACCGTAGCCGCCGTTTCGATGCTCTGAGGCACGAGCCCTGCTCCCGTGAGCTGGCCGGACAATGCCATCGAAAAACATCCGGCGTGCGCCGCCGCAATGAGCTCTTCGGGATTCGTGCCCGGACTTTCCTCGAACCGCGTGGCGAACGAGTACGCCGTCTTGCGCAGTGCGCCGCTCTCGGTGGAGATGGTGCCGCTGCCCTCTTTGATACTGCCGTTCCAGACGGCCGATGCGCTGCGCTTCATGGAATCTCCTCCTCGACGAGCTCGACGGTGTGAATCAGCTCAGCCGTCTTACCGAGAATGGCGCTCGCTGAACAGTACTTTTCTGCGGACAGCTTGACCGCGCGCTCCGCTTTGTGACGATCGAGCTTGCGGCCCACGATGCGATAGGTGAGCGCAATGCGGGTGAACACTTTCGGGTCGGTGGTTGCGCGTTCGGCATCGATGTCGACAGTGCAGTCGCTCACCTGCTCGCGGCCGCGCTTGAGAATCGTGAGCACATCGAAGGCGGAGCAGCCGCCGAGTCCAAGCAGCAACATCTCCATCGGGCGAAAGCCCATGTTGCGTCCCCCGGCGTCCGGCGCACCGTCCATGACGACCGCGTGACCCGACCCGGATTCGCCCAGGAACATCACGTCCTGGATCCACTTGATGCGTGCTTTCATTGCCTACAGCGACAGAGTTGTTTCAGGTCGCGGATTCTCCGTGGACGGTGTGGTGCATGACAAGCGCGGCAGAGGCGCCGGTATCGTCGCCGCCGCAGCGCGAGCTGCGTACCTGCCTGTTGCCGATCGCGCGTCGCCAGCACGGCCGTCGAATCGGCTTACGCCGCCGCTCCAGATCGAGCCTGCGGCATTAGGCTTTCTCGCTATCTGCTCATGCCGCTGTTACCGGCTCGTTCTGCTTCGAATCGCAGCGCCGTAGCCATTCACGCTACTGCTGCCCGTCTCGAGACCGCTCGCAGGCACGTCGAGCGGATGCTTTGCGACTTCCTTGTTACCGCGCTCGAAGAGACTTTGTAACCGCCCGGCTCCTACTCTTTTCCCCAGCAAGAATTCATCGATGGGGAGTTGTATGAGCGCGTTATCGAAGGCGGTCAAGACCGCCTTGAGTGTGTCGGGCACTGGCCTTGCCGTGCTGATGTTGTCGAACGCAGCCGCTGCACAGGACGCTTCAGCGTCAGTTGCGGCTACCGCGGACGAAGCTGCGATTCTGCTGGCGAGCGCAGAGCCAGGGTCCAGAGAGTACTCCGGCATCGAGTCGGTCACGGTGACTGCGCGACGTCGCGAGGAGAGCGCGCAGGATGTGCCGATCCCGATCGCGACGTTGTCGGGCGCGAGTCTCGAGAGCGCGGGCGACTTCCGACTCGAAGACTTGAATCGCAGCCTGCCGAGCACGAACGTACTCTTCGGCAATCCGCGCCAGACGAGCGTCGCCGTGCGCGGACTCGGCAACAACCCTGCGAATGACGCGCTGGAAGCCAGCGTCGGTGTGTATCTCGACAACGTGTATCTCGGCCGGCCGGGCATGGCGAATCTGGATCTGATCGATATCGATCAGGTGGCGTTGCTGCGTGGACCGCAAGGCACGCTGTTCGGCAAGAACACGACCGCCGGCGTGCTCAACGTCACGACGCGCCAACCCACGTTCCAACCCGAAGCGCAGGTCGAGTCCTCGTTCGGCAACCGCGACTACTATCAGCTGCGCGGCGCGATCTCGGGACCGATCATCGACAACGTGCTGGCCGGCCGCTTGTCTGCGGTGCAGACGTCCAAGGACGGTTTCGTCCACAACATCATCGACGGCCGCGATTTGAACGGCTCGGATCGCAAAGGTTTCCGCGGCCAGTTGCTGTACACGCCGACCGAAGCGCTGTCCGTGCGCGTGATCGGCGACTATGCCGAGGAGCACTCCGACGCGAGCACCAGCCCGCTCTACAGTCTCGGACCTAATGATGGCGCATTGGTAAAGGCACGTTATGCGGCGCTCGGTATCCCGCTGGTGCTGGATCCAGACCATCGAACCAGCATCTTGAATGCACGTCAGCACATGGACGTGCGGCAGGGCGGCGGCTCCATCGAAGCGAATTACGAGTTCGCCGGCGGTCACAAGCTCACGTCGATCACCGCCTATCGCAGCTGGTGGTTCCTGCCGACGAACGATGGCGATTCGACGAACCTCAACGCCATCATCAATGCGGGTCAGCACGTGGACGACGAGCAGTGGAGTCAGGAGGTGCGCATTGCATCGCCCACTGGCGGCGCTGTCGATTACGTCGCGGGCCTGTATTACTTCTATCAGTATCAAAGCAATCAGCTGTACCAGTACTACGGACCCGACGCCGGCGCGTATCTGGGTCGCGCCTTCTTGAATAATGCGACCTCGACACTGGACCAGCAGCTGTTCACCAACAGCTATTCGCTCTTCGGACAGGCGACTTGGCATGCCAGCGATCGCTGGAGCTTCACGGGCGGGGTGCGCGAAACCCTGGAGGACAAGTCGACGGCCGTGCGTCGCAATGCGCCGATCGGCGGCGGTCCAGGCATCGCTACGGCGCTCCCGTTCTACGAGTCGGGCAAGCTCGAGCGCAGCGACAACAATCCGTCGTTCCTGTTGAGCACGGCGTTCCAGCAGAACGATGCGCTGCTGTGGTACGCGTCTGCCTCGAAAGGCGCGAAGTCGGGCGGCATCAATCCCGACGTGCCGAAGCCGGGACTGACGGCGAAGTCGCTGTACATCGAGCCGGAGAAGGCCACCGACTTCGAGATCGGGTTCAAGTCGACGTTGCTCGATCGCCGCTTGCAGGTGAATGCGAATCTCTACTGGACCGACGTAACGAACTATCAGGCCACGGGCCTCGAGCTGTCTGCCGTCACCGGAACCTACCAGCAGGTGTTGTCGAACATCGGCAAGGTGCGTTCACGCGGCGTGGAGACCGAGATCACCGCCGTGCCGATCGATGGGCTCACACTCGCGCTGAATGCGTCGTACAACGACGCGAAGTATCGCGACTACAAGAACGCCCCCTGCGGCGCGGAGGACACCGTGCGCGGTTTGACCGTCTGCGACCTGGGTGGCGAGCAGATCGTGGGTGCGCCGAAGTACATCGTGAACCCGAGCGTTACTTACGAGCGCAGCGTGGGCAACTACGACGTGCGCGCGCAGACCGACTACGCCTGGCGCTCGTCGTTCTTCGGTACGCCAGACAATTCCGAATTCGCGCAGATCGATGCTTACGGCGTACTCAATGCACGTGTGGGCCTCGGCGGCAGGCTGACCAACAGTGCGTGGGAGCTCTCGCTGTGGAGCCGCAATCTCACCGACAAGCGTTACGTGACGGGTGGGTTGCAAGGCGCGAGTCAGTTCCTGACGTACTCGCTGTATTCGGGAGAGCCGCGCGCGTACGGCGCGAGCTTCAAGGTCGACTTCTAGTGGCCTGCAACAACTGATTGTGGACTGTCAGGGTGAGCGGCCGGCTGGCGAGCTGGCTTGTTGGCCAGCCGACCAGCAAGCCAGCACGTGCAAGCCTCGGTATCGAATCAGCTGTTACACGCCACTAGTTCAGCGCCCGGGCGGAGTCAGTGCGTTGCCAAATCCCCCAAAGCACACTCACTGATTCCGTTCGGGACACCAACGAGTGCCCCTCGAGGCGAGGCACGTCAGTCATCCACCAGCACTTCACCGGGGAACAGCACCTCGCTGAACCCGAAATTGCGTAAGTCGGCGATGCGCATCGGGTACAGGATGCCGAGCAAGTGATCGACCTCGTGCTGCACGACGCGCGCGTGGAAGTCGCTGACCGTGCGATCGATGGCATTACCGCGTTGATCGAAGCCGCGGTAGCGCAGGTGCTTGTAGCGCGGGACGAGTCCGCGCATGCCCGGAACCGAGAGGCAACCCTCCCAACCTTCTTCCAGCTCCTGCGACACGGGCTCGAGTACGGGATTGATGAGCACGGTGTACGGCACCGCCTCGGCTTCCGGATAGCGTGGGTTGTGCGTGATACCGAAGACGACCACTTGCAGCGAGACGCCGATCTGCGGCGCGGCTAGGCCGGCGCCATTCAACGATTCCATCGTGTCGTGCATGTCGACCAACAGCGCATCGAGCTCGGGCGTGCCGAATGCCTGCACGGGCTGCGCTTGCTGCAGCAACAAGGGGTCACCCATTTTCAGAACCGGACGAACGGCCAAGACGGTGTTCCTCGAAGTGTCAGCGCGAGACATTCTACGCCGGAGAATCCCGCCACGATGAGCGCTGCCGCGCACGCTTCCGGCTAAGATGCAGGCACTAGTGGCCTGCAACAACTGATTCGATACCGAGGCTTGCGCGTGCTGGCTTGCTGGTCGGCTGGCCGGAAGCCCCTGGCGAAACCTTCTGGCCCACAAGCCAGCTCGCCAGCCGGCCGCTCACTCAGACAGTCCACAATCAGTTGTTGCAGGCCACCAGACTGTGAGCCACGCGATGAATAGCCAGGTACATGTATTGGTGTTGGCGGCCGGTGCCTCGACCCGTCTTGGCGAGCCGAAGCAGTTGGTGCGTGTCGGCGGCCGGCCGGCTTTGCATGCCGTCGTAGCCAATGCCGTGTCGATTGCCGGCCATGCGGTGACAGTGATTCTGGGCGCGCATGCGCGCGATCTCACGCACATGCTGGTGCATTCGCCGGCGTCGGTCGTCATCAACCGCGAGTGGGAGGAGGGCATGGCGTCATCCATTCGACGCGGCATGGCGGCCGTGCCGCCCGGATGCGAGGCTGTGATGATCGTATTGGGCGATCAGGTGGCGGTGACCGCCGATGATCTACGACGGCTCGTGTCCGCATGGAAAGGCGAAAGCAGCACCATCGCTGCGAGCGTGTATGAGGGGCGGGTCGGCGTGCCGGCCATATTTCCAAGCTGGTGCTTCAGCGAGCTGTCGCAACTGCGCGGCGATCAAGGCGCGAGAGCGATTCTGCAGCGGAACATGACGCGCTTGGTACATGTGCCGATGCCAAACGCGGCGTTCGACCTCGACACGCCTGAAGACCTGATCCGACTGCGGGAACGATTCGAACGCAAGGACTGATGGCCGCGGTTCAGGGCACCCTGCTCCGTCAATCGGCAAGGTGCATGGCGGCGCCACGCCGCTCGAGCAGCGTACGCAGCAGCGAGCGATGACAACGCGATTCGTCCAGGCAATAGCAACCCACAGAGAAGTTCGAGTGATGTGACAGCGCCGCGAGCGTGTCGAGCACCCGCGCGGCGTCGGGGGAAGACATCTCCTTGCCATAGGCACGCGCGAATTGTTTCCAATCGCGCTCGTCCGTAGCGCCACGCCAGCGCTTCAACAACGCTTCGCTCGGTGCGAGATTGGGGAGCCAGACATCGTAGAAGTCACGGCGCGCATAGTCGCTCTTGGGCACACCACGCGGCGGTCGGCGCACGGTGCCGATGCGGACGCCTTCGTCGGTGCGACGCGAGCTGCCCAGGCGGACGATGCGGATGGACATGGCCGCTCCCCTGCTGTTCTACGGATGATGCCGATGAGTGCGTCCCCTCCCTTGCGACAGCGGGGGAGGGACAGGGTGGGGGTCGTTGGTGAGAGCACACCGCTCGATGAGCACCCCCATCCTGTCCTTCTGATGTGCAGGGATGCACGAATGGCGCGGGCGCATGGATGCGCAGGAGCGGCCCCCGCTGTCGCAGGGGAAGGGACGCGAACTTCGACGTTCTCGCTGGAATCCTAACCACGTTTCCGCATCAACACCCGCTTCAACTTCATCCACCCGCTGAGCTTCTTCAGCTCCGTCGGCGGCTGCTTCGCAAACGTCACGGGTTTGCGCGCTCCGGGCTTCTGTGAACGCGCGTCCGGTTGCGACCGCTTCGCGTCCAGCGCCTCGCCCCTCAGTCGCGCATTGTCGTAGGGATCGCGGCTATTCAGATTGGTGCCTGCACCCGGCGAGTTGTCGTACGGATTGAAGCCACTGCGTTTCTGAAGGTCGAGTTGCGGCTGCTTCGGGGTCGCGGATTCGCGTACTGACTGGGCAGGCTCGTCTCCCAACGCCCGCACGGCGGCTGTGTCCTCGAGAGCCAGATCATCCAGATCGAGTTTGCGCACGCTTTCGGTGTTCACATCCCGCGTATACACGCCGGTCTGAACCTGCCACTCCCACACCGAATTGCCGCGCGAGTCGAATGCCACGCGACCGCTGCTGCGCTTGCCGTCGTCCGGCGCAGGCGGTGGGGAATCGGACTTCTTGTCGTGCGGGTCGCCCATGTCGAGTCATATAGCGGCAAGCCCTGAGCTTTTGAAGTAGGAAAACCCTGAGGCTGCGAGCCAATCCGTGCCGCGCTTCACAGATGCAGAGGGAAAGCACCTTGCGGGATAGTTGCGGCCCGGGCCTCCGGCCCCCACATTGGCCCTCATGCTTCGGACACAGACCCACTCGTGCTAGCCCGCGCTCCTCACCACTCCGCCGCCACAACCGATCAATCCAACTGGCGTGGCGGGTTGCGTGGCGTCTTTCGCTACAGCGGGCGCGCGCTGGCGCTGGTCTGGACGACCAATCGCGGACTGAGCATCGCGCTTGCGGTGCTGACGCTCATCGCCGGTCTCGTGCCCGCGGGCATGGCGTATGTGGGCGCCCTCATCGTCGATAGCGTCGTGCAGGCGATCGGGCACGCTGACGCGGAACGTAGCCGCGTGCTGTGGTTCGTTGCCGCCGAGGCAGCGCTGGTCGTCGTGCTCGCAGGGGCGCAACGCGGCATCTCGCTCTCACAGTCGTTGCTGCGCGCACAGCTGGGCCAACGCGTGAACGTGATGATCCTGGAGAAGGCGCTCACGCTCGAGCTGCAACACTTCGAGGATTCGGAGTTCTACGACAAGCTGACGCGCGCGCGACGTGAAGCATCGAGTCGACCGCTGTCGCTCGTGATGCGCACGTTCGGTCTCGCGCAGAATGCCGTATCACTCGCCAGCTATCTCACGCTGCTCGTTCATTTCTCGCCGCTGGCGGTTCTGCTGCTCCTGCTCGCGGGCCTGCCCTCATTCCTGGCCGAAGCGAAGTTCTCGGGCGACGCCTTCCGCTTGTTCCGCTGGCGCGCGCCCGAATCGCGCATGCAGATGTATCTGGAGACGGTGCTTGCGCGCGAGGATCACGTCAAGGAAGTGAAGCTGTTCGGATTGGGTAATCTGTTCCTGCAGCGCTACCGCGACATCTTCGCGCGGCTGTATCGCGAAGATCGCAATCTCACCATCCGGCGCGACAGCTGGGGATTCGGCTTGGGCCTGATCGGCACGCTCGTGCTGTACGGCGCGTACGCATGGATTGCGCTGTCCACCCTCGCCGCGCGCATCACGCTCGGGCAGATGACGATGTACATGATGCTCTTCCGCCAGGGACAGAGCGCGGTTGCCGCGAGCCTGGGTGCGATCGGCGGCATGTACGAGGACAATCTGTACCTCTCGACCCTGTACGAGTATCTGGAAACGCCCGTTGCGCAGAAAGCAGGCCGACTGGTGCATGGGCCTCATCCAGAAGAGGGCGTGCGCTTCGAGAACGTCAGCTTCGCGTATCCGGGTGCGAGCGAGCCGGTGCTCGTGGATGTGACGCTGCAGATCCGTCCCGGCGAATCGCTTGCGCTCGTCGGCGAGAACGGTTCCGGCAAGACGACGCTCATCAAGCTGCTCACTCGCTTGTACGAACCGACGAGTGGACGCATCACGCTCGATGGCGTGGATCTCGAGGACTGGGATGCAGACGCGCTGCGCGAGCGCGTGGGCGTCATCTTCCAGGACTTCGCGCGCTATCAGCTCCTGGTCGGCGAGAACATCGGTGCGGGCGACGTGCGTCATTTTTCGGAAGAACCTCGTTGGCACGAAGCGGCCGAACAAGGCATGGCGCTGCCCATCATCGATGACTTGCCGCGTGGCTTTCAGACACAGCTCGGCAAGTGGTTCAAGGATGGCCGCGAGCTGTCGGGCGGTCAGTGGCAGAAGATTGCGCTCTCCCGTGCCTTCATGCGCACGCGGGCCGACATTCTCGTGCTCGACGAGCCCACTGCGGCGATGGATGCGCAGGCGGAAGCAACCATCTTCGAGCACTTTCGCAAGCTCACGCGTGGCCGCATCGCCATCCTGATCTCGCATCGCTTCTCGACTGTCAGAATGGCCGATCAAATCGCCGTGATTCAGTCGGGACGCATCGTCGAGCACGGTTCACACGATGCGCTGATGCGGTTGAATGGTCACTACGCGCATCTGTTTTCGTTGCAAGCGAAAGGCTATCGATAGCGAGCAGGCCAGCGCGAGCGGGCGGCATCCGACGTGTTCTTGTTATCGATGCTGCGTCGGATTTAGTAAGAAAGGGTTACGGGCCACGGGCTACAGGCTACGGCCAGAGAGAGGAACCCTTTCATCCCTCGGGATGAAAGCGCGGTAGCGCCTCTGACCAACCGCCAACCGCTAACCGCCAACCGCATCTTTCATACTAGGCCTCGTTGTTCGCCCACCGCTGTATGTGCGCATGGATGGCTTCCACGCCTTCGGTCAGCGCCGCAGGTCCTGGCTGCAAGATGATCGGTGACTTGATCTCGTAGATGTGGCCGGTGCGCACGGCCGGCACGTCCTGCCAGCCCGCGCGAGCGCGGATGCGTTCCGGGCGCACGCGCTTGCCGCACCACGAAGCGAGTATCAGGTCGGGCTCGCGGCGCGGCACTTCGGCGCCGTCGGCAATGATGCGGTTCTTGCCGAGCGACTCGCGCGCGAGCTCGGGGAAACAATCGATTCCTCCGGCGATCCCGATCAGCTCGGACACCCACTGAATGCCGCTGATCTGCGGCTCGTCCCATTCCTCGAAGTACACGCGCGGCCGACGCGGCAGGTGCGCGGCACTCTCACGAATGCGGTCGAGGTTCGCTGCAAGCCGCTCTTCCAAGCGCGCGGCTTTGTCCTCGCAGCCGATCATGCCGCCGACCATGCGCATCATGCGAAAGATCTGCGCCACGCTGCGATGGTTGAAGACGTGAACCTCGATCCCATGGCGAATGAGCTCGGCGGCAATGTCCGCCTGCAGATCCGAGAAGCCCAGCACGAGGTCGGGCTGCAACTGCAGGATCTTGTCGATATGCGCGCTCGTGAACGCCGACACTTTGGGCTTTTCCTTGCGCGCGCGCGGCGGACGGACGGTGAAGCCGGAGATGCCGACGATGCGCCAGTCCTCCTCCAGCAGATACAACGTCTCGGTCGTCTCTTCCGTGAGACACACGATGCGGCGCGGGAAACCTGTACTCATGTCGGATGGTGCGCAGAGAGGAGCGGCTGGCAGATTAAGCGAGCGGCACGGGCTTGGGCAGGGGATCGCCTCATTTTCAGTTCAGGAACACCGGCGCAACCTCGATCCCAAGTGGTCGATTGCGGTAGCGCGCGTCCCGCGGGATTCCCTCTGGTCAAAAGTCACCTCACATTGTTAAGGGGCCGGTATGCCAGCCGAGATCGTTGCAGCAGTGACGTTGTTGATGGGGGTGATGGTCGTGTCGATCTCCACGCAGTGGTGGCGCGCCCGACAGTCCAGTCTCAAACTGGAATTGGCCCAACGCGGAGCGATGACGACCGGCAAGGTCGTTGCGATCAACCGCCCGATCGGACTGCCGCATGAGCGGCACGTCTACTTCACGTATGAACCTCCCGGCGTCGGACCGCAGCTGCAAAGCTGCTGTGTCGACCTGCGCGTCCTGCGCGAGCAACCTGCCGTGGACATGCCGAACGTCGGCGCCGCTGTAGTCGTTCGTTATTTGCCGGAAGCACCGAGTCACGCGGTGATTCCCCAACTCGCTCCCTGCATCGCAGGCTCCTGTTCCCTCCCTTGCGAAGCGGGGGAGGGCTAGGGTGGGGGCGTTTCAAGTTGTCGCGGCCGTAAGATAGATAAAGACCCCCATCCTGTCCTTCCCCCGCTGCGCTTCACTACGCAAGGGAAGGGACGCTTCCTTATCAGTCGCCGGATCAGAAACCACCTCCGCTCGGAACCGCCTCTGCTGGCGCGCGGTGACGGCTTCAGCAACGAAGTACTCAGTGCGGAGGTGAGCTCCATGACCATGCGTGAGTGTTGGCACGACATCCGTGAGCGCTTGAGCGACGGATGGCAAGCTCGACGCGGCAATGACCGCACTGTTCCCTTCCTGGCACTGCCAGGCAGGGAACTCACTCGATCTGCGAGCGTATTCCGGCGATGAGCTCGTACGAGCGCAAGCGTTTTGCCTGCTCGTAGATCTGCGACACGATCATCAATTCGTCAGCGCCGGTGCGCGCGACGAACTCACGCAGCCGGATGGCCACGGTCGCCTTCGATCCCACCGCCGAGTACATCAGTGTGTGCTCCAGCATCGCGCGCTGATCGGGAGGCAGTGAGGCATCGTAGCCTTCGACCGGCGGCGGCAATTGAATCGGCCGACCTGTCCGCAGACTCACGAACACCTGCTTCATGGAGCTGTGCAGGTACTGCGCCTCGGCATCCGACTCCGCGGCCACGGCACTCACGCCCAACATCACATAAGGCCGATCCAACTCCTTCGAGGGTTTGAACCGTTCGCGATAGATATCGATCGCCTGCAGCATCAGCTGCGGTGCGAAATGGGCGGCGAATGCGAACGGCAGCCCCAGCTCGGCCGCGAGCTGCGCGCCGAACAGGCTGGACCCGAGAATCCAGATCGGCACGTTGAGCCCCGCGCCCGGCACGGCGATCAGCCGCTGGCCGGATGCCGGTGGCGCGAAGTACGCCATCAGCTCGAGAACGTCCTGGGGAAATTGATCCGGATCGGAATCGAGATTGCGCCGCAACGCGCGCGCGGTCAGGGGATCCGACCCCGGCGCGCGTCCGAGACCGAGATCGATGCGGCCGGGATAGAGGGCTTCGAGCGTGCCGAACTGCTCGGCGATGACCATGGGCGCGTGGTTGGGCAGCATGATGCCGCCTGCGCCGACGCGGATGCTCGAAGTGCCGCCAGCGACGTAGCCAATCATCACGGCCGTGGCGGCGCTGCCGATGCCGGGCATGCCGTGGTGCTCCGCCAGCCAGAAACGTCGGTAGCCCAACGACTCGGTCAGGCGCGCGAGCTCCAACGTATTGCGGAACGAGTGGCTCGCATCCGAGCCGACCGTGATGGGCGACAGATCAAGGACCGACAACGGGGGCATGGGCGGGTAAACGAATGGCTGGTGGCAGTTCGAGTGTAGGCACGGGCAAACGGAATTGCTCATGCTGATTCACCCCGAGTTCACCCCTGGGAACGCATACTGCGCATGTCCGTTAAAGGGGATGGGATGAACGCGGCTACGAACATCAAAGTGCGAGCCTGGCTCAAAGCAGCCTTCATTGCGCTGCTGCTCTGCATTATTGCCGTCGAGATCGCCGCCGCCGAGGACGCCGTTTCCGTCGATCCGCCCGATCGAGTGGCCCGTCTGAGTTATACCGAAGGTGAGGTCTCCGTCGCTCCCGCCGGTACCGAGGAGTGGGCCGAGGCGGTTCTGAACCGTCCCCTGACGACGGGTGACAAGCTATCGCTCGCATCCGATGCCCGCGCCGAATTGCAGGTGGACTCGGCACTCGTTCACGTGGGCCCGGACTCCGGTTTCAGCTTTCTCGAGCTCGATGACGATGTGCTGCAGATGAGCCTGACGGAAGGCGTCGCCACCGTGCGCGTGCGTCAACTCCGCGAGCGCGAAACCATCGCGCTCGAAACACCCAACGGCAAGGTCACGCTGCTCCATCCCGGCGAGTACACCATCGAGGTCGATCCCGAACGCGACGAGACCGTCGTCACGCCTCGCAACGGTGAGGCCGAGGTGCTGGCGGGCGATGACAGTCATGTCGTGCGCGAAGGCGAAGCGTTGGTGGTGCGCGGACTGGAAAATCCGGTCGTGGAGTCGCGCGACGCAGCGGATCGCACAGCGTTCGAACAGTGGGCCGTCACGCGCGACCGCGAACTGCAGGAACAGGAAAAGGAATCGTCACGCTACGTCTCGTCGGAAGTGATCGGTCATGAGGATCTCGATGCGCACGGCGAATGGATTCAGGAGCGTGACTACGGCTACGTCTGGCGTCCGCTGTATGTGTCCTTCGATTGGGCGCCCTATCGATACGGTCGCTGGGTATGGATCGCACCGTGGGGCTACACCTGGGTCGATGATGCGCGGTGGGGTTTCGCACCCTTCCACTACGGTCGGTGGGCGCAGATCCACAACCGTTGGTGCTGGGTGCCGGGGCCCCGGCACCTGCGACCGGTCTACTCACCGGCGCTGGTCGGCTGGACCGGTGGCGCAGGCACCCGAATCGGCTGGTTCCCCTTGGGTCCGCGCGACGTGTTCGTCCCCGGGTACCGGCATTCTCCGCGCTATGTGCGTCGGGTGAATGAGTGCAACACGCGCTGGCTCGATCGCGGCGCCTTGCGCAATCTGGACACGCGCTACGGCAGTCGCACCGACTTTCGGTTCGCGCGCGAGCCCAACGCCATCACGATGGTCGACCGCGATCGCTTCCTGGCGGGCCGCTCGCTGGCTGGCGCGCGCTTCGGCGTCGATGCGCGTGATGTGAACAACTGGCGTGGGCAATCCCGTCCGCCTGCGTTGACGCCGTATCGCGAGAGCGTGCTCGGCGGCACTGCGCGAACCGCGCAGTTCGAGCTGCGCAACGCCGACCGACAGCGCCAACAATTTCCTCGCTATCGCATGCCGAGCCGCATTCCGTTTGAGGCCGAGCGCCGGGCGATCGAAGCCAATCGCGGCGAGCCGCCCAGCCGCGCACAACTGATCGACCGCAGCACGCACGATGGTCCGAAGCGCACCGACGATTTCCGTGGACCCGCATGGCGTGCGCAACGCGATCAGGTGAACCGAACACGCGCGCTCACGACAGCCGAGACCAGCACCCAGGCGCCGCGCGCACTCCACGAGCTCGGTACGGTGCGTTCACCGCTGCCGTCGGGGGAGCGCACGTGGCGCACTCAGCGCCCCGATAGCGCCATCGACAGCGTCGAGCGCGATCGCCAGACGCGCGCGATCGCGCGCGAGCAAGACCGCGGGCGCCAACGCGATGGCGGCACGCGCGTCGGCACGCCGGCGCGTTCATGGAATTCCGGGCAGGGGGACATGATGCGCGAACGGGTACAACGCGAGCGCAGCGCTCCCCGCGTGACTGCACCGGTCGAGCGCACTCAGCCAGGTCGCGTCGAACGCGCTGACACGCCACCGTCACGCTCGCGCGGCGACGGCCCCAGCGCACCCGGTTCGCGAATGCAGGGGCAGGGTCGGCCGATGAGCCCCATGCGAGAGCGTTGAGCAACGCCTGCGTAGAACCTTCCGCGACGGTAGCGAGTTCAAGAAGCATCTACGAACTCGGCGACAGTGATGTTGCGTTCTACTTCCTGGCACAAGGCGCTCATTCCGTTTTGCATCGCTTGCCTGGGCCTCGCGCTGGGCGGATGCAATTCGAATGACGACGGCGAGAGCAGCACAGGCGGCGCTCAGGGCTCGCTGCGCGGTCAACTCGTACAGAGCCCGCCAACACGCGTCGCCTCGTTTTCCGCAGCCGATTTGATTGCCGCGCTCGGCGCTAATGCGGCGAGCATTCGCCTGGCCCAGTTGACTGGCACGCCGCTGTGTCGGGTCGACGTGCATCAATTGCAGTACCACACCGTGGGCGCCAGGGGCGAAGACACGACCGCGTCGGGCGCGCTGATGATTCCGGCGGGAACCGCCAGCGAGTGCCGCGGTGAGCGCCCCATGCTGCTGTACGCGCATGGCACGACGGTCGAGCGCAATTTCAATCTGACGACGGTCAGCACGGATGACAACGGCGAATCCTTAGCGCTCCTGACGGTGTTTGCCGCGCATGGCTACATCGTCGTCGCGCCGAACTATGCGGGTTACGACACATCGACCCTGCCCTATCACCCGTACTTGAACGCCGAGCAGTCGGCGAACGACATGACGGATGCGCTCACGGCCGCACGCAGCGCACTGCCCACCTCATTCGCGCCCGACACGCGTGCGAGTGCCAAGTTGTTCATCACGGGGTACTCGCAAGGTGGACACGTGGCCATGGCAACGCATCGCGCCCTGCAGGCGCAGAACATGACCGTGACTGCCTCAGCGCCGTCATCCGGTCCCTACGCGCTAGCAGCATTCGCCGACGCCATCTTCTACGGCAACGTGAACCTGGGTGCGCCGGTGTTCGCCACGCTGTTGGTCAACAGCTATCAGCAGTCTTACGGCAACGTGTACTCGGCGACGACGGACCTCTTCGAGCCACGCTATGCGAGCGGCATCGACACACTCCTGCCCAGCGACGTCTCGCGCTCCGAGCTGGTGAACCAAGGGCGCCTGCCCGCAACGCAGCTGTTCAGCGAGGTGCCGCCCGATCCGGCATTTGCAGCGATCACTCCGCCAACCACGCCGCCTGAGCGCGCACCGCTGTTCGCACTCGGCTTCGGCCCCGACCATCTCCTCACCAATGCGTATCGGCTGAGCTATCTCGCCGATGCACAGGCAAATCCGGACGGCGCATTTCCTGCCGTGACTGACGGCCTGCCGGCGGCGAGTCCACAGCATCCGCTGCGCATGGATCTGAAGCGGAACGACTTGCGCAACTGGACGCCGACCGCGCCCATGCTTCTGTGCGGCGGCAATGCGGATCCAACCGTGTTCTTCATGAACACGCAGCTCATGCAGTCGTATTGGTCCACGACCGGCGCACCCGTAACGGTGCTCGACGTCGATTCGGCGGCCGCGAACGACGATCCGTTCGGCGCGGTGAAGATCGCGTTCTCGACGGCAAAGACGATCGTAGCGGCGGATGCTGTCGCGAGTGGTGCCACGGACGGGGGTACCAATGAAGTTCTGTCGCGCTATCACGGACTCGTCAGTCCCTTCTGTTTCATCGCCGCACGTTCGTTCTTCGACGGCTTCTAGATCGAGCAGGGGCCTGTTAATTTAGCCCTGGTAGCAGATTACGAGAGTCAAAGTCATAGCAGCTCCATCATCGTTTCCAACGATGCGACGGATGTGGCGAGTCCAGTGGAGAGAAGAATATCTAGCAGTTCACGGGCCGATCGCGGTGGATTCTTGAGAGCTAGTCGCTGATCGCGAACCGCGGCCGCAAGCGCGGCAGGTGAGAGGTCGAACTGGTGGGAAATGAATTCGTCCGGATGCTGCGCCTCGACGTTGTACGGAGCGAGCGCGTCAGAGGGGAAATCTTTGAGATTGAAGGTGACGATGACACCGGCCTGAGAACGAATGGCTGCGGCCAGGACGTGGCGATCGTCTGCGTCAGGGAGCTGCAGCTGCTCGATCAGGCCTTCGTGCCCTGTGACCAGACAATCGGGCACGGCTCGATTCATGAGATCGCATGTGCGACGTAGCTGCTCTTCCGTGAGGTCCGGTCGGTTCTTCAGAACCGACCGAATCCATTCCTCATGAATCCGGGCTGACCACTTCGCGCGAAACAATCCAGTCAGTGCGAGCCGTACTAACAAATCTCGCAGTGGTGCTGGATACAGCACGCATGCATCGTATATCGCAACGAAGTTAGCCAAGCATCAATAACCCATGCCGAGCTCTTGGGCCTGGCCGGCGAGCTCGTCCGCCAATTGTTTGCTCTGCTGCATCGTGCGCTCGCGATAAGCGAGAAGATCTTTGAAGAGAATTCGTCGATGCGTGCCGACCTTTCGGTAAGGCACCTCATTCTTCTCGAGCAAGCCGACAATGAATGGACGAGAGACATTCAGGAAGTCAGCGGCCTCCTGTGTCGTCAGCTCCGCATGAATTGGCACGAGATTGACAGCATGTCCCTCAGCCATATGTGCCAGGATCTCGACGAGCATGCGCAATGCGCCTACGGGTACTTCAAACACACCTTCACTATCGATCACTCGAAGCTTGGCAGTAGGACCCTGTCCGATACAGGCGGCGAGCAGCCGGCTGCTCTCTTTGGCTAGCTTCGCGTCCTGCTCAGATGGTGGAAGCAATGTCTCCCGACTAACGGCACTCATGTTCGTCTCCACTCGTTGGCAGAATACTGCCATCAATCGAAGTAAATGCAACAGAAGAAACAAACGAAACGAGGGTTGGTTCCCAAAAATGCCCGGTTCAGGGTACGCGTGAGGTACAGAGCTCAGCTTTCGGTACTTTCGCTCGCTTACTGAAATCTACGTTCGATCAGCTACTTAGCGCTTCGCCCGCTTGCACTCACTGTTCCTTGAAAGCTCAGGGACATAGCCACCCACCGTGCGACCCACAGTCACTAGGTCTTCTGCTGCAACATTTCCCGAATCCTGCGTGCGAGCACATCCAGTGCGAAGGGCTTTCTCAGCAGCTCCATCCCCGGCGCTGGCTGCCATTGCCGCTCGATGGAGTCGTCCGCGTAGCCAGTGATGAACAAGACCTTCAGCGCCGGACGGCTCTTGCGTGCCAACTGCGCGAGCTCGCGCCCATTCATGCCGGGCAAGCCAACGTCGGTGATGAGTAAGTCCACGCTCTGCCCGGACTGCAGAATGGGAACAGCCGCGGCGCTGTCCGCTGCCTCGATGAAGCGGTAACCCAGCTCCTCCAACACGTCGACGACGAGCATCCGCACGGCCGCGTCGTCCTCGACGATGACCACCGTTTCGCCCTTTTGAGCCAGCGGCATCTCCCTCGGCGCCGGTGCTTCGACTTGAGGCAGCGCCCCGTGGTAACGCGGCAGATACAGCGAGACGGTCGTGCCGCGACCGAGCCCGCTTTCGAGAAGCACGTGGCCGCGTGACTGTTTGGCGAATCCGTAGATCATCGACAACCCGAGTCCCGTTCCCTGTCCCACCGGTTTCGTAGTGAAGAAGGGATCGAATGCTCGCTCGAGCACCTCAGGCGGCATGCCCGTGCCCGTGTCGTTGATGGTGAGCAATGCATAGTCACCGGGCTCGAGCTCAGGGTAACGCCGTGCATCCTGAGCATGCAGCCGAAGATTGGACGTGCGGACGGTCATGCGACCGCCCATGGGCATCGCGTCGCGCGAGTTGATGGTCACGTTCAGCAGTGCGCTCTCCAGCTGATTGCGATCCGCTTCGGTCAGCCACAGCTGCGGATCGAGCTGCAGATCCAGCGTGATGTTCTCGGCAAGCGTGCGACTCAGCAGATCGGCCATCGAGCGGATGAGATCGTTCAGTTGCAGCGGCTCTGCGTGCAGCTGCTGCCGCCGCGAGAAGGCCAGCAGACGCTGCGTCAACGCGGCCGCACGGTTGGCCGACGTGAGCGCGGCAGACATGAAGCGTTCGGCATCGTCCATGCGTCCGCTCGCCATTCGCCGCTGCACGAGCTCGAGACCGCCGATGATGCCGGTGAGCAGATTGTTGAAGTCGTGCGCGATGCCGCCGGTGAGTTGACCCACGGCTTCCATCTTCTGGGCATGAAGCAACGCTTGCTCGGCCAGGCGCAGCTCGCGTGAACGCTCTTCGACGCGCGTTTCCAACGTTGCGTTCAACGCCTCCAGCTGTGCCGCAATGACCTTCTGATCGTGAATGTCCGTGAGCGATCCGATCCAGCGCGTGACCTCGCCGTTTTCGCTACGAATCGGCAGAGCACGTCCGAGGAACCAGCGGTACTCGCCGCTGCGATTGCGCAGGCGAATTTCGGTTTCGAACACGCCGCCCGTCTGCATCGCAGGTATCCATCGCTCCGTCGCCTGCGGGACGTCATCCGGATGCACGACACGGCGCAACAGATCCTGCGTGATGTTCTCCGCCCGAGACTCGCCCGCATACTCATAGAACTTGTCGTTGAGCCACTGCACTTCGCCGCGCGCATCGGTCAACCACACGTGATTCGGCATGACCTGCGCGAAGACACGAAACTGCTCTTCGCTCTGCTGCAGCGCCTGCAGCGCGCGGTGTTGTTCCGTGATGTCGATGTAAACTGCCGTGACGGACAGGGGCTCGCCGCTCACGGAGCGTTCGATCTCTCCTCGCACCGACAACCAACGCGTGGACCCGTCGGGCCACACGATGCGATGCGTGGTTGCGAGGAAGTTTTTGCCGCTCGCCCATAGCTCATCGCGCCGGCGGGAAATAACGGGCGCATCCTCCGGGTGATAGCGCGCGCGCAAGTGTTCCACGGTGAGGTGCTCGTCGGCACTGTAGCCGAACATCTCAGCGCAGCTATCGGAATGCGTCACTTTGTTGTCGGTATAGCGAATGGTGATCTCCGCCATGCGCGCCGCGCGCAATGCCAGGCGCAATCGCGCTTCCTGCTCGCGCAGTGCAGCGTGCGCAAGACGCTGCTCGGTCACGTCGTGACCGACGACGAATACGCCCTGCACGCCGCCATCTGCAGCGAACAGCGGTTGGTACACGAACGAAATGAAGCGCTGCTTCGGAACAGGCCGTGTCACTTGCAGCGAGAATTCCTCCGCCACGCGGGGGGCGCCGCTCGCATACACCTCGTCGAGCAGCTCGAAGACCTGCTGACCTTCGACATCGGGCAATGCCTCCCGAACTGGCTTGCCGACCAGATCCGAACGCCCCACCAGGCGAATCAAGGCATCGTTGACCAGCTCGAACACGTGCTGCGGGCCGCGTAACACCGCCATGAAGCTCGGTGCCAGCGCGAACAACCCGCGCAGGCGATCGCTTTCCGCGATCAGTTGCTGTTTGAGAGCGTCCTCCGCGAGGCGGCGAGCCTGGACCGCGCGTGCACGCTGCATCGCCAATCGGCCTCGCAACGCGACGTCGTCTGCCAGCGCGAGTTCCACATCGCTCCAATGCCGCTGCCGGTCGGCGCACACACACAACACCGTCGTCAGCTTGCCCTGCTGCAGGATCGGCACCAGCATCACACCCACTGGCGCAAAGACGCCTTGGCTGCCGCGCGTGCGCGGATCGGTGCTCCAGTCGTACACGCGCAGCGCAATGCCGGCTTGCAAGTCGTCGAGCAGGGAAGGGGCGAACAGTTGCCAATCGATGGGCCGGTCCAGCGCATCGGCAGTCGACCAATCCTGCGCTGCGGCGAGCGCCGGATCCGCTGCATTCATCGCGTAGCCGACACGCGCGGCATCCAAGGCCAGCCCGAGCTCCTGCGCGGCAACCCTGCGGATGTTGTCGACATCGCTCAATTGCGAGAGTCGCTCGCCGAGGCGCAATTGCAGATTCATGCGCCGCTGCGCGATACGGTTCGCGGTGGATTCCATGCACGTGCCGAAGACACCGACCACCTGACCGTCGTCCTCGCGCAGCGGACTGCAGGACACTGTGAACCAACGTTCTTCGGGATAGCCGACTCGCTGTGTCAGCACGCAAATGTCTTCGGCGGATGCGGGATGGCCGTCCGACGCACGCTGAACCAGAGGAACGATTCCGCCACCGTCCTGCGAACACACGTGCAGGATCGATTGACCCAACGCGGCTGGATGCCTGGCGCCGAGGATCGGAATGCAGGCATCGTTGTAGAGAAAAACCTGTTCGGGGCCCCAGGTGATGAACACGGGATGATGCGAGCTGAGCATGATGCTCACGGCAACGCGCAGTGTCTGCGGCCATACCTCAGGCTCGCCGAGCAAGCGCCGCACGCCGCGATGCGTGCGCATGCTTTCACCGATCTCTCCGCCGCCGGCGAGAAACGCAGGAGCGGGAGACACTGCTGCGTAATCTGGACTCAACTGCAGTCTACTGAGTTGTCGGTATGGACTCGTACGGGCCGGAGCTTAGTGGCAGGGGTCCGTCAGGTTCAATTCGCAATGCCTTACATGCGGTGCGGCAAAGGCTCTGGCGAAACTGTGCAGCAGTAGCCTGTAACAGCTGATTTGAGATCGTGGTATCGCGCTTGCTAGCTTGCTGGTCGGCTGGCCAGAAGCCTGGTGGATCCTTCTGGCCAGCAAGCCAGCTCGCTGGCTAGCCTTCCGGTGATAGTTACCCGCCGCTAGAACGTGCTCAGCCCCGTGGCTTCCATGACTCGATAGCGCCAGTACCGCCAGCGGCTCGCGTCATCGAAACGAGCGAACGGCAAGGTGTACTCGCCACCCTCATTGCGCCACAAACGCGCAAAGTAGGTGTTCATTTCCTGTGCGAGCGCCGTGTCGCCTGCGACCTCGAGCGCGACATTCGCTTCGAGGTTGTAGTTGTCCACATTGCGTCGCGTGAGATTCGCCGAGCCCAGCGTTGCGAACAGCCGCTGACCGCGCGAGATCAGCGTCAGCTTCGTGTGGAATTGCTCGCCTGAAGTCTGATACCAGCGGACGTCGATGCGGCCATTGCTCTCGCGCACGAGCTCATGCGCGACCGGCCGATTGGGCACGCCATCCTTTTGCCGACCGAAGGCATCTTTGTTCGGATCGAGAATGAGCTGGATGCGCACGCCGCGCGCGGCGGCACGTAGGAGCGCGTCAATGATCTCGCGCTGTGCCAGATAGAACATCGCGAGCTGTACTGAATCGCCCGCATTCGTAGCGTTCATCTGGTCGAGCAATTGTTCGCGGATCGCGGCCTCGGTCACGAACGTGAGTAGTGCCGATGCATTCGAGACGGCTGCCGACGTGGTGATGCGCTGCTCGACGGGAACGTGCCCTTTCCATCCCGACAAGCCCGCCACGGCCAGCTCGTTGGTTGCGATCTGCGCCGCCAACGGACCCGACAGCTGGATCGCAACGTTCGAATGCGCGCTGCTGGCATCGTGAGGATTCGCGGAGGTCACGAGCGAGTGCAGGCGGCCATCGGCACTATCGGTCACGATGAGCTTGCGATGGTTCGCTTTGAAATTGAGCAGCGCGAGCCAACTGCGCAAGGTGATCCGTTCCGGCCTGCCGCCGAATGGATTCGGCATGAAGCCGCGGTCGGGAGCATTACCCCACCATTGCACGAACAGGCGCCAGAACGCCGAGTACGACGGATTGGAATCGCGCAGCTCACCGAGATCGGTGGTGACCACGTCGATGCCGCCGCGACGCAAGCGCTCCAGTGTGGGCGAACGCGTCCCGTCGTAGATCTCGTTCACCGGATCGGTGATCAAGACTATGCGCATACCGGAGTTTGCGGCCTTGCGCGCCAGCAGGTGATCGGCCAGCTCCGAGCTGAGCGCACGATGTGCAGCGGACGTGGCACCCATCGCATCGTTGCAGAGGAAGAAGTCAGCGACGATGAAGGAGTGCGCCGCGTCGATCAGCTTGAACACGGCATCGAAGATCTCCTGCTCGGAGCGCCGCTCACCGTGCGAGTCGAGGTACGTGAGATCGTGGAGGAACTGCAGATCCGTCGCAGGCACCTGCACGCTGGCGGTGAGCACATCCGTCCCTGGCGGCATGGGCCTGCTCACCTGCCAGATCGCCGTGGTCGCCCAGACGAGCAGCACGGCAAGGAGGACGCGGCGCTTCCGCAAGCGCAGAGGAGGCAATCGAGTCATAGGCCAGGAGAGTACCGAACGGGGTTCCCGTTCGGATCAGATCACTTGCCGCCGCTGCCCGCCACTTTCTTCGGTTGCACGGCGAGCGGCTGCGACGGCTCGGCCTCTGCCTGTAACGCCTCCGGCGCGAGCAGGTCTTCGACTTCTTCTGCGACGCCGCGTGCGCGCTCATCGTTGCGACTCTGACCCGCTGCACCGCTGGTCGCCGATTCGAACATCTGCAGCACGTCGCCTTCCTGCAACGTCGGCTGCTGCTGCGCGGCGGGCTTCTTGGCCGGCGACACTTCGAGCGAGTCAGGGTCGGTCCATTCGATCGACGCACTCGCCACTTTCTTCTCGCCGACCGTCGCGAGATCGGGCACGACCTCCACGGGAGGCGCCGGTATGCCCGGATCGATCTGCGGCAGCGGCAACTCGAGTGCAGCATCGGCCTCGATGCCGGCGAGATCGAAGTAAAGCTTGAGGTACTGTTGCGCGCCGAACGGGTGAATGAAGCGGCTCAACGCGTGCTTGCGCGCACCGAGTGCCATGAAGGCGCGCTTGTCGGCCGGCATCTCCATGACGCGCTTGATGCCGCGCACGAACGCCACGGGACTGCCGGGCTCGATGGCAACCCCGAACTGACCCAGTACTTCACCTTGCGCGCCCATGCCCGTTGCAACGCACGGCACGCCACACAGCATCGCCATGACCAGCGTCATCCGCGCCGCGTCGAACCGCGCGCTGGAGCACGCCACGTCGCAGGCGTTGTAGAAGGTCGCGATGTCGGACCAGTCTCCCAGCAGCTGCGTCCGCGTGCCGAGCGTGCCACCGCCGACCAGCGCCATCAGCGGCGCATTGCCACGTTGCACGCCGTGCCCCGCGAGCAGCACATGGACGTTGGGATTCGTCTTGATCAACTCGCCCACGCCTTGCAGGAAGGTCGCGTGGTCGTACTCGAGCTGGAATGGCGCGACCATGCCGATCACGAACGCGTTGCCTGGCAGCCCGAGCTGTTCGCGGATTTTGCGGCGGACCGCGTAATCGGGCTTGAAGCGCGTCGCGTCCACGCCCGGAGAAATGACGGTGGGCTGCGCATCCGGGTAGCCCGCGCGGCGATGCATCGCCGCGGCTGCTTCGGAGGTGTAGACGATCTGCTCGACCTTGCTCGCAAACCGGGCGGCGAGCTTCAGCTTCTGCCGCTCGAGTAAACCGGAGTTCTGCGTGAGTGGCGTCGTCTCGATCGGACTCCACATCACTTTGGGCTTCCCGTCGCAGCGCGTGCGTACGGCCAACGCAGCCAGCTGTGCCGTCAGCCCCCAGGCGTGAATGATGTCCGGCCGCTGCAATCGAACCGTGTTGAACAGCTCGGCCGGCGCACCGAATGCAAAGCGCTGGGTCGAGAAAGACACATCATGGACAGGCACGCCGGATTGGCGCAGCACCGGGCCGGGCGCGAAGTTCGGTGCGAGCGAAATGATCTGCGATTTCACGCGCTGCTTCGGCAGGCGCGTCAGCAACGGCATGAACAGCGACTGCTGAGCTGCGCCCGGCACGCCCTTGGAACTGACGATGTGCAGCACACGCAGCTGCCGCGACTCGGCGTCTGACACGGTAATCCATAGACGGCTACGACTGCGGCCATCGTAGCAGCGCCGCGACCCGACCCTCGCCCCGTTTCATTCGGAACTGTTAAGCCGGGCACAGATGCGAGGTGACAAGAATTGGCAGGTGCGAACGCAGTTCACAAAGCGTCGCGAGTCGCTCCGTGAAAGGCCGTCACGAGGCGCGCCGCCGACGCTTGGCCTCGCGCTTCAACTCCTGCCGTACGCCGATATGGCTGTCATTGCGTTGCTTCGCCAGCTCGACCTGACGTTGTCGTTCCAGCAAGCCGCGCTTCTTCGCTGCGCTGCGCTGGTGATAACACTTCGGGCAGCTGACGCCTTCCACATAGAAAGCGGATGCCTTCTCCGTCGGCCCGAGCGGCTCGCGACACGAGCGACACAGCTCATGCACACCGACTTTCAATCCGTGGCCGATCGCCACGCGCTCATCGAAGACGAAGCATTCCCCTTGCCACCGGCTCTGCTCCTGCGGAATCGTCTCCAGATACTTCAGGATGCCGCCTTGCAGGTGATACACGTGCTCGAAGCCTTCGCTGCGCAGGAATGCGGTGGACTTCTCGCAGCGAATGCCGCCGGTGCAGAACATCGCAACCTTGGGTTTGTTCTTGAGCAGCGGCTGTGCGCGGAGCCAATCGGGCAGCTCGCGGAAGCTGCGGGTCTGCGGATTGAGCGCACCCTGAAATGTGCCGAGCGCCACTTCGTAATCATTACGGGCATCGATGACCACGACGTCCGGATCGCTGATCAAGGCGTTCCAGTCTTCCGCCTTCACGTAGGTTCCGGCCATGCGCGCTGCATTCGCTTCGGCCACGCCCAGCGTGACGATCTCGCGCTTCAGGCGCACTTTCATGCGATAGAAGGGCGCGCCGTTCGCAGGCGATTCCTTGTGCTCGAGCTGGGCGAGCCGTGGATCGGCGCGCAGGTACGCGAGCACTGCGCGCACATTGTCCAGCTCGCCGGCGATCGTGCCGTTGATGCCCTCGGAGGCCAGCAGAATCGTGCCCTTCACGTGCAACGCTTCGCACCGCGCCAGCAGCGGCGCTCGCAGCGCCTTGTAATCCGGGAGCTCGACGAACCGATAGAAAGCAGCGGCAATGAGAGCGGACATCGAGGTAGGCTTCGCGTCGGGGGCGCGCAGGGTAGCAACTTCCGCCGCAGGGTCTCCAGTGACAGTACCGTCAGGCGCAATCCATACGCGTTCATCGGTGTTCGGTTTACAGGCCTCGACCGGCCGACCCCGTGACCACGCCCAATGCAGCGCCTCGCGTACGTGCTCGAATTCGCCTGTCTTGCTGAGATCGGCCTTGATACCGATCCATGCGTAAGTCGCCGGGATGAGCCCAGCTCCTGTCGCGTCGAGCACACCGACGCGATAGCGCTCCGCACGAGACTCGCCTTCATACGCGGTCTTGTTCGCCACGATGAAGCCGCAGCGACCCCTGTCGAGGAGCACGCTCCAGACGAAGTCGTACTCGCACGGCACGATGAGACGCGCCGCTTCGACATCCCATACACCAGCCTTCGGCCTGGATCGCTCCGGCAGTGAATAGACGCGCACGCAGTGAATCGGCGTGAGTGCGCAGCCTTCGATATGACGTTCCAGCTCCTCGATCCGGGCGAACGCGAAAGCCACCCGCTCGCGGCCCTCCGCGTCGATGACTCCCATGCGCTCGCCTCTGCCGGCGAGCAGCTCGATCGCAGCGCCGGCGTTGCGCGCGACCAGCGAGGAGTATTCGCAGGCGAGCGCTGGAGCACCCGACCAATGCATCGCACCGACAGTGCGATCGTGCCGCACACGCAGTAACCGTTGCGGCACGAGTACTTCGATCGCGTCCCACGCGGACCGGATCCGCTCGCTGCCGTCTGCATGCAGCAGCGTGCAGGCGTTTCCACGCCGGCACAGCCAGCCGTCGAGCTCGGCACGCCATTCGACCCCGTCGTACTCGAGCGGCACTGCATACGAGCCGTCCGTGCGTAACAGCCCATAGCGACGATGCTTGCCGACGCGTGCGATGCCGGCTGCAGAGAAGTCATCCGCTTCGTCGAACTGCGGCGGGACCAACACATTGCCGTGCGCATCGATGTAGCCATACCGCTCATCGCGCAGCACGACGGCAACGCCATGGCGATGTGGCCACACTGCGTCGCTCATCGGCGCAGCGGGCGTGGCGTCGCTGTACTCATCGGCCCTCGGGGCGCGATACGAGTCGGCGAAGTAAGGATGCGTGAAGAACGCGAGTCCAAACCCATCCGACCAGGCGCGCCATCGATCGACACGCATCGCGGGTTCGGCGTGCGCAACCAGTGCTGCGAGCGCAGCGGCATTTCCACTTCGTTGGGCAGCCTCGAACTGCCGCCACCACCGTTCGGCCGCGGTCTGCGCCAGCTCTGGAGTCTGCGAGAACTCCCCCAAGTCTGCGAGGAACAGCGGCGCGGACTCGTCAGGGACCACATATGCCTGCACAACGTTGTGAAGATGCGTGCGCGCAGCCGCGAGATAGCGACGCACTTCCGGCATGCCTGCGATTTCCGTCTGTTCCAAGAGGTAGCGCACGACACGCTCATAGCGATGCAACGCGCGCTGCGCATCCGCCACCAGGTAATGGCGCACACGGTGACCGAACACGCGCTCGAGATCGTCAGCGGCAACAGCGTCCGTGCACGCGAACAGGATGCGCCACAGCACTGGCCATGTGCTGTTCGATTCGGCGAGCAGATCGAGCTCGCCGGCGGCGCCGTCCGGCCGCAACAGATAGAGAAAAGCGTGATTCCGCATGCTTACATCGCCATCGGAGCGATCGGGCAGGCATGATACCTGCCTCGAACAGGCACGTTGCGGAACGCGTGCACGCGCAGCGAGTTGTAAGCGGATCAATCGGGAGAAACAGTATGGCCAGCGCAGTGATTCCCAAATCCCACGCCGATATCCTGCAGAAGAAGGCCCTCGCGCACCTGGCCACATCGATGCCCGATGGCTCCCCGCAAGTGACACCGGTGTGGTTCGACTATGACGGCCAATATGTCATCGTCAACACGGCGGAGGGCCGACAGAAGGACCGCAACCTGCGGCGCGACGGTCGGGTCGCGCTCTCCATCACCGATCCGGACAATCCTTATCGCTATCTGGAAGTGCGCGGCCGGGTCGCCGAGCGGACCACGCAGGGCGCTGACGCCAGCATCGATGCACTCGCGAAGAAGTATCTCGGGGTGGATTCGTATCCAGGCCGAACCGCCCGGGAGGTGCGGGTGATCTACAAGATCGCTCCCGAGCACACGACCACCATGGGATAGCACCCCGCTGCACGCCCGAGACTCGCGCAACGCACGGGATTCTGTCGCCCTGAAAGTGAGCATGGCGACATGCAGTTCACGTTCACCTCACGAGCGCGTCGCAGTGCGGCAGTTTTGTGAACGAATCCCCGTCAGGCTTTGACTGAGAGTTGATATCTAGGCGTCGCCGCACTCACAGACGACGTCATGAAGTTCTTCGCCCAGTCCAAACCCCACTTCGACACCGGTTCCGATGCTGACGGCCGGGAAGCACCGATCAAGCGACACCGCCGCGTCAGTGTCACCGCCCCGCTGACGGAAGAGTCCTCGCTCGTCTCAACGATCATCAGCCACGACACGGCTCGCATGCTGAAGACGTTGCTCGGCAACCTCGACGGCATGGTCTATCGCTGCCGCGACGACGCGCATTGCACGATGGAGTTCATCAGCGACGGCTGCCGGCGCCTGACGGGCTACAACGTCGATGACCTGTTGCACAACCGCAGGCTCTCGTACAAGGCACTCACTCATCCCGACGATCGCGAGCGCGTTCGCAGGGAAATCCACGAAGGGCTGCAGCTGAGCGGTCGCTTCGACTGCGAGTATCGCATCCGGCATGCGGACGGCGAGTTCCGCTGGGTGTGGGAAACCGGCACTGGCATTTTCGGCGACGACGGCGGACTGATCGCCGTCGAGGGCATCGTCCAGGACATCACGGCGCGCAAGCAATCGAGCCAGGCCCTGCGGGAAGCGGAGCGCCGCTACTACAATCTGTTCGAGAACGCGATCGAAGGCATCTTCCGCACCACACTGGATGGCCAGTATCTCGATGCGAACCCTGCGCTCGCGCGCATTTACGGCTTCGAGTCGGCGAGCGCACTGATCGCGTCGCTGAAGGACATCGGCAAGCAGCTCTACGTCGAGCCTTCGCGCCGCGAGGAGTTCATCGCGCTCGTGCGGGGTCGCGGCTCGGTGAGCGGTTTCGAATCGCAGATCTATCGCCGCAACGGCGACATCATCTGGATCTCCGAGAACGCTCGCGCGGTCTACGACGATGACGGCAGGGTCGTGTGCTACGAAGGCACCGTCGAAGACATCACCGAGCGCAAGCTCTATCAAGCCCGCATCGAGCAGCAGGCCAACTACGACACGCTGACGGGCCTTGCCAATCGCTCGCTGCTGCACGATCGCCTGCAGACCGCCATCCGTTCGGCCGCGGCGTATGGCACACGCCTGGCCGTCGTATTCGTGGACCTCGATCGCTTCAAATTCATCAACGACAGTCTCGGACATCATGTCGGCGACGAGTTGCTGCGTGCGATGGCCGAGCGCCTCAAGGCGAGCGTCCGCGAGAGCGATACCGTCGCGCGCCTGGGAGGCGACGAGTTCGTGCTGCTGATCAACGGGCATGGTGAGCCCGACGCGGTCGCCATCGTGCTCGAGCGCATGCTGTCGGACATCTCGCAGCCCTGGACGATTCCACAAGGCGACTTCAACGTGACCTGCAGCATCGGCGTGGCGTTGTATCCCGACGATGGTGACAACGCGCAGACGCTGCTCAAACATGCGGATTCCGCGATGTACCGCGCCAAAGAGCGGGGCCGCAACAACTTCCAGTTCTTCACGGCCGAGCTCAATGCGCTCATCCGCGAGCGCTTCGAGCTGGAGAACAAGCTGCGTCGCGCGTTGGAGCGCGAGCAGTTCGCGCTGGAATATCAGCCGCGCATCGACATGCAGACGGGCCGGATCATCGGCGTCGAAGCATTGTTGCGGTGGTACATCGACGGCGAAGCCGTTGCCGCGCCCTCCAAGTTCGTACCGGTCGCGGAAGAGATCGGCCTGATCGTGCCGATCGGCAAATGGGTGCTGCACAGCGCCTGCGCGCAGAACAAGGCCTGGCAGGATGCGGGGCTGCCGCCGGTCATGATGTCCGTGAACGTCTCCGCACGACAGTTCCGGCAGGATCATTTCATTCAAACGATTGCGGAGATTCTGCGCTCCACCGGCTTGGAGCCGCGCTATCTGGAGATCGAATTGACGGAAAGCGCCGTCATGCACGACGCCGAGCAGTTCATCGCCATGCTCGCGCAGCTCAAGCAACTGGGTGTGAGCATCGCTGTCGATGACTTCGGCACAGGGTATTCGAGCCTGAGCTATCTCAAACGGTTCCCGGTGGATCGCTTGAAGGTCGATCGCTCGTTCGTGCTGGACATTGCAACCGATGTGGACGATGCCGCGATCGTCCGCGCCATCATCGCGTTGGGACACAACCTTGGATTGAAGGTCGTTGCCGAAGGCGTCGAGACGCGCGAACAGCTGGAATTTCTGCGGGCGAACCACTGCGATGAGTTGCAGGGGTACTACTTCAGTCGGCCGATGCCGGCAGAGGAACTGGCGCGACACATACAGCGCGCGCTACCTCGCCGCTGATCGAGAGCGTCCCTTCCCTTGCGTAGCGCAGCGAAGCGGGGGCCGCTCCTGCGCATCCATGCGCCCGCGCCATTCGTGCATCCATGCACTGGCGCTGCGCCGGGCAACGACACATTCAGTGTCGTTGCGAAAGGCACCGGCTCGCCCCCCGCTCCGCAGGGGAGGGGACCGGATGACATGCGCGCGGTTCTTCCGGATCAAACCTGACCGTATTGGCGTTTCAGCGCGACGATCAATTGTTCCGTGAGCGAATGCAGATCGAGCACAGTCTCGAGTTCGTACTGCTTGAACGAGAACACGGCGGCGCTCTCGTCCCCGCTCTCTGTGACCGGGCCGCTGCGGTCGTATGAGATCGGGTCCTGGAAGTACCACGTGTCTTCCTCGTCGTCCGACAGATTCATCCCGAGGAACACGAACGTATCCACGATCGGATGCAGCAGCGCACCTTCACGATAGAGCAAGCGGTAGTAGCACTCTCCCGCGCGGTAACTCTCCATCGGCCCTCCTCTCGTATTCGAAACCCTCACACGCGCGATGCTAGTTGTAACCGGTTCATCACTGCAAAGCGACCGACTTGCGCACCAGGCGGGCGCACAATCCGCTCACGACATATTGCGAGGGCCACAGCATGACTCTACAGCTCGGCGATGAGGCACCGGATTTCTCGGCCGCAACCACCCGCGGTCCCATTCGGTTCCACGACTGGCTGGATGGCCAGTGGGCCGTCCTGTTCTCCCATCCGCGAGATTTCACGCCGGTGTGCACAACCGAGCTGGGCGAAGTGGCACGACTGCGCCCGGAGTTCGAACGCCGACGGGTGAAGATCATCGGGCTCTCGGTGGACACCGTGCAGGCGCACGAACAATGGTCGCGCGACATTCGCGATGTGAAAGGCACGATCGTCGAGTTCCCTGTGATTTCCGATCTGGACCGCTCGATCGCGCGGCTGTACGGCATGCTGCATCCGCAACACGATGAGCTGTTCACGGTCCGCAGCGTCTTCGTGATCGACCCAAAGCGTCGCGTTCGGCTCACCCTGACGTATCCGCAAAGCTGCGGCCGCAACTTCGACGAGATCCTGCGTGTTCTCGACTCGTTGCAACGCACCGATGAGAGTTCGGTCGCTACGCCGGCCAACTGGCGCGTGGGCGAGGATGTGATCGTGTTGCCGGCACTGGACGATGAAGCCGCACGCAAACGATTTCCTGCCGGCTGGCGCGCCGTGAAGCCTTATTTGCGCTGGGTGCCGGATCCGCGGTTGTCCACCGCCTAGCTGGCTAGCTGGCTTGCTGGCTTGCTGGCTAGCTGGCTTGCTGGCTTGCTGGCTTGCTGGCTTGCTGGCTTGCTGGCCAGAAG
>DATELY010000082.1:0-20415 GCA_035276085.1 Steroidobacteraceae bacterium | reverse complement strand
CGCCAACCGCCAACCGCCAACCGCCAACCGCCAACCGCCAACCGCCAACCGCTTCTTTTTAGGGCTCAGCCCCTAATGTCCGATCGCGTGGCGCTTGCGGGTCCCTGCGATGGGCTGCATCGGGGTATCCCCCAAATTTCGATGGTCGACGCTCAATTTCCACGCACGTCCGTGACCGCTTTCTCACCTTGGTGTTCTGCACCCCGTCCCACTCAAGTTGCAGGCAAACCCTCCGATACAGGGCCTACAAGCGCAAGCGGACCGAACTTCCGCCACGACGCTTCGAATCGCAGCTCCGGACGGGTGTTCGGGGCGGAAAGTTAACCACTAGGAGATTGCTTCCATGCCCCAAGTCATTAACACCAACGTGGCGTCGCTGAATGCTCAGCGCAATTTGAATACGTCACAGTCCAACTTGGCGACCGCTCTGCAGCGCCTCTCGTCCGGCTTGCGCATCAACAGCGCGAAAGACGACGCCGCAGGTCTCGCCATCTCTGAACGTTTCACCACCCAGATCCGCGGCTTGAACCAGGCCGTGCGTAACGCCAACGACGCGATCTCGCTGTCGCAGACGGCCGAAGGCGCGCTTGGCGAGTACGGCAACATCCTCCAGCGCGTCCGCGAGCTGGCGGTGCAGTCTGCCAACGCCACGAACTCTTCTTCGGATCGTCAAGCGCTGAACGGCGAAGCGCAGCAGCTGCTGCAGGAACTCGGCCGTATCTCCACGCAGACGCAGTTCAACGGCCAGAACGTGCTCGACGGCTCTTTCAGCTCGGCGCAGTTCCAGGTCGGCGCGAATGCGAACCAGACGATCAGCGTGTCGATCGGCAGCGCCGCGACGACTGCGTTGGGCGCCTATCAGTTCAACAACACCTCGAGCCCGGTGAGCGGCGTCGCCCTGTCCTCTGGTGACCTCACGATCAACGGCGTGAACGTCGGTGCTACCGCCAACGGCAGCGCGGACACGATCGTCAACACGATCAACGCGAAGACGAGCGAAACGGGCGTTACCGCCAGCGCGACTTCGTCGATCACGGCTGTCAATGCTCCGACCCGCAAGCAGGATCTTGCTTCGGGCGATCTCGTGATCAACGGTGTCAACATCGGCGCGGTTACGGGCAGCTACAACGTTGCCACGCAGGGCCAGACCCTGGTGTCTGCGATCAACGCCAAGACGACTTCGACGGGTGTCACGGCGTCGGCGAATGCGACCACCGGTGCGATCACGCTGTCTTCCACAGTGGGCAAGACGATTGCCGTGACGAGCAGCAACGGCGCTGCTGGCGCTGCCAAAGTCGAGAACGCGACGGGCCTCGAAGTGTCGAGCACTCAGACCGTGGCGACCAACACCAACACGTTCACGGGCACGCTCGGAACCAACACGCTGACCTTCACCGCCGTGGCTGTTGCCAACGACGCGTACACAGTCAACGGTCAGACCTACACCTTCGTGGCCTCAGGTGCAGTAGGCAACAACCAGGTCAACATTGGTGCCGATGCGACGGCGAGCGCTGCGAACCTGGCTGCAGCCATCACGGCCAACGAAACAGCGCAGGGCGCTGCGAGCAAGGTCACTGCCGCTTCGGCAGGTGCCGTGCTGACCGTGACCTCGAAGTATGCGACGAGCACGATGTCGCACGTCACGATCGCTGAGACGAACGACTCCTCGAGCAACACGGCCGTGGCGGTTGGCGCTGCAGGTGCTGGCGTGGCTGTCGGCAGCACGATCGCGGTTGGCGGCACGACGTACGAGTTCGGTTTCTCCGACTCAACGCCGACAGGCAGCAACACGAAGATCGTGATCGGCAACTCCGCGACTGCCAATGCTCAGGCCTTCTTGACGGCCGTGAACGCCGCTTACACCGGCGGCACGACCAACATCCAGGCTTCGGGTGCTGCTGCGGTCATCACGCTGACCTCCGACAACAAGGGTGCTCAGGGTACGACGGACGTCACCGGTACGGGTACGGCGGTTGCCGCCGGCATCGCGCTGGGCGGTGCAGCCGGCGGTGCGAACGGCACGTACACGGCCAGCACGACCTACGGCACGATCTCGTTGAACTCCAACAAGGCGTACCAGGTCGGCGGTGCCAACTCGGCGAAGGCCGGCTTGTCCACGGCGTCTTCGACGCTGACCTCGATCGCCACGATCGACATCTCGTCGGTCTCCGGTGCGAACTCGGCGATCAGCTTGGTTGACGGCGCTCTCGATCAGGTCTCGAAGATCCGCGCGGATCTGGGTGCGGTTCAGAACCGCTTCCAGTCGACGATCTCGAACCTGAGCGCGACCTCTGAGAACCTCGCCGCCGCCCGTAGCCGAATTCAGGATGCCGACTTCGCGCAGGAAACCGCCGCTCTGACCCGCGGCCAGATCCTGCAGCAGGCGGGTACGGCGATTCTGTCGCAGGCGAACAGCTTGCCGCAGAACGTGCTGTCACTCCTGCGCTAATGGAGAGGATGAGGTGACTTCTGACTGACGTCAGAACAACGGACGTAACCGTGAGCGGCGGCGATCGCAAGATCGCCGTCGCTTGCGGCGTTGGTGTTGGGCTACGGGATACGGGTTACGGGCGACGGCCGGATAAGTTCTGGCCGTTACCCGTCGCCCGTAACCCGTAGCCTTACCAAGGTGACCGCCATGTCTATCGATAAGCTGAGTTCCGCGCTCGCGCGCACTTTGCAGCATGTGGCGCCCAATCAGGCACCTGGCGTTGCAGAAGCGAAGAGCGGCGAGCGTGCCGATGCCGTGGACCCCACGACGATGCGCAACATCGAGCGCGCGGCGGCGCAGATCGATTCGTACATGAAGAGCGTCAACCGTTCGCTCGAGTTCAGGGTGGACAAGGACAGCGGTCGCACGGTCGTGTCGGTACGCGACGCCGAGACCGGCGAACTGATTCGTCAGATTCCCGGCGAAGAAGTGCTGCGCATGGCACGGTACATGGATACCAATTCGCTACTCGTCAGTATTACGGCATAGCGGGAGCAGCGTCACCATGGCCGGAATTTCCTCACCAGGTCTCACCTCAGGGCTCGACGTCAACGGTCTCGTCACGCAGTTGATGCAGGCGGAGCGTGCGAATCTGACGCCACGCGTTACACGCCAGCAGACGGCGGTCGCCACCGAGATCTCGGCCCTGGGCCAATTCAAGGGCGCACTGAGTGCCTTTCAATTGGCCCTGGACGGCTTGCGCACCGCGGACAAGTTCGCTACGCGCTCGGCCAAGTCTTCGGATACCGACGTCATCACTGCGAGCGCGACGAGCGCCGCAGCGCCGAGCCGATACGACATCGAGGTGGAGCATCTCGCGACCGCGCAGCAGTTGTCATCGAAGCCGGGGTTCACCGATGGTCCCGAGGCGGTGGTCGGCACGGGCACGCTCACGATCGGCATCGGCAGCACGTCGGTCAGCATCGTGATCGACAGCGCGCATCAGACGCTCGCCGGCATCCGCTCAGCCATCAACGCGCAGTCGGGCGACAAAGGTGTGCGTGCGACCATCGTGACGGGTTCGGACGGCGCGCACCTCGTGCTCAGCTCGACCAAGACAGGTGCGGCCAACGTCATCAAAGTGACGCAGACGGGCGATGCCGGTCTCGAGAAGCTCGTCTATGACCGCGCCGGCGGCCAGACGTCCCACTACGACGAGCTACGCGAGGCGCACGATTCCTCCATTCGCATTGCCACGTTCCAGAAAACCAGCCCGAGCAACACGATCACCGATGCCATCGAAGGTGTCACGCTGAACCTGCTCGACACCACCGAAGAAGGCGACACCGTGAGTGTCGACATCGCCTATGACAACGCCGGTGTCGAAGACAAGGTGCGCAAGTTCGTCGATGCGTACAACGCGCTCAAGAGCACGATCACGACTCTCGGCGGCTACAACAAGGACACCGAGAAAGCCGGTCCGTTGCTCGGCGATGCGCTGTTGCGCACCGTCGATGCCGATATCCGCCGCGGTCTGGTGGACCCCGTGTCAGGTGCAACCGGCGACTATCAGACGCTCGCGAGCGTCGGCATCACGACGAACAAAGACGGCACGCTGACGCTGGATTCGACCAAGCTGCAGAATGCCTTGAAGACCGATTTCAGCGGCGTATCGGCCATCTTCTCCTCGGACAACGGCGTCGCTGCCCGCCTTTACACGAAGGCTTCGGATCGCCTGGCAAATACCGCGGAGCTCGCGAACCGCAACAAGAGCCTCGATACGCAGACGAAGCAACTGAAGAAGGAGTCGGTAGCACTCGAAGTGCGCCTGGCCCAGATCGAAGCGCGCTATCGCAAGCAGTTCACCGCCCTGGACAGCTTGCTGATGGGCATGCAGACCACGTCGAACTATTTGCAGCAGCAGCTGGCGAATCTGCCGAAGATCGGTTCGTAGATCGTTCGTCTCACTGCAGAGCTGGAGAAGGTGTCCCTTCCCTTGCGATAGCGGGGGAAGGACAGGGAAGGACAGGGAAGGACAGGATGGAGGTGTCGATCGAGCGCATCGCCTTATCGAACTCCCCCACCCCAGCCCTCCCCCGCTGTCGCAGGGGAGGGGGCAGAGCCGCCTCAAGTAACCACCCGCCGCGCCGTTAATTTGCTCATCGGACGATGACATTGCTGGACCGGTCACCATGAGCGCCAACCCTTACGCCTCGAAGCTTTCGGAATACACGCAGGTTTCTGCGCATGCGGGCGTGGCGGCCGCCGATCCACATAAGCTGATCCTCATGCTGATGGATGGCGCGCTCGAGCGCATCGCGAATGCCCGCGGTTGCATGTTGCGGAACGACACGGCGCAGAAGGCGCAGCTCATCCACCGCAGCGTGTGCATCGTTGGCGAGTTGAAGGCGAGCCTCGATCTGAAGGCCGGTGGTTCAATCGCCAGCAATCTGCACCAGTTGTACGACTACATGACGCAGAAGCTCATGCAGGGCTCGCTGCGCAACAGCGTCGCGGACCTGGAGGAAGTGAGCAAGCTTCTGGGCCAGATCCGCGAAGCCTGGATGCAAGTTCCCGGCAAGCTGCCTGGAGCACCGAAGTGAGCGATTCCGTGTCCTTCGCTCTGGCCTCCCACGTAATGGCCGCGACCGAAAAGGTCGTGAGTCAGGCGCTGGAAGGTGCATGGAGCGAAGTGCCGCGCACACTGGCTCAGCGTCGCGAGTTGCTCGACCAGCTGAGCGCGCAGGCGGACAAAGGCGATCAGGCGTGGCTCGTAGCCCTGCAACAGGCCGTGGCCGAATCGGATTCGGCGGTTCAGGCAATGACTTCGACAGCGCCGGTACCGGAAGTCGGTGTCGCAGTTGCGAGCACGGACGACGATGGATTGCATATGGCCTTGCGCCAGTCGCTTCTCGGACGAAGCGGTTGAGACTGCGCAGGGAGTACTCTAGTAACCGGTGACAACTGATTCGAAGCGACGTTTGCGTCCCTTCCCTTGCGGCAGCGGGGGAAGGACAGGATGGGGGCCGTGAATCGAGCACATCGCTTGACTAAACACCCCCACCCTACCCCTCCCCCGCTTCGCAGGGGAGGGGACCGAGATGGAGGTGCGCCATGTACGAAGGCTTAGACACCATCGTTCTCTATGACGAGCTGGCCTACGAAGACGTCGTGCCCGTGCAATGGCTGGCGTTGGGCAACGAGCTGACCGCGAACACGGTGGCCAGCTACTCCGAGCGCAACATGCGTGTGCTGCAATCGCTCGTAGCCCTCGAAGAGCACGGCCAGCTGGAGAAGGCGACGGACGACAACCTGCCGCACGCGGCCGATCTCGCGCGGCTCGACAAGAAGATGAACCTGTTGCTCGATCTCGTCGGTCACCTGTTGAGCACTCACCAGAAGCGCCCGCCCTCGGTGCCGGTGCGCTTCAACACGTTGGGTGCGTCGTGGAAGAACGCCAAGCCATTGGCGGTCGGCGATCAAGGCGTGCTCGAGATCTACGTGCGCGAATGCATTCCCGAACCGCTGCGTCTCGCAGGTCGCGTCGTGCAGGCGGAGCAAAGCGGCAAGACGAAGCTGCGCTTCCTTGCATTAGGGGATTCCATTAACGATCTCTTGAGCAAGCTCGCGTTCCGACGTCATCGACGTTCGGTGGCGGACCAGAAGCATCCGCGGCGGTAGGGAAGCGGCGAGCTAGCGAGCTGGCTAGCTGGCCAGAAAGTGCCGCGGTGTCCTCTGGCCAGCAGACCAGCAAGCAAGCCGACCATCGCATCAACCTGTTCACGCGCTGCTCACCGCCAACTTGCGCACGCGCATTTGCATCGCACGTAAATCATTGCGGGTAATGCTTATGCGTGCATGCCTTCTTCATCCAATCCCCTAAACATCGCGCCAAAATTTTGGCGAGTCGATCACGTGCGATGGGCATTCAGGGAGAGTCTTATAGAGGCAGTTGCACGCACATCGAGAATGCAGCTCGCATCGATGAGTTGCTCGATGAGCGAATTGCGATGAGCGGTGTGCGATCACTGTGAGTGAGCTCGCTGAGAAACAATGAGCTCGAAATGCAGTGACGCAGGGAAATCCTGAAGAGCACGAAGTGTCGTCAGGAAAACTCGCAAGCACGGCTCATGCACGAACGATCGGCGACACCATCGAGAGCGCGAACGTTCACTCAACAACAAAGGCCGACCAAGGCCGGAGACGATGGCTTCAATGATGACCACGGGCGATGAGTTGTCGAGGGCAGCGCACGTTACTTCCACGGGTGCCGCCGCAGTCCGAAGCGCAATCGTGTTCGATCAAAACGCTTCCCGCGCGGCCGAGGTCGCCGCGGTGTTGAGATTCCTGGACCTGCAGCCGCTCGTCGTGGACGACGCCGCGCTCATGCGGACCATGATCCAGGGGCAGCGCACGCCGCCGGCACTGCTGATCGGGGAGGTCGAGGAGACCTTCGATTACCGCGAGTTCGGCGCGGCGTTGCGTGGTCCGCTGCTCGATATCCCGGTCGTAACCTACGGCGGCCCGGACTGCGTGGAGCTGCTGAATCGGCACGCCGGTCAAGGCCGCACCACGATGTTGACGTTCCCGTTCAAGTACGCCGCGCTGGCGCAGGCACTGAAAGTACCTCCGACCACCGCGCTACCCGCGGCCGACGTGCGGTTGCCGACCGGCTTGTCTTCCAGCGTGCGGGATGTCGTGAAGCTCATCCGCCAGGTCGCCGCTCACGACTCGAGTGTGTTGATCCTGGGTGAATCCGGTACGGGCAAGGAGCTTGCGGCGCGCGCGATCCACGATGCGAGCCCGCGCCGCATGCGGCCCTTCGTCGCCATCAACTGCGGCGCCATTCCATCGGAGCTGTTGGAGAGCGAGCTGTTCGGTCACGAGAAGGGCGCGTTCACGGGCGCCGTCGTGGCCCGCAAGGGACGCTTCGAAATCGCCGAGGGCGGCACACTCTTCCTCGATGAGATCGGCGACATGAGCTTGCCGATGCAGGTGAAGCTGCTGCGCGTGCTGCAAGAGCGCGTGTTCGAGCGCGTCGGCAATCACACGCCGATCCGCTGCAACGTCCGCATCATCGCGGCGACCCATCGCAACCTCGAGCAGTCCATCGAGCGCGCCAGCTTCCGCGAGGACCTGTACTACCGCCTCAACGTGTTCCCCATCGAGATGCCGGCGCTGCGCTCGCGCATCGAAGACCTGCCGATGCTGGTGCGCGACTTCGCCGATCAGAACGCGGCGCAGGGCCGTGGGCGTGTCGAGCTGTCGCAACGAACGGTGCGCGCGTTGATGCGCTACCCGTGGCCCGGCAACGTGCGCGAGCTCGGCAATCTGATCGAGCGTCTCTCCATTCTGTGTCCGAACCGCACGATCGAGATCGAAGATCTGCCGCTGAAGTATCGGCCGGTGGATCCGATCGAGGATTTCGAGCCGGCACTCGCGAACGTCTTCCAGGAACCGCAGTACGACCTGCCACCACCGACCACGACAGTGCTGGACGACGCAGAAGCCGTCAGCTTCTTGACCGAGCCGAGCGAGCTCGATGCTGAAACCCTGGCCCAGTTGCCGCCTGAAGGGCTCGATCTGCGCAATCACTTGTTCGAGATCGAACGGACCTTGATCCGCCAGGCGCTCGAACGCACCCAGGGCACGGTGGCGCATGCCGCGCGCTTGCTCAACCTGCGTCGCACGACGCTGGTCGAGAAGCTGCGCAAGTTCGAAATGCTCGGCGATGCAGCGGCGACGGAAGTTTGACGTCGCCGTAACGTGGCAAGTGTGACGCGCGTTCAACGTCGCCTCGAGGGCTGTGACCGACCACTCAAGACCGCATGCTCGCAAACGCCCCGCGAGCCTCTGGAATAGAACTTGCTCTCTCCTGTACCGACACGCGCATTGACGCGACAGGCACAGAGAGGACATGAAAGCAGAAGAGCGCATCGCGATCGACGAGACCTCGGCAGTCGATGACAGCCACGCTGTCATTGCCGTCGAGCCGACTCGTGACACTGTGCAGGCCGACTATGTGGCCTGCGCAGACAGCTCGCGACGCTTGTTCGAGCTGGCGCGCCGTGTGGCCGCAAGCGATTGCACGGTGCTCATCAGCGGTGAATCCGGCGTCGGCAAGGAAGTGCTGGCGCGTTACATCCACACGCATTCGCAGCGCAGTGCCGCGCCCTTCGTCGCAGTGAACTGTGCGGCGATTCCCGAGAACATGCTCGAAGCGCTGTTGTTCGGCTACGAGCGCGGCTCCTTTACCGGCGCGCATCAGTCTCATCCCGGCAAGTTCGAGCAGGCGCAGAACGGCACGCTGCTGCTGGATGAAGTCACCGAGATGCCGCTCGCCCTGCAGGCGAAGCTCTTGCGCGTATTGCAGGAGCGCGAAGTGGAGCGCCTGGGCAGCCGCGCGCCGATTGCCCTCAACGTCCGCGTCCTCGCCACGACCAACCGTCAGCTGCGCACCGAAGTCGCAGCCGGCCGTTTCCGCGCCGACCTGTACTACCGCCTGAACGTATTCCCCTTGGTCTTGCAGCCGTTGCGCGCGCGCCGCGAGGACATCCTGCCGCTCGCCATGCAACTGCTGGCAAGCCATTGCCGCCCCGGCGAACGCATTCCGGCCTTGAGTGCCGACGCGGCTCACACGCTGCTCACGCACACGTGGCCCGGCAACGTCCGCGAGCTCGACAACGTGATGCAGCGCGCGCTGATTCTGGTGAATGGCGGGCCGATGATTGGGGCGGGGGAAGTGCATGTGGAAGAGGGCATGGGGCCTGCGACCTGCGGCGTGAGCCAGAGCCTTTCGGAGCCCCAGGTCCCAGGTCTCAAGTCTCAGGCCCTGTCCGATTCGCTCTCCCACACCGAACGCGACCTGATCCTCGATGCGCTGCGTGCCGACAACGGCAATCGCCGCGCAGTCGCCGAACGCCTGGGAATCAGCGAGCGCACGCTGCGCTACAAGCTCGCACGACTGCGCGAAGCAGGAGTTGAAGTATGAGCGCCATCAACGTCGATGCCGTGCTGTCGCAGATTCGCGCGATGCAGTCGCAGATCAAGGCGACCAGCGGCGCGGTGAATGCGCCGGGCAACGTCGTTGCCAATCCAACGCAGGCCACGCCGGCAACGAGCTTCGCCAATGTGCTGAAGCAGGGACTGGATCAAGTGAACCAGGTGCAGCAGAGCGCCGCGAATCTCGCGACGCAGTTCGAACGCGGCGTGCCCGGCGTCGAGCTGCCGCAGGTGATGCTCGAAATGCAGAAGGCGAACGTGTCGTTTCGCGCCGTGACCGAAGTGCGCAACCGTTTCGTCAGTGCGTATCAGGAAATCATGAATATGCCGATCTAGCGCGCGGTGCGCGCGGTTGACCGGCTAGCTGGTCAGCTGGCTTGCTGGCCAGAGTGAGTGGAATAGTTTCGAACGTGAGCAATATGAACAGGTTTATGTCGATGGATCATGCAAGCTCTCTGGCCAGCCGACCAGCCGACCAGCTGACCGGTGCGCGGAGCGCGCCATGAGCTCCGATTCCCCCGCTCTTCCCAACCCCTCCGGTTCGCTGATTCCTGCGAGCTGGAAACCGCTGCTGCTGTTGCTCGGTGTCGCTGCGGCTGTTGCAGCAGGCGTGGGCATTGCGCTGTGGTCGCAGGGCAAGACGTATTCGTTGCTGTATGGCGATCTGGGCGCAGAAGACTCCGCGAAGATGGTGCAGGCGCTGGAGTCCGCAGGCATTCCATACAAGCTGGACGATAAGACCGGTGCGATCACCGTGCCTTCGGAACGAGTGCACGATGCACGTTTGAAACTTGCAGGTCAGGGTTTGCCGGAAGGCGACGGCGGCTTCGCCATGATTTCGAAGGACCCTGGCTTCGGTGTGAGTCAGTTCATGGAAGGCGCGCGCTATCAGCATGCGCTGGAGACGGAACTGGGGCGCACGATTTCCAATCTGCAAGCAGTCGCCGCCACCCGGGTACACCTGGCGTTGCCACGTCAGTCGGCGTTCGTGCGCGATCGCCGGCCGGCCAGCGCCAGTGTGTTCCTGCAGTTGAAGCCGGGACGTCGGCTCGAATCCGAACAAGTCACCGCCATCGTCAATCTCGTGGCTTCGAGCATTCCGGAGCTGGAAGCAGGGCAGGTGACGGTCGTCGATCAAACCGGTCGCCTGTTGTCTGCGCCCGAAGGTCACGATGAGTTCGCCGCGCGCGACAAGCAGATGCAGATCGCGCGCAACATGGAAGAGCTCTACACCCATCGCATCGAAGAGCTGCTGCAGCCGCTCGTGGGCGCCGGCCGTGTGCGTGCGCAAGTGGTTGCCGACGTGGAGTTGTCCACGACGGAAGAGGCGCGCGAGCAATATCGCCCTGACAGTCAGACGGTGCGCAGCGAGCAGATCTCCGAAGAGACGAGCCGCAACGGCTCAGGTCCGCAAGGCGTGCCGGGTGCGCTCACGAATCAGCCGCCGGTGCCGGGCACTGCATTGGCCCCGGGCCAGACTGCGCCGGGGAACACGACCACGGTTGCGAGCACGTCCGGACCCGACAGCAGCTCGAAGCAGGCGACGAAGAACTACGAGATCGACCGCACGGTCGCGTACACCAAGCAGCCGGCGGGCCGCTTGAAGCGGCTCACGGTCGCGGTGCTCGTCGACAACCTGCGCACGACGAACGACGAAGGCGAAGTCACGGAAACTGCGATCACGCCGCAGCAGATCGAGAACATGACCAAGCTCGTGCGCGAAGCCGTCGGGTTCAATCAAGAACGTGGCGACAGCGTGAGCGTCGTGAATGCGTCGTTCCGCGGCGAGCCCGCACCGGAGGAGCTCGAGCCCGAAGCGCCTTCGTTGCTCGACAACCCGCTGATGCGCGACATCGCGAAGCTGGTGCTCGGTTCGATCCTCGTGCTGGTGCTCGTGTTCGTGGTGATCCGGCCGCTCGTGCGCGGCCTGATCGCGCAGGCCAAGGCGAATGCGGCGGCCAGACCCGCCGCTGCGCCGATCTACTTCGATGGCAACGGCACGCAGATGCTGCCCCAGGGTGCGGGGGCGCCCGTGAAGGTGGATTACGAAACTCAAGTTCAACAAGCGCGGACGATGGTCTCGCAGGATCCTGGACGCGTGGCGCAGGTCGTGAAGGCATGGGTGGCGACGGATGAGTGACCGTAACAAACAGCAACGCTCCGGCACGGACCGTGCCGCGATTCTGCTGTTGTCGCTCGGCGAGCAGGAAGCAGCCGAAGTGTTGAAGTTCATGGGCGCGAAGGACGTGCAGAAGGTCGGCGCCGCCATGACGCAGCTGAAGAACATCTCGCGCGAAGAAGTCACGGGTGTGCTCGGTGAGTTCACGAAGCAGGTCGAAAGCCAGACCTCGCTCGGCGTGGGCGTGGATGAGTACTTGCGCAAAGTGCTCGTCGGCGCGCTGGGCGAGGACAAGGCATCGGGCCTGATCGAGCGCATTCTCTTCGGCCGCAGCAGCAAGGGTCTCGAAGCGCTCAAGTGGATGGATGCACGTGCCGTGCACGAGCTCATCCGGCTCGAGCACCCGCAGATCATCTCGATCGTGCTCGCGTATCTCGATTCGGATCAGTCCGCCGAGATCCTGCAGTTGTTTCCCGATTGGCTGCGCGCGGATCTGATCCTGCGCATCGCGGCACTCGACGGCATCCAGCCGTCGGCTTTGCATGAGCTGGACGAGGTCATCGAGAAACAGTTCGCGGGCAAGGGCAACGTCGGCAAGACCTCCGTCATCGGCGGCCTGAAAGTGGCCGCGAACATTCTCAACTTCATGGATTCGAGCCAGGAAGGCGCCATCATCGAGCACATCGGCAAGGTGGACGAGGGCACGGCGCAGAAGATCCAGGACCTCATGTTCGTGTTCGACAATCTGCTCGACATCGACGATCGCGGCATGCAGGAGCTCATGCGCCAGATTCCGAGCGACCGGCTGCCACTCGCACTGAAGGGCGCCGAGCCCGCCTTGCGCGACAAATTCTTCAAGAACATGTCGCAACGCGCAGCCGAGATGTTGAAAGACGATCTGGAAGCGCGCGGACCGGTCAAGCTCAGCGAAGTCGAAGCGGCCCAGAAGGAAATTCTCGCGATCGCCCGCAAGCTGGCCGATTCCGGCCAGCTCGCGCTGGGCGGGAAGGGGGAGGAGTATGTGTAGCGCGCTGCGCGCGCGGGCGGCGGGCTACAGCCTACGGCTCACGGCCAGAACCGCTGCCAACCACATTCTTTCTTTTGTTTGGCCGTTACCCGTTTGCCGTCACCCGTAATCCTGTATGTCCTCCCGCCCCTCCCTCCTCAACAACGACTCCGCCTCCGCGTGGTCGATGCCTGCCGTCGACGGGCCTTCCGTCGTGTCTCGACAGCAGAAGCTCACCGTGAGTCAGTTGGAGCAGATCGAGCGTGCCGCATTCGAGGAGGCCTATGCGAAAGGGCATGCCGCCGGTCTGGCGGCGGCGCAGGCCGAAGAGCAGATGAAGCTCGATCAGCTGACGCAGAAGCTGGCGCGTGTCGATGGGATGTTGAACACGCTCGCACGCCCGTTGGCGGAGATGGATGCGGAAGTCGAACGGGAGCTGTTGGCGCTGGCTTCGACGCTGGCGAAGCACCTCGTGCGCCGTGAGCTCAAGACCGATCCAGGACAGATCGTGGGCGTCATTCGCGAGACGGTCGCGCTGCTGCCGGTGGCGACGCGCGATGTGCGCGTGCACTTGCATCCGGAAGACGCGGCGCTCGTGCGCGAGAAACTGGCAGCGCCACAAGCTGAGCGGGCCTGGACGATCGTCGAAGATCCCGTGTTGACGCGCGGTGGTTGCCGCGTGACCACCGACACGGCGCAGATCGATGCTCGAGTCGAGTCGCGCCTGGGTGCCGTGATGAGTGCCATGTTGGGCGATGAGCGCGTGACCGGTGAGGGTGTGGCGTGAGCGGGCTGCAACGCAATCCCGGGCACACGCAGCGTTGGCGCGGCCAGCTGGAGCGCGCGCGTCAGCGCGCAGAACGCGTGCCGCCGCCTCCCGTTGAAGGTGTGCTGACACGCATGGTCGGGCTCACATTGGAAGCCTCGGGATGTCAGGCCGCGGTGGGCGATCGCTGCGAAGTGCTGGTTCCCGATGGGGCGAGCATCGAAGCCGAAGTCGTCGGGTTCGCCGGCGATCGCTTGTTCCTCATGCCGACGGGCGACATTCATGGTTTGAAGCCGAACGCACGCGTGATCCCGCTCACCGGCGCAGGTGCGGTGCGCGTCGGGCCACAGTTGTTGGGACGCGTGATCGACGGCGCGGGCGATCCGCTCGATGGGCTGCCGCCGCCCGCGTGCGAACACCGCACCCGACTCACGGGTACACCGATCAATCCGCTCGCACGTCAACCCATCGAGGAAACGCTCGATGTCGGCGTGCGCGCAATCAACTCGTTACTGACCGTCGGCCGCGGTCAGCGCATCGGCCTGTTCGCCGGCAGCGGCGTCGGCAAGAGCGTGCTGCTCGGCATGATGGCCCGCTACACCAGCGCCGATGTGATCGTCGTCGGCCTGATCGGCGAGCGCGGTCGCGAAGTGAAGGAGTTCATCGAGCGCATTCTCGGCCCGCAGGGCCTGAAGCGCTCGGTCGTCGTTGCGACACCCGCGGACAATCCACCGCTCATGCGCATGCATGGTGCCTGGTTGTCCACGGCCATCGCCGAATACTTCCGCGATCAAGGCAAGAACGTGCTGTTGATCATGGATTCGCTCACGCGCTTCGCGCAGGCACAGCGCGAGATCGGCCTTGCCATCGGCGAGGCACCGGCCACGAAAGGGTATCCACCGTCCGTGTTCGCCCGGTTGCCGCATCTCGTGGAGCGAGCCGGCACGGGCGTCAAGGGCAAAGGCTCGATCACTGCGTTCTACACGGTGCTGGCCGAAGGCGACGATCAACAGGATCCGATCGCCGATGCCGCACGCGCGATTCTGGATGGCCACGTCGTGTTGTCACGGCGCATCGCCGAATCGGGACATTTCCCCGCCATCGACATCGAGGCCTCGATCAGCCGCGTCATGCAGGAGATCGTGCCCAAGACGCACCTGCAGCTCGCCCGGCACTTCCGCCAGAACCTGAGCACGTATCAACAGAACCGCGATCTAATCGCGATCGGCGCCTATCAAAAGGGCTCGGACCCGCGCGTCGATCAAGCCATTGCAGCATGGCCGAACCTGCAGCGCTTCCTGCAGCAGGATATGCATGAGGCAGTGGACTTCGCGGCCAGCTTGCGGCAGCTGGGGGAAGTGGCGGGAGCGGAACAGTGAAGGGTGAGACTGAGATGATGGCTTGCTGGTCGGCTGGTCTGCTGGCCAGAGGAACTCGTCCGTATGTCGATAGCACTAATCCATTCTGGCCAGCACGCCAGCCGGCCAGCTAGCCGAGTGGCCGCCCCCCATGCCCCGCTCCACCCGCCTCCAACCCGTCCACGCCGTCGTCGAAGACCACGAGCGCAAGATCGCCCGCAAGTTCGCGCAGGCCGAGCACCGCTTGAGTGAAGCGCAGACCAAGCTGAAAGAGCTCGATCGTTACCACGCCGAGTATGCACGGGGCTTCCACCAGCGTGCGCAAGGCGGAATCGGCGCCGCCGGCTTACGTGACTATCAAGTCTTTCTCGCCAAGTTGAACGAAGCGATCAAGCAGCAGAAGTCCATCGTGCAACGCGCCGAAGGCGAGCGCGAGCTGGCGCGGCAGGAATGGCTCAAAGCAGCCCAACGCACCAAAGCCATCGCGCACGTCATGGAAAAATGGCTCGTGGAAGAGCGGCGTGCACTCGAGCGTCGCGAACAATTGGAAACGGACGAACGTGCGCAGCGCAACCGCCGCAGCGACGGCATCACCTGATTTTGAGAGTGCCATGAAGACATCGAATGTCAGCTCCGCCCCTGCAGCCCCGAGCGCTTCGCCCGCGAAGGCGCCGACTGCGACCGGCGAAACCGGTACGACGGATTTCATGTCGCTGTTCACGCAAGTGATGGAAGGCAACGCGCCGGGCACGATGCCGACGGGGCTGCCGACGCCGGCCCTGCCGTTCGAAGCCTCGACCGGGCAGGACGATACGAGCGGCGATCTCGATGAATCCGAAGTGGCCATGATGCTGGCCGCGCTGACCGGTTCACCCGTCATGCCTGCGATACCCGCGACACCCGCCCCGCGCAATCTTGTCGATTCCGATCTGCTGCAGGCGGGCTCACTCACGAGCGAGCTGGCGGGCGTCATGCTGGATCAACTGGCCACCGTCGACGCGCTGCCGCTGCAGGAGTCGAGCTCCTTGCTCCCGGACGGCAGCGGCACCTTCGATCCGTGCCTTGCGCAGACCGCACTCGACGGCGTGCGCGATCCGCGCAATGCGCAACAGACCGACGCGCCGGTCCAGCGCCACATGCAGTCCACCGTCGGCACACGCGCGTGGGCGGACGAACTCGGCTCGCAGATCAGTTGGATGACCGATCGCGGCCATCAAGCGGCCTCGTTACGGTTGTCGCCCGAACACTTGGGTCCGCTCGAGATTCAGATTTCCATCCAGGACGATCAAGCCAGCGTCTGGTTCGGCGCCGCGCATGCCGATACGCGCGCCGCGATCGAAGGCGCGCTCCCGCGGCTGCGTGAAATGCTGGCTTCGCAGGGTCTCGCCTTGAGCGACACCGGCGTGTTCAAGGAAGCGCCACGGCAGCAGTCGCAGTTTCGGCCTGAGCGTCGTGATTCAGGCAGCGAAGTGGCTGGCGGCGATGAAGTGCAGGCGGTTTCCGTGAGTCGGTTGGGGTTGGTGGACGCTTACGCTTAACTGCTCCGCGCGACTTGCCCCCACCCCAACCCTCCCCCGCTTCGCAAGGGAGGGGGCCGGAATGACGGGGGCGATCAGCCAATATCCCTGCTGCCTCTGACCCCCTCCCCTGCGGAGCGGGGGAGGGTTGGGGTGGGGGCAGAGCCATCACCAACGCCGACCTCCACCTCATCCCTCCACCGCACGTCAGCGTCCCGTTCCCCCATCCGCACGCCACTCCCCATGCGTGCACAGATCACATTCCCCACGCCAAATTTCCGTCATCGCGATGCCGGCGCTCGCTCCAAGCGCGTGCGGAATGACCTCCGACTCCACATAAACGTGCGCGAGCGCTCGTTCTGAACTCAAGACTCGCAGCGACGCAAACCGTGGCACGCCGATTGCTCCTATGAGCCCGCACAGCTCATTCGAGAGATCTTTTTTTTCAGCAGGACGGTTGTGAACATGGCAGAGGCTTCAGCAGCGACGGCCGATGAGGCGCCCGAGGCGCCAGCGAAAGGCAGCAACGCCAAGAAATTGATTCTCATCGCGATCGTAGCCCTCGTCGTACTCGGCGGCGCTGGCGGTGCGGCGTACTACTTCTTTGGCGGCTCGCATGCGGATGAAGCGCAGTCCGCGGACGAGGAAGCGGGCGATCACGCGAGCGACACGAAGGCCGTCAAAGGCAAGAAGGGCAAGAAGAGCAAGGACGCGAAGAAGACCAAGAAGCCCGCCGCGCCCGCCATCTACTACAAGGTCGACCCCGCTCTGGTCGTCAATTTCGAAGCCGGCGGTGTGACGCGCTTCCTGCAGGTGGCGATCGAGATCTCCACGCGCGATCCGGTCACCGCCGAAGAGCTGAAGCAGCACGATCCGGTGATCCGCAATGACCTGCTGATGCTGCTCGGCAGCCAGAAGCAGGAGACGATCATCTCGCGCGAAGGCAAGGACCAGCTGCGTGCGCAGGCGCTCGAGGCCGTGCGCAAGGTGGTCGACAGCGAAGGCGGCGAAGGCTCGAAGGTGGAGAACGTGTACTTCACCAGCTTCGTGATGCAATGAAGCAGCCACAGAGCGGATTGGCCAGCTGGCTAGCTAGCTAGCTGGCCAGAAACAGCCAGGCCAACATCAACTACACATCGGTTCTGCCACATGTCCGGTCAAGACGTACTCAGCCAAGACGAGATCGACGCGCTCCTGCATGGCGTCGATAACGGCGCAGTGGCAACCGAAGATTCGGCGGCTCCGGGCGAAGCCCGCCAGTACGATTTCGCGAATCAGGTTCGCATCGTGCGCGGGCGCATGCCCACGCTCGAGATGATCAACGAGCGCTTTGCCCGTCTGTTCCGCACGAGCCTGTTCAATCTCCTGCGCCGCACGCCGGAAATATCGGTGAGCCCCGTGGAGCTGTTGAAGTTCAGCGAGTACGTGCATTCGCTGCACGTACCGACCAGCCTCAACATCGTGCGCATGCAGCCGCTGCGCGGCGTGGGTCTCGTGGTGCTCGATCCCAAGCTCGTGTTCGCCACGGTCGACAATTTCTTCGGCGGCAACGGCCGCTTCACGAAGATCGAAGGCCGCGACTTCACGGCGACGGAAACGCGCGTGATTCAGCTGCTCCTCAAGCACGTGTTCGCCGATCTCAAGGAAGCCTGGTCGAACGTCGCGCGCATCGATCTCGAGTACGTCAACTCCGAGATCAATCCGCACTTCGCCAACATCGTGAGCCCGACGGAGATCGTGGTCATCACGACGTTCAATGTGGAGCTCGAAGGCGGCGGCGGCCAGGTCCACATCACCATGCCGTACGCGATGATCGAGCCGCTGCGGGAGCTGCTCGATGCCGGCGTGGCGAGCGATCGCGTGGAGCAGGACGAGCGCTGGATGCAGGCGCTCAAGGAAGAGATCGAAGACGCGGAAGTGGAAGTCGGCGCGATCCTGGGCCGTGGCCGCATCACGCTCGCCGAGCTGCTGGATCTGAAGCCGGGCGACATCGTGCCCTGCGATTTCAGCGGCCGCGCGACCGTGGTGGCCGAAGAGGTCCCCGTGTTCCGCGGCCATTTCGGCGTATCGCATGGCGTTCAGGCCATCAAGATCGACGAACGCGTCTCGCGCAACAAATCCAAGATTCTCGACAAGCTGCTGGCGCACAAGCCGTAGCCCGCAGCCCTTCACGAACTGAATCAGAGCATTCGCACAGAGGTTCGCATGAGTGTTCCCAACCCCGAGATACGCGCCGCCGAGATGAACGATCTGCAAGACGAAGGCCTGAGCGACAAGGCGCGCGACGTCAACCTGGAAGTCATCCTCGACGTGCCGGTCACGCTCTCGATGGAAGTGGGCCGCACGCGCATTCCGATCCGCAACCTGCTGCAGCTGAACCAGGGCTCCGTCGTCGAGCTCGATCGTGCGGCCGGTGAGCCGCTCGACGTGTTCGTCAACGGCACGTTGGTCGCGCACGGCGAAGTCGTGGTCGTGAACGAGAAGTTCGGTATTCGACTGACGGATGTGATCAGCCCGGCTGAGCGGATCCGGAAGCTGAAGTGATGACGATGGGATCGAAGGCTACGGGCTACGGGCTACGGGCTACGGCCAGACGTGGGGCGTGCGCGCCGAGCGTTCTGGCCGTAAGCCGCAGCCTGTTGGCCGTTGGCTGCGGCGTGGCCGCACTCTCCGCCCACGCCGAGAAAACCTTCGCCGTACCCAAAACCGCCGAAGGCATCGGCACCTCTCCCGCCGGCGGCGCCGCGAGCGTGATGCTCGCTCTGCTTCTCGTGCTGGCCGCCATCTTCGCAGCTGCCTGGGTCATGCGTCGTCTGCGTGCCGGCACTGCCGCTACCCGAGGCGCGATGGAAGTCCTGGCCGATCTGCCGCTGGGCACGAAAGAGCGCGCCGTGCTCATTCGGGTGGGCAAAGAACAGTTGCTGCTCGGTGTCGCACCGGGCTGCGTGAATACATTGCACGTGTTTCCTGAGGGCAAGGGTCCTGTCGTTCCTGGCGCGCGCACCGAGACAGGCGGCGATCCCGCAAAGCCTGATTTCAAAGCCATTCTGCGCAGGAGTGTGGGACTGTGAGCGGGTCGATCTGGGCTTGGGGCCTGGGGTGTGGGGCGATGCGTGAGTTCGGCACGCATCGATCCCCCATGCTTCGCGCGGCGAAGCGCTTGTTGCCGCTGCTCGTCGTGATGGCGGCATTCGTGCTGCCGCAGCTCGCCGCCGCTGCACCCGGCCTTCCGGCCGTAACCGTCGTCACGAATCCCGAGGGCGGTCAGACCTACACGCTGACGATGCAGATCCTGCTGTTGATGACGGCGCTGACGCTGTTGCCCGGCATCCTGCTGATGATGACTTCGTTCACGCGCATCGTGATCGTGCTGGCGATTCTGCGGCAGGCGATCGGCGCGGGCCAGGCGCCGCCGAATCAGGTGCTGATCGGCCTTGCGTTGTTCCTCACGTTGTTCGTGATGGGCCCCGTGTTCGATCGCGTGAACACGGACGCGGTGCAGCCGTACATGGCGGGCACGATGGATGCGACCACCGCGATGAACAAGGGCGTGCTGCCGCTCAAGCAGTTCATGCTCGATCAGACGCGCGAGAGCGATATCGCGACCTTCGTGCGCATCTCCGGCGGCGATGGCTTCAATTCGCCCGAAGAAGTGCCACTGCGCATCCTCGTGCCCGCGTTCGCCACGAGCGAGCTGAAGTCCGCGTTCCAGATCGGCTTCCTGATCTTCATCCCCTTCGTGATCATCGACCTCGTGGTCGCGAGCGTGCTCATGTCGATGGGCATGATGATGTTGTCCCCCGTGCTCATCTCCCTGCCTTTCAAGCTCATGTTGTTCGTGCTGGTCGACGGCTGGTCGCTGGTGATGGGCACGTTGGCTGCGAGCTTTTACGCATGAACGGACTACGGGCAACGGGCCACGGGCCACGGCCAGAGAAGGTCCGTCGAATTTCTGGCCGTTTCCCGTTGGCTGTTGGCTGTTACCCCCTATGACCCCCGAAACCATCATGACCATCGGCCAGCGCGCGCTGGAGATCACGATGCTGCTGTCCGCGCCGCTGCTGCTGGTCGCGCTCGTCGTCGGCTTGCTCGTCGGCGTGTTCCAGGCCGCCACGCAGATCAACGAGATGACGCTGTCGTTCATCCCGAAGCTGCTCGCGATGGGCGCCGTGATGGTCATCGCCGGCCCGTGGATGCTCAAGCTCATCGTCAGCTA
>DATELY010000081.1:0-25965 GCA_035276085.1 Steroidobacteraceae bacterium | reverse complement strand
GCCCGCCGCTCCAGAGCGCTGCGACGTGCGGGCGCCACAGATCCACCGCGCTCCACAAGACGCTGTAAGCCAACGCGCTCGTCAGACCACCCAGGCCACCTGCAAGCAGAAACGGGTACAGACCGGTCAAGCGGCGCTCCTGGCAAAAACAGCGACTCGGGCATCCTGCCACTCGCGCTGTAGCTCAGGTGAAAAAGCGTGGTTTTTCCCCTTCGCTCGCCGCCTGCGGCGGCGGGCACATTGCGCTGCGCAGTCCTGCTGCGCGCAAGCCCTGGGTGTCCATCCATGAACACCCGCTCGGCAGAGCGAAGCGATGCTTCGCTTGAAGGCACCGCCGAGCCCCTGTGCCTGGGTGGCACTCGATAGGATGTGTCTCATGCTTCGACGTCGTGCCCGCACGATGACAACAGCTAGATCAACACTCGTTGCAATGCCTGTACGAGTCGCTCGATCTCGTCGTGCGTGTTGAATACGTGGAACGCGGCACGCACCGCGCTCTGGCCGATGCCCCAATCGACCGCGCCGACGACAACCCGGCTTTGCGTGCGCACGCGCTCGACCAGCTCGGGTGCGGGAACGCGCGTGCTGCGGAAACTGAAGATGCCGCCCCACGTGCCTGGGGCGTTGGGTGTCAGGATCTCGAGGTTCTTGACCTGAGCGAAGCACAATCGCGCGTACAACAACAGCTCGCGCACACGCGCTTCGATGCGATCGCGACGCACGGAGGTGTGAAAATCGATGGCGGCCGAGGTGCCATTCCAGGCCGGCCACGCATACGGAAGCTCGGCACTCAGTCGCGCAGTGGCATTGGGCAGCCCCTCAGCTGTGGGTGTCGGGGCCGTCGCGCCAGGATCGGCGCTGAGCCTGTGCGGCTCCAGCGGCTCGAGCCGTTGAAGCAATTCGGGACGCACATACAGGAATCCCGTGCCGGGGGAGCCGGCCATCCACTTGTGGAAGTTCGCTGCGTACAGGTCGCAGCCGAGCTCGCGCAGCTGAAAATTCAGCATGCCGAGCGCCTGAGCGCCATCGACCACGCTCACGATCCCGCGCTCGCGCGCGAACTGACACAGCTCCTTCACCGGCATGACGGTGCCATCCGTGTACTGCACGTGCGAAAAGACGAGGACGCGAGTGCGCGGCGTGACCGTCGAGACGATCCGACCCAGCGATTCGGCTGCGCCAGAGATGGGGCTGGGCAGGGTCACCGGCTTCACCACGATTCCGGTTCGCCGGGCTTGCTGAAGCCACGGCTCGAGCGCGGCTGGATGCTCGTGCGTGGTGGTGACGACTTCATCGCCCGGCTGCAGCTTCAACGCCGTAGCGACGAGGCTGAGACCTTCGCCCGCGCCGCGCATCAACGCCACCTCGTCGGTGCTGCAACCGGCGAAGTCGGCGATCCTGCTCACCAGCGCCCGTACTTCCACGGCGCTCGGCGCGTTGCCGCCCCCGCTCAGCGCCCGCGCCTGGAGCTCACGGGTGCGGTATTCGGCGACCAGCACCGCACGCAAGCTCGGACTGCGCGTGGCGTGATCGAGGTATACGGCGCCGGGATCGAGCACCTGCTGCGAACGCGCCCACTGCCACAGCTCGCGGCTCACGAGCGGAGGATCGAAGGCCGCGAGCGCGCGGTTGCTCGCAGCCAGCGTGCCGAGAGCCAGCGTCGAATGCAGGAAGTGGCGACGAGTGTGAGCGCTCAGAAATCACCGTGCTGGACGATCGAGAGGGCGCGGATTATCGCAAAGCCCGCTCGACTTGCTGCATTTCCTGCGTGACTCTCGTGAGCAGGTGAGCTTCCTGCTACCGTAGCTGCGGGTCTATTGCCTGCCATCCCCATGATCAACGATTACCTCGAACGCATCTTGAAGGCGCGCGTCTACGATGTCGCCATCGAAACCCCGCTCGAGCATGCCGCGCGGTTGAGCCGTCGTTTGAGCAACCGTGTGCTGCTCAAGCGCGAAGACCTGCAGCCGGTATTCACGTTCAAGCTGCGCGGTGCGTACAACAAGATCGCGCATCTGTCGGCGACAGCCGTACAACGGGGCGTGATTTGCGCCTCCGCCGGCAATCACGCGCAGGGTGTTGCCCTGGCTGCACGCCAGCGCGGCGTTCCGGCCGTCATCGTCATGCCGCAGACCACGCCGAGCATCAAGGTGCAAGCCGTGATCGATCTGGGCGGCGAGGCCGTTCTGCACGGCGATGACTTCGATCAAGCCTATGAACACGCGCTCGCCGTGGCGCGCGAACGCGGCATGACGTTCATTCATCCATTCGACGATCCCGATGTGATCGCCGGGCAAGGCACGATCGGCATGGAAATCCTGCGCCAGCAGGCCGGAGAGCAGATCCACGCCATCTTCGTCGCGGTCGGTGGTGGCGGTTTGATCGCCGGCATCGGCGCGTACGTGAAATATCTGTTTCCGAATATCCGCATCATCGGCGTCGAACCCGAGGATTCGGATGCAATGACGCAGTCGCTTGAAGCCAAGAAGCGCGTGAGCCTCGATCGTGTCGGCATATTCGCCGATGGCGTCGCGGTTCGCCGCGTGGGTGAAGAGACCTTTCGTCTGTGCAGTCAGTACGTCGATGAGATGATCCGCGTCAGCACCGACGAGATCTGCGCCGCCATTCAAGACATCTTCGAAGACAACCGCACGGTCGTGGAGCCGGCCGGCGCGCTCTCGGTGGCGGGCATGAAGAAGTACGTTGCGCGCGAGCAGTGCCGCGACAAAACGCTGATCGGCATCAACTGCGGCGCCAACATGAACTTCGACCGCTTACGCCATGTGGCCGAGCGTGCCGATATCGGCGGCCAACGCGAGGCGCTGTTCGCCGTGCAGATACCGGAAGAGAAGGGCAGCTTCCTGCGCTTCTGCGAAACGCTCGGTCGGCGCAGCGTCACGGAGTTCAACTATCGCTACAGCGACGAGCGCGCAGCGAACATCTTCGTGGGCTTCGGTCTGAGCGAAGGTCGGCGCGAAAAGGATGTGATCGCCGCGTCCCTGCGCACCGGCGGCTACGGCGTGACCGACATGAGCGAGAACGAGATGGCCAAGCTGCACGTGCGCTACATGGTCGGCGGGCACGCGCGCAACATCGAGAACGAACGCATTTTCCGCTTCGAGTTCCCCGAGCGGCCGGGTGCTCTGTTGCGCTTTTTGCAAGCCATCGGCACGCAATGGAACATCAGCCTGTTCCATTATCGCAATCACGGCTCCGACTACGGCCGCGTCCTCGTCGGCGTGCAGATCCCGCCGGAGCAGCGCGAGGACTTCGAGTTGCACGTGCGCGAGTTGAAGTATGTGTATGCGGAGGAAACGGGGAATACGGCGTACAAGATGTTCTTGTAGATCCATTCCCTCCCTTGCGATCGCGGGGGAGGGTTGTTTCAGGCCACTAACGTTGGGGGCTCACTGCAAAGTGCTGCGCGCCTCTTTCGCTCTGTTCAAGATCCGCTGACTGATGTTCGGCCGCTGCGCCAGAATGGAGTAACTCTGCTGCAATAGCGGCGTGGCATCTGCGACTCGATGCTGTCCCAGCAATGCAATGCCGAGTTCGCTGCGCGCGGTCGCAAGCTGCGGACTGTTGGCGGGCAGCGAGCGACTCGCGATCTCGGTCGCGCGTCGCAAGTGCTTCTCGGCCGCTGCGAATTGCCCCTCCATGCTCAAGCTCTGTCCCAATCCGCTCAGCGCGGAGGCGACGAAGGGATGATCGCTCGGCAATGCGGCCTGGTAGATGTCCAGCGCGGCTTGAAAGTGCTCCCGTGCAGCTGCGGGCTTGTTCTGATCGAGGAGCGCAAGCCCCAGGTTCACATGGTCGTGGCCGACGAACGCATGTTGCGCGCCGCGAATACGCTGATCGGCTGCGAGCACTTCGGCAAAGACGTTTCCGGCTGCCGCGTAATCGCCGCGCTGCTGCAGGTAGCGGCCATAATTCGCGCGCGCATCCAGACTGCTGGGATGCGTCGGGCCCAGCACTTTGTCGAAAATGTGCAAGGCGTCCACGAACAGCGGTCCGGCCTCTTCCAGCTTGCCCTGGGCCTGCAGCGTCGCCGCAAGATTGACGGACTGGGCGGCGACTTGTGGATGGTCGCTGCCGAGTTTCTCGCGCGCGGTATTGAGCGCTGAGCGATACAGACGTTCGCCTTGAGCGTAGTCGCCGCGATAGACATACAGCCCCGCCATATCGCTCAACAGGGACGTCGCTTCGGGATCGCGCTCGCGTCCGTGCAGGCGATAGATGCGCATGCTTTCTTCGTAGAGCTTCTGCGCGGCGTCGAACAGGCCGCGCAGCTCCGCGAGATGCGCGAGCCGTCCCAGGGTGGGTGCAACATCGATGGCGGTGGCTCCCGCGAGCTTCGTTTGCAGCTCGAGTGCCGCCTGCAGCTCCTTCTGCGCCCGATCGAACTTGTCCTGGTGCAACAGGGCCTCGCCAAGCTGAGAGCGCGCATCGGCCACCTCCAGGTGTTGAGGGCCATACAACCTGGTGCGCGCGGCCACCGTTTCCTCGAGCATCTGTACCGACTCGGCATACAGGCCAAGGCTCGAATACACGCGGCCAATGGTGCCAAGTAGCAGCGCACGCGTGCGCGGCTCGCCATCCAGGCCGCTGCTGATCCGATGCGCACCGACGTCGAGCAGCTCACGCGCGGTGACCTCATTACCGCGGCTATGGCTCGGGTCGCTCAGCTCGAACAGTTCCACAAGGAACGAGGACACCTGCTCTGCACGCAGGCGTTCCGCTGCCGCTACATCGCGCTCACGCCTGACATGATTTGCTTGAATGGACGTGATGATCGCGAACAGCATCAGCAAGATCACGGCCGTGGCTGCAAAGCTCACTCCGAGCGCGTTGCGGCGTACGAATTTGAGCGTGCGGTAACTCCACCGATCCGGCGCAGCGAGTACCGGCATGCCGTTGCGATGGTGTGCGAGATCGTTGGCGAGCTCCTGAGCCGAGCCGTAGCGCCGCGTGGCCTCTCGACGCATGGCCATCAACGTGATGTTGTCGAGATCGCCGCGCAGTTTCTTGATCAATCTAGGCACGGTCGCGGCGCGGCACGCGGCGATCTCATCCGCGTAGTGCGGCGACTCCGAGGCGGTGCGCGCCAACCGTGCGCTGGGAGGCACCGGGTCCTGCTCGCAGACGATGCGCTCGAGCTCCGATAGCCGCGTGCCCACGAGATCGTAGGGTTTCCTGCCGCACAGCAGCTCGTACACGAGCACGCCGAGCACATAAATGTCACTCGCCGTCGTGATGACCTCGCCGCGCACCTGCTCCGGACTCGCATGAGCAGGCGTCATCATGCGGTAGTCCATGTGCGTGACCGCGAGGGTCTGCGGCGAGTGGCGCGTTTCGAGCAGCTTGGCGATACCGAAATCGAGCAGCTTCGGCGTGCCGTCGGCCATGATGAGAATGTTGTTCGGCTTGAGATCGCGATGAACGACCAGGTTCTGGTGGGCGTAGTGCACGGCGGAACACACGGTGCGGATGATCTCGATCCGCGCATCCACGTCGAGCCGGTGCCGATCGCAATACGCATCGATGGCCTCGCCTTCGATGTATTCCATCACCAGATAGGGACGCCCATCGGGTGCGCGACCGCCATCCAGCAGGCGGGCGATGTTCGGGTGCTGGAGCGAGGCGAGGATCTGCCGTTCCATACGCAGGCGCGCTTGAATCTGCGAGGAGAACGCCGTGTTGCGCACGACCTTGATCGCCACGCGCTGCTGGTACTCCTCGTCGGCGCGCTCTGCGAGATACACCTCGCCCATGCCGCCGGAGCCGAGCAGCCGCAGGATGCGGTACGGCCCGAGGCGCTCGTTCTCCCAGCTCTGCGGTGTCGAGTACTGCGCAGGCGCTGGCTCTGCCGCCTCTTCGTCGAGCGCAAGCATGACTTGCGAGATCAGCGTTTCGTCGCTCCCACAGGCAGCGCGGATGAAAGCGCTGCGTTCTTCAATGCTCATGGAGCGAGCACGTCGAACGATGTCCTCGATGGTGGGTGTGTGGCTCACTGGCCGCGTGCCGGATGCAGTCCCTAAGACGAGGCGCCAATGATGCATCAGCGTCAGGCAGGCGTGTAATAATCGTTGCGGACTAACCCGAAGGAGAAACACATGGCCACGAAACGCAAGACGAGCAGAAAGAGCAAGACGGGCAAGCGCGGCAAGACGGCAAAGAAAACGTCGAAGAAGAAGCGCGCCGCCAAGAAGAAGACTGCGAAGACCCGTCGCCGCGCGGGCACCAACGTGCTGCGGATTCCGCAGTAACCAAGCTGCAACGCTGGGCACACGCTCAGCGTTGCACTGAGGCATGGTTCATCAACTCTCACGCGCCTGCTCCACACACAGCATCGTTCTGCGCGGACTGCGGTTTCATCTGTACCGATGGCAGGGCGCCGAGCCGCCGCTGATCCTTTTGCACGGTTGGGGCGATAGCGGTGCCACGTATCAATTCCTCGTCGACTATCTGCGCCCGGACCGCAACTGTCTGGCGCTCGACATGCGTGGCTTCGGTCGTAGCGAGTGGCCGCAGGAGGGTTACTGGTTTCCGAACTACCTCGCGGATCTCGAAGCGCTGCTGGAACAGATCTCGCCCGACGAGCCGGTCGATCTCGTGGGTCACAGCATGGGGGGCAACGTCGCGATGCTGTATGCCGGGATTCGACCCGAGCGCGTGCGTCGCGTGGTCAATCTGGAAGGCTTTGGCCTGCCCCGCTCAGATCCGAAGCAAGCACCGCGCCGCTATCGCGAGTGGCTCGATGAAGTGCGTGCGGGTCCGCAGACGTACGCAGAGCACGAGTCCTTTGCGCGGTTTGAAGAGCTGCTGCGCAAACGTAATCCGCTGATTCCTCCCGAGCGCATCGCATTCATCGCGCGCGCCTGGGCTCGAGAGACTTCTTCCGGACGCGTCGTACCGCGCGCCGATCCGCGTCACAAGTGGGTGAATGCGATCTTGTATCGACGCGAGGAGGCCGAGAGTTGCTGGCGCAATATCAGTGCGCCTGTCTTGCTCATCCGGGGCGATCGATCGGAGGTCGCGCGCATGAGCGCTGCGCAGGAGTTCGCCGAGTTTGTAGCCACACTGCGCGATGTGCACGTGGAAACCATTGCGGGCGCCGGCCACATGCTGCACCACGAACAACCCGACAAAGTAGCTCAGCATATCGAGCAATTCCTCGCACGCTAGCAGCCTGTCGGACTTAGGATTGATCTACTGCGGCGGCGGCAGCTGGGTCCGACAGGCTGCTAGGCAACGCACGCGGATCACTGCTTGCACTCATGCGTTTGCTTGTAGCGCAATATTTCTCGCGTGAGGAACTTCCACCTCAGCAGAGGTCTTAACTGCCGCAGTGCTGCGCCCAGGTTGCCATCGATCTGACATACGGGCACGGCACACTGTCGTGGTGAACCCCGTAACGATGAACAATCATGGTTGCCGCACGTAACGAACTGCCTGCTTCGGCTCAACCACTTTTCGATGATGCACGCGCCTTCAGCGGCGAGTGGTTGCTCGATCGCGTCAGCGGTTTGGTCGATGGCGCGACGGACACGATTCAGCGCCTGCGCATCGATGCGCATACGCTACAAATCGAATTGAAAGGCAGCGATCAGGCGTCGGCATTGAGCATCACGGCAGAGCTCAACGGTGAAGCGGCCGAATTCGCTGCCGGCGATGACAAATACTCCGCGCAGGCGTTGCTCGAAGCCGATGCCTTGATCTGGGAGATCGAACATCAGTCAGCGCCCGGGAACGAGCGCATCCGCCGGGTGATGCGCGCGTCCACACAAGGATCGCAGTTGATCGCCGAGCGTGTGGATATGAATCCAGAAGGCATTCCGATCGCGTTGCGAACGGAGTACTGGGCGCGCGCGGGACGGTCGAGCACCGTCCACGACGCGGGATCGATCACGCGCTGATAAACAGCGCCGTCAGTCCTTCTTGACTTCGTCTGCGGCGTCCTTCGCTCCTTCACGCAGATCGTCCACGGCATCGTCGGCTTTGGTGGCGTTCGATTCCTCGCCACCATGCTTGGCGGTATCGACAGCCTCATCGACCTCTTCACCCGCACGTTCCAGTGGTCCTTGTTTCTCGCACGCAGCGACACTCAACGCGATGAACGCCAGCGCGGCGAGATGCTTGTATCGAGTTCTGTTCATGCTTCCTCCCGGCCTGTGAGCAACACGTAGAGAAAACCTCGGCTCATGGGCTGTTGTTCCACTACGTGCGAGCTCGCACCGACGCGGTGCCGGGAAGTCACTGAAGCTCGTTGGAACCGGTTCAACAGGCAAGCGTTCCTCGCTCGACGCCGCCCCCTTATGCGCGGCTCGAAGTGAGGTGATCCATCATGCTGTCTTGGGCTTTGACCTTCTTCGTGGTGGCCATCATCGCAGCCGTGCTGGGGTTCAGCTCAATTGCCGGGGCGATGGCCGGTATCGCGAAGATCCTGTTCTTCTTGTTCCTGGTGTTGACAGTGGTGGCGTTGGTCGCTGGCGCAATTCGCGGTCGCGTACCACCTACATAGAGAAATCAGGCACTGGTCGGAGGGACCAGTGCCTGCCGCTGCTGCCGGGCTCAAGCGAACAAAAGGGCCTGGCTCACCGCAACACGCACGGTTTCAGGAACGAACGGTTTGGTTACCAGGAACGTCGGTTCAGGCCGTTCCCCGGTCAGCAAGCGCTCCGGATAGGCCGTGATGAAGACCGTCGGCACGGTCACTTCACTCAGAATCTGTTTCACTGCATCGATACCGGAGCTGCCATCCGCCAGCTTGATGTCCGCCAGTACGAGCCCAGGCTCGGTTCGACGAGCCGCGCGGACAGCTTCATCCCGTGTCGTCGCGATGGCAGCGACCGAATGGCCCATTTCGCGCACGATGCTCTGCAAGTCGAGCGAAATGATCGGCTCGTCCTCGATGATGAGGACCTTCGTGGCCGGCTGACTGGAGATTTCCTTGACCGCCTGCGAGACCATCTGCGGCACGTCGGCTTCGGGCACCTGGAGGATTTTCGCGGTGTCGCTGACATTGAATCCTTCCATCGCCGTCAGCAGCAGGGCCTGGCGATAGATCGGCGTCAGCTTCTCGAGCCTCGCGGCAACGACCGACTTGGCCTGCTCGCCGTGCAGGGGCCTCGATTCCATGTCCGTGGAGTTCCAGATCACATGAAACAATCGGTACAGCCCCACGCGTGGGGTCATGTTACCGGGCAGCACGGAGGTATCCGCGACGATCGCCTCCAGGCATGCACGGACATAAGCGTCGCCGCTGCTTTGCGTACCGCAGAGCGCGCGCGCATAGCGGCGCATATAGGGCAAATGCTCCGCAATCGCATGAGCCAAGGCCATGATCGGGCTCCTTCAGGGACGTTTAGGGACGTTTACTGTTGATTTAATAGTAGATCGCGCCCGAAAAAGCGCGGTAGTACTATGTGCGAGGGTACCCAAAGGTTCCCCCCGCCTTGGAACTTTTTCAATAACGACGAGTTCAACCCCAAGCCTCTACGACCCCCGCCGGCTATGCACCGGTGGAGCGGATGAAACCAGCCCGCCATGACCAGCAGCAAAGAGAAGATGTGGCCTCAACCGGAAACCCCTGCCAGTGAAACGCCCGCGGCGCCGACCGAGTCGGTGCCGGAATGGCTCGGTAACCGGCTGCGCACCATGTTCAGCGAAGTCATGGACGAGCCCGTACCGGATGAATTCAAGGCGCTACTCGACAAGTTGGATGCCAAGGAAAAAGGACGTCCGAGTTGAGCGCGTGGAGCTGTGGACTTGCGCCCCTTTGGTCACTGATGTGAGTGTAGATGAGCGGTACTAACGATCGTTTTCTCGATCAAGTGACGGCGATGCTGCCGGCACTCCGCGCGTTCGGCCGTTCGTTATGCGGCGATCTGGCGCGCGCCGATGATCTCGTGCAGGACACGGTGCTGAAGGCGTGGACGAACCGCGAGCAGTTTCAGTCCGGCAGCAATCTGAAGGCGTGGTTGTTCACGATTCTGCGCAACTGCTACTACTCGGAGCTCCGGCATCGCAAGTTCGAGGTGGAAGATCCTGAAGGGGTGTGTGCAGCGCAGGTCGCCGTTGCGCCGGATCATGATCTGAAATTGCACCTGCGCGATTTGAGCAATGCACTGCAGTTGCTGCCTCCGGACCAACGCGAAGCACTGATCCTGGTGTGCGCAACCGGTCTTTCATATGAAGAAACGGCCGAGGTCTGCGGCTGCGCCGTCGGCACGATCAAGAGCCGCATCGCGCGTGCACGCGACCGCCTGGTCGAGCTCCTGGGCGAGGATGCCGCCCGCATGACCTCGTCCGCACCCCCTGTCGACAACATCTCTGATCCAGAAGCGTTGGGGCTCGGTTCGGGTCGCGCCGCTGGATAAGTGAACTCCTTATGAAGCCGGCCAAGGCCACGCGCGACAAGCTGCCGTGGTGGGGTCGTAACGCGGCCCTGCGCCCGCGCCTGGTGTTGATCGTCGGCATTGCCATGCTGGCGCCGGGCGTGTTGGCTGTGCTGCAGGCCAGCTATAGCTATCGCGCCAATATGCGTGCGCTCGAGCGCGACCTTGCTCAGACCGCGCAACTCGAAGCCGCTGAAGAAGTCGGCATGATGTCGGCGTCGCGCGAGATCCTCACGAGCTTGTCGGCCAACCCGGATGTGGTGGCGGGCTCCCCTGCAAACTGCCGGCGAGCGCTGCAGCGCGGGATTGCCGGGCTCAGTCAGTATCAGATGGCCACCGTCGTGAATGAGCAGGGCAAGCTCACCTGCTCCAGCCTGCCTGTTCAGTCATCTCGCGATGTCGAAGACCGCGACTGGTTCCGCAGCATCATGCGTGGCGAACAGTTCGTCATCAGCGATCTGCTCGAAAGTCGGTGGCTGGAAACGCAGGGCATCGTCGTGGCCGTTCCGCTCGTCGCCGAAGATGGCGCGGTGCGCGGGTCGATCGCGCTGTTCATCGGTCTCAACTGGCTCACGCGCAGTTACGGCAAGCCCAACATCACGGCTGGCGCAGCCTTCGCATTGCTCGACGGTCGAGGCGAGCTCATTACCTCCCGCGCCATGGATTTGAGCGTGCGCGGCGGTCTGCCCGATCCGAAGCTCATCAGCGAAAAGCTGAAGAACAACGAATACACGTTCAATGCACGCAGCCGCGACGGCACGTGGCGGTTGTACGCGATCAGCCCGCTGTTGGAAGGGCGCATCTTCGTCGTCATGGGCAAGCCGCTCGTGTCCGCGATCAGTCCCATCGCACTGCAATTCGCCTGGGGTGTGCTGACGCCGTTGCTCATGTGGGGCCTTGCCGTCGCGGTGGTCTGGTTCGGCATCGAGCACCTGGTGGTGCGGTGGATCACCTATCTCGATCGCATCACCTCGGCCTATGCGGCAGGGCGCACGAATGTGCGACCGGAACGAGCCGCGGCGGCGCCCAAGGAGATCAAGAACCTCGGCGAGACGTTCTCGCGCATGGCGGACATCATTTCGGCGCGCGAGCATGAGTTGAAGGATTCGCTGCAGCAGAAGGAAGTGCTGGTCCGCGAGATCCATCATCGCGTGAAGAACAACCTGCAGCTCGTCATGAGCCTGCTCAACCTGCACGCGCGCCGCATTCGCGATCCGCGCGCGGAACTCGCCTTCGCGGAAGCACGCAGCCGCATCAATGCGCTCGCAACCTTGCATCGGCGCTTGTACGAGTCGGAGAGCTTGCAGGAAGTCGATCTGCGCTGGTTCCTGGAGGACTTGTGCGCCGAGTTGCGACGCGGCGGTCTGTCCGGGTCACGCCACGTGGAACTCGTCGTCGATGCGCCGAGCGAAGCCATCGGTCCCGAGTTGGCCGTGCCGTTCGGATTGCTCGTGACCGAGGCGATCACGAATGCCTACAAGCATGCATTCACCGGACTTGCGTCCGGACGGATCGAGGTGGTCGTCACGCGGGAGTCCGACGAGACGTTGCTTCTGTGCGTCCGCGACAACGGCGTCGGCTTCGATTCGAGCATCGCAAGCCATGAGCATCCCGGATTGGGCCGATCGCTGATCGAAGCGTTCGTCCGGCAGATGCGGGCCGAGCTGAGCGTAAGCTCCGGTGACGGCACGGTCGTTGAAGTGCGCGTGCCGGTGCCCAAGCGTCCCAGTCCCCGGCCCGGCGCTGGCCCGGTGACACCCCACGCCCCTCCACGTACGGGCACGGACTCAACGCAGGAGAGAGTTGCCTGAGGCTGTGAGCCGTTGCGTAAATGCTGCGCAGGTGGAACCCGCAACGGATGTACTGCGTTTCAGACGCAACTCGAGCCGGAGCCGCTTATGCATCAACGCCGATTCCGCCTTCGGGCTGCCGCGCTGGCGGGAGCCTTGCTTGCGTTGGGCGCGACTTTCGCGTCGGCTGCTCAGCCCACGAGTCCCAGTGCCAACAGCATGGAAGCCCGTCAGGATCTCAAGGACGCCTGGCTCACGGGCAAGATCGAAACGCTGTACACCTTCACGCGCCCACTCAATCCGTTCGACATCGACACGCAGGTCGAAGATGGCGTCGTCCATTTGACCGGTAGCGTCGAAAGCGAAGTCGAGCGGGATCTCGCCGGCGAGCTGGCGAAGAGCGTCGAAGGTGTGACTGAAGTGCGCAATGACCTGAAGGTCGCGAGCGCCGCCAGTCTCAGCAGTGCGCGACGCGCAGAGCGCGAGCAACTGGCGCGGCAACGGACCGATATGCGCCGCTGGGTGGAAGACGCTTCCACCTCAGCCGTCGTCAAATCTAAGTTGCTCGCCAACCAGAATACGAAAGGCTTCGAGATCAAGGTCGAGACCCGCAATCGCGTAGTGACGCTGTCGGGGCAGGTATCCTCAGCCGAAGAGCGGCAATTGGCCGAGCTGCTCGCGCGCAACACGGACAACGTCGCAGAAGTCCGCAATGAGCTCACGGTCGACACCGCACGTGCCGCGCGTAGCGGCGATTGACCGCACGAGGTTGACGTCGACAGCGAGGACGACACCAGAACGATGGTCACGGTTGGGTGACCACTCCCCGGCGAGCGCTTGACGTTTGGCACAACGCACCCGCTCGAAAACATTCGCCCGCTGAATTGGCCTTCGGCGGGCTTTTTTTTGTGACCTCACTCCGCTGCAGTATCCTCCGACGCCTCCCTGGCCGCGAAGCTCGACCCTGAATGACTGCCACCCCGCGCACGACCTGGGGCGTTCTGTCTCACCCTGATTTTTCACGCTTCCTCACCGCGCGCTTTCTCGCCAATCTGGCGAGCCAGATGCAAACGGTCGCTGTGGGCTGGCAGATCTATGCCATGACGCGCGATCCCCTGGATCTCGGATTCGTCGGCCTGTCCCAGTTTCTGCCCTTCGTCGTGTTGGTCCTGCCTGCCGGTCAGGCGGCGGATCACTACGATCGTCGTCGCATCGTCACGCTGTGTTACGCGGTGGAGTTTGTCTGCGCGGCCCTGCTGCTGAGCTTCACATTGCATGGCCTGCAAGCGGTGTGGCCCGTGTTCGCGGCCATGGTGCTCTTTGGTACCGCGCGCGCTTTCGCCATGCCGACCGGTCAGGCGCTGCTGCCGAATCTCGTACCGCCGGTCGACTTCGGTCGTGCGGTCGCCTTGAACTCGAGCACGTTTCAAATCGCCACGGTGGCGGGTCCGGCACTGGGCGGCGTCCTCTACCTGATCGGTGCACCGTTCGTTTATGGCAGCGTCGCGGTGTTGTTTCTGATCGCGGTCGTGCTGATGGGCGGCATCAAGGGCGGCGCGCACTCACCGCGCGAGCGCGAGCCTGCCACGTGGGACACGCTGCTGTCGGGATTGCGCTTCGTGCGCGGCCGCTCAGTGGTGCTCGGTGCAATCTCGCTGGATCTGTTCGCCGTCCTGTTCGGCGGTGCAACGGCGCTGTTGCCCATCTACGCCAGCGACATTCTGCGCGTCGGCCCGAGTGGCCTCGGTCTGCTACGCACCGCGCCCGGCATCGGCGCCAGCATCTGCGCAATCATGCTCACCATTGCTCCCGTGACACGACACGTCGGTATGTGGATGTTCGCGGGTGTGGGCATGTTCGGCATTGCCACGATCGTATTCGGCACGACGCACAACTTCTGGGTTGCGCTGCTCGCGCTTGCAGTGCTCGGAGCGGGGGACATGGTCAGTGTCTACATCCGTCACCTGCTCGTGCAACTGGAAACACCGGACGCGATCCGCGGCCGAGTGAGCGCCGTCAACGCCATTTTCATCGGTGCGTCCAACGAGCTGGGCGAATTCGAATCGGGCCTGACAGCCAAGTGGTTCGGCGTCGTGCGCGCCGTCGTGATTGGCGGCCTCGCAACGATTGCGGTTGCGGCAATCTGGACGCGGCTGTTTCCTTCTTTGTGGAAGATGGATCGTTTCCCGGCATCTCGCGGACAGACTCACCCGTCATGAACCGCCGACTTCACACCTGTATATCCATTCAGTAGCATGGGTACATGGGTGAGGAACGCAAAGAAGTGCGCGTGGGCCGCGGCGCGGTGTCGAATCGCGCGGGGCGCTTCGAGCCGCGGGAAGTCGAAGCAGTGGACGATGGTTGGGGCTCGCTCGATGAGGCGCTGCCACCGCTGCATACGGAAGTGAGGCCGGACCCCGCGCGCAGCATCATCGCTCGCAACAAATCGCCCGACATCGGCTTCAGTCAATCCATCAATCCGTATCGGGGTTGCGAGCACGGATGCATCTATTGTTACGCGCGCCCGAGCCACGCCTACGTCAACCTGTCGCCCGGACTCGACTTCGAGACGAAGCTGTTCTTCAAGCAGGACGCGGCCAAACTGTTGGAGCAGGAGCTCGCGGCGTCGAGCTATCAGTGCAGTCCCATCATCATCGGGGCGAATACCGATCCCTATCAGCCCATCGAACGCGAGCTGAAAGTCACGCGCAGTGTGTTGGAGGTGTTGCAGCGGCATCGGCACCCGCTGTCGATCATCACGAAGAGCGCAATGGTCGAACGTGACATCGATATCCTGAGCGAAATGGCGCGTGCCCGGCTCGCGCACGTCACCATCAGCATCACCAGCCTGAACGCCGAGATCAAACGCACGCTGGAGCCGCGCACGGCCAGCCCGCAAGCACGATTGCGCGCCGTGCGGCGATTGTCCGAAGCCGGTGTGGACGTCAGTGTGATGGTGGCGCCCGTGATTCCCGTGCTCACGGATGCCGAGCTCGAAGACATTCTCGCGGCTGCGGCCGCGGCCGGTGCGCGTGGTGCAGGCTACGTATTGCTGCGGCTGCCGTATGAGATCAAAGATCTATTCCGCGAATGGTTGGAGGTGCACGAGCCGCTCAAGGCCAAGCATGTGATGAGCCGGATGCGCGCGATGCGCGGCGGGCGCGACTACGACTCGCGCTGGGGTGTGCGTCAGAAAGGTGTGGGTGAATACGCACAACTGTTGCAGCGGCGCTTCGAGTTGGCATGCGAGCGAGCAGGTCTCAACCGCACTCGATTCAGTCATGACACATCTTTGTTCAACAAGCCGGAACTCGGGCCGCAGCAGTACGCTCTGCTATAGCAACGCGACCCGCACGAGTCGCTACATATTATTTTTTAATTCCTGGAAGCGCGGCTGGGAGCTGCAGTGGCTGCCGTATACTGAATTCGGCCGATCTGCCGGAGACTCTCCATGATCTTCGACCCCGAGGAGCAGACAGCGCGCGGCACGGCGCAACTTTCCTTCGCAAGCGGGCGCCTGCTCACCATGCTGAGCCTCCTCATGCTGTCCGGATGCATGACAGCGAAGATCGAGGAAATGCGCGAAGCACCCACGCGGATTTCGTCCACCGATGCCGTCGTGCTACTCGCAAAGCCGCACCTGGAAGGCTCGGGCACCGAAGATAAATTCCTGGATTGCCTGGAGCGCAAGCTCGTTGGAGAGAACGTCTCGGCCGACGTGGCCGAAGCGACGCGTGACGGGCGCAAGGTCGATCCGCGCTCATCGCTGCGCGATACCCCGTTTCAGTTGTATGCCGACGATTTGTTCGTCGATGCACTCTTCCCGTGGTTGGAGCCCAGCACGGCACCCGCGAGTGCCAACGCGTTCGCCACGTTTCTGCAGCGTCCCGGTGTCAGCGACCGCGTGAACACTCTCGGGGTGCGCTACATCGTCTGGATTGACGGCGGCACCAAGAAAACCGATGGCGGCGGCAGCATCGCCTGCGGCGCAGGTCCTGGTGGCGCAGGTTGCTTAGGTTTGGGTTGGTGGGAGAAGCATTCGGATTACGAAGCGACAATCTGGGATCTGAATCAGGGGACGAGCGTCGGTACGGTCAGCACCGACGTGAAGGGCACCTCGGTCATGATCGGTGCGATTGTGCCCATCCCGCTCATCTCGCCGGTGCAGCGAACGGCGTGCGATCGCATGGCCAACCAGTTGAAGGCATTTCTCGTCGGCACGAGCGACGAAGGAGCAGAGTAGAGCAGGCAGCTGCGATATGAAGTGAGCTGAAAGGCATGCGTCACGACTCGACTCAGCCACAGTTCACCTTGCGACGCGCACGCTCGGACGCGTCGCCGCCGGGGCGGTCGCACTGGCAGCAGCCACTGCACGCAACGCCCGGCGGTGCGGGGGCGTTGAATCGAGACCATCCGGAAACCAAACACCATGACTACTCCTGCCTCAACTCGCCGCGGCCCCTGGTCGAGCTTGGCGTTGGCCGTGTGCCTCGCGCTCGGCATGGCCGGTTGCAAGCAAGATTCCTCATCGTCTTCTTCTGGAGGCGCGCCTTCATCCGGCGGCAGCTCCGGCTCATCGAGCTCATCGAAGGGCGGTGGCAGCGGTTCGAGCGGCGGTGGCGCTTCCATGCCATCCGGCGGCTCGAGTGGTGGCAGCTCAGGTGGCTCAGCGGGCGGTTCCAGCTCGCGCGGCAACAGCGCCGGCATGCCGGGCGGCTCGTCAGGCGGATCGAAGGGTGGCAAATCGGGTGGTCTGCCTTCTGCAGGACAAAGCGGATCGAGCGGCGGGGCGGCAGGCGGCAGCACTGGTGCTGGGCTCCCTGGCACATCGAGCGGCGGAGCAGGTGGCGAGTCCGGCAGCTCTCCGAGCGGCGGTAGCAGTGGCAGCAACTCGGGTGGAACCTCCGGCGGCAGTTCGGGAACACACAGTGCAGGAACGGGCGGTGCCGGCGGCGTCGGCATTCCGAGCCCCTCAACGGGTGGCGCGAGCGGCGGTGCCCAGTCGTCAGGCTCCGAATCAGGTGGCGGCGCGCAGGGCCAATCAGGTTCGAGCGGCGGCGGCGGTGGCGGCCAGCCGAGCATCTTCGAAGGTGGCGGCAGTCCCAGTGCTGCAGGTGGGGCGAGCGGCGGATCGGCTGGTGCGGGTGGCGCGGGCAGTGCTGGAGGTGGTGCTGCGGGCTCACCCGGTGCAGGTGCGAATAGTGCTGGCGGTGGTGCCGCAGGCGGTGGCGCAGCGGGTGGAGGTGGGACTGCCGGTAGCGGCGCTACTGCAGGTGGCGGTGGTACTCCTGGCGGCGGTGGGCCAGCAGGCGGCGGAGGCGCTGCGGGTCGCGCAGGCGGTGCTGCCGGCGGACAAGGTCCCATGACCGGCGAGGAGCGCACGGCGCAAATCGATCGTGAGCTCGATCGGTCACTCGGTGTGTTCGACGATGAGTTGCGCAAGGAGCAGGGCATCATCGCCCAACGACGCGGTGCCCGTGACGGCTCTGGCGGTTCTGGCGGCGGTGGTGAAGGCGGCGATGCCGAGCGCACCGCGCAGGGCACGGGTGGCGCCGCCGCAGGCGGTGGCGGACAGGAAGGCGGCATGCCCGGCAGCGCGGGTGCTGGCGGTGGCAACAATCAGAAGGGTGGCGCTGCAGGTTCAGGCGCAGGTGGAGAGAACGGCGACGGTCAGGGCAAGGAAGGAGGCTCCGCCACCGGCGGTCAACGAGGTGGCGGTGGCGGTGTTGGCGGCGGCGCTCGCGGCGGTAACGGGCCGACCACGGTGCCGGCGGACATACCGGATGGCAGCGATGACGACATCGTCGCCCGCCAGTTGCGTGAAGCGGCGATGCAGGAGACCGATCCTGAGCTGCGTGAAAAGTTGTGGCAGGAATATCGCAACTACAAGAAGGGAGCGAAGTAGGGCGATAGAGATCATCCAATCAGATCAGTCGAGCGTATCCATGTTCATGGTTCAGACGAAGGTGTTTGATGGGCGCGCCGGCGAGTTGACCGGGCTCGTGCGTGCGCTGGTTCTCGGCTTCGGTGCGTTGGCAGCCAGCGGCTGCGTCGTCCACGAGACGCGTCCGCAAGAGCGGGTCAACGCGATCCGGGCGGAGCAGGAGATTCCCGAAGCTCAGTTGCTCGACGTCGGCGTGCACGTGTTCGATGCGAACGTGCCGGAGGACGAGAAAGCGCAGGAGAAGGCACGTATCTTCCCCGAAGTGCGTCGCGCCGAGGCCCGCTATGTCCCCATGCAGCTGCGCAATACGCTCGAAAGCACGGGTCAGTGGGGACAGGTGCGCGTGATTCCGGCTGATGCCGACGCGCTCGACGTCCGCGTGAACGGCCGCATTCTCGACTCCACCGGCATGTTCCTGAAACTCGACATCACCGTGAGCGACGCCGCGGGTCGCCAGTGGCTCAGTAAAGTGTACGAACAGGAAGCCGACACGCGGTCCTATCGCGAGATGCAGGCGGGGAAGAATGCGGCCGAAGCGCGCGATCCGTTCCAGAACCTGTACAGCCAGATCGCGAATGACATACTCGCCGTGCGGCAACAACTCGCGGCGGCGGATATCGAATCCATCCGCAAGGTGTCCGAGTTGCGCTTCGCGAGCGATCTTGCCCCGTATGCGTTCACGAGCTATCTCACGCAGGACAAGAAAGGTCAGTATCACGTCGCGCGCCTGCCCGCGGACAACGATCCGCTGCTGACGCGCATGGACCGCATCCGCGAACGTGACTACGCTTTGCTGGATACGGTGAACGAGCACTATGCCGTCTTCGGCGAGAACATGACGGAGCCGTACAGCAACTGGCGCCGCTATAGTTACGACGAGCTGGAGGCCGAGTCCGACGCGAAGCGCTCGGCACTGAGCCGCAAGCTCCTGGGCGCCGCCGCGATCATCGGTGGTCTCGTCGCCGGCACGGAATCGAATACGTACGTGGGACAGGCTGCTGCCACGGCTGCGGTGGTGGGTGGCGTGTATGCCGTGAAGAGCGGCTTCGACAAGGGCGCCGAAGTGAAGATGCACTCCGAGTCGCTGAAGCAGCTGGGCGAGTCGTTCCAATCGGAGATTCAGCCGGTCGTGGTGGAGCTGGAAGGACGCACGTTGCAGCTCAGCGGCACGGCGGAGGAGCAGTACCGCGAGTGGCGCAAGCTGCTCAAGGAACTGTACGAGAACGAGACAGGTCTTTCGGTTGCTCAGCCGAGCACTACTGCCACTCCCGGCAGTGGCACCTCGCGCTGAAGAATAGCTAATGAAGCCATCATGCTTGAAAGCGGGCAGACACTGTCTGCAAGGTACACTCTGGTCCGGCGTTTGGGCGCGGGCGGTCACGGCGAAGTGTGGCTCGCGGCAGACCGCGAGCGACAAGGCTACGTAGCGCTGAAGATCCTCGATCCTGCCTGCGCGCGCGATGCGGATGCCATGCGGGCGTTCGCAGCGATGGGCGAGCGTGTGCGCCAGCTCCAGCATCCCAACATCCTCAGAGTCGCCGGCCTGGAGCACGACGGCGACACTCACTTCCTGGCGGGTGACTATGCCGCTGGCGGCGATCTCAGCCTGCTGCGAGGCCGCCCGGCCAGCGAATTCATCGGTCATCTCGTTGCGGTTGCAGAAGCTCTGCAATACGCGCACGAACACGGTGTCGTGCACGGCGATTTGAAACCCACCAATATCCTCGTCGGCAGCGACGGCGCGGCCCGTCTCGGCGATTTCGCAGTCACGGAAGGCTCTCCGTACAACACGAGCCCGCAACGGTTGCACGGCGCGGCACTGACGCAGGCCGACGATATCTATGGCTTCGGCGCCGTGGTGTACGAGCTGCTATCGGGCTACCCGCCGTTCTATCCGCAGCCCACGCGGGAGCGTGTGCTGAGCGAGCCGGTGCCTGCATTGGTGCCGCGCTATCCCGCACCTGCGGCACTGATCGAGCTGGCGCTGCAGTGTCTTGCGAAAGAACCGGCTGCGCGGCCGACGCTCGTGAGTCTCGTTGACACGCTGCGTGCTGCGGCTGCCGAGATCCGGCACGGTCAATCGCAGGCAGCCATTGCGGGCGCGGCACCTCAAATCGCGCCACCCGCGGATGAATCTCTCAGACCTCAATGGCGCCGGATCGAACCTGCCACGGCGAACCGGACGGGAGCGAGCTCATTCAAGCGCGGTGCTGCGATCGCCGCGTTGAGCATCCTTGCAGTCGCTGCGATCGGTGCGTTCGTCGTGTTGCCGCAATGGGCCAAGGAGCAAGAAGCGGCACGCTACGTTCCGGCATCGAGTCCGCAGACCTCGGCACCGACGCCTGCGAAAGAGCCCCTCGACTTCGCACAGCTCGCCGCGTTGAAGCAGGCTGCGGAGGAACTGCGCGGCAGCCTGGCCGATCGCTGGAACAAGCAGACGGAGCAAGCGGTGGAGCGCTGGGCCCCCGATGCGGCAAAGAAAGTGAAGGACGCCTTCGCCACGGGCGATCAAGCCCTCGCTGTGCGCGAGTTCGCCAAAGCCAAGGCTCAGTTCGAAACAGCGGAACAACACATCACCGCGCTGGAACATGATTATCCGCAAGTGCTGGCGACGACCTTGAAGGAAGGTGCGGCGGCCATCGAGCGCGGCGACAGCTCGGCAGCGCGCGCGGCGTTCGAGCTTGCAGCAGCCATGAAGCCTGACGACGGTGCGGCCAAGGCGGGTTTGAAGCGCGCGCAATCGCTCGATCAAGTGCTGGCGCTGCTCGCGAACGCGCGTACGCAAGAGCAAGCGGGCCAGTCGTCTCAAGCTCTGGCGACCTACCGCCAGGCGTTGCAGCTGGATCCGCAGACGCAGGTGGCCAGTGCCGCGGTTGCACGCATCGAGTCGCAGCTCGCCTCCGATGCCTTCGGACGCGCCATGGCGCGCGGTTACGATGCCCTGCATGCCGGACAGTTCGCGGCTGCTCGCGGCGCTTTTGAAGACGCACGCAAAATGCGACCGCAGGCAGCCGAGTTGTCGCAAGCGCTCAACGAAGTGCAACAAGCCGAGCGTACGCGCGCCATCGAGCAACATCTGAAGCGCGCGGATGAATTGCAGACCCATGAGCAATGGGTCGCAGCACTGGCCGAGCTGCGTGAGGCTGCGAAGCTGGATTCGACGGTCGCCGCCGTGAACGAGAGCATTGGTGAGGTCGAGCCGCGTGCACGCTTACATGAGGAGCTGGAGTTGTACATCACCCAACCCGAAAGGCTATTCGCGCCGGCCGTGCGGCAGAACGCCCGCGCTTCGTTGGAGCGCGCACGGTCCTTGCCGCAGCAAGGCCCTGTCCTGCGGGCTCAGGTCGAGAAGATCGAGAATTGGTTGCAGCGTGCAGAGACGCCGGTGCGCGTCTCGCTGCAATCGGACAATGTCACGCGCGTGACCATCTACCGGATCGGCGAGCTGGGCACGTTCACGGAGCGCACGGTCGATCTGGCGCCCGGCAAGTATGTCGTGGTCGGGCAGCGACCCGGCTTTCGCGACGTACGACGCGAGCTGGCATTGATCCCCGGTGAGTCGCCCGCACCGCTCGTGATCCGTTGCGAGGACCCGGTGTGACTGCGTTGTATCTGCGCGATGCCCTTGGACTGCGACGCTTCGAACGTACCGAATTTCCATTGAGCGTCGGCGGTGCAGGTTGCGCCATCGTGCTGGCGGATGCGCCACCCGGCGTGCTCGCCTATCTGGCGCTGCAGGACGAGCAGCTCTTCGTTCAACCCGTGGCGCCCGCTCTCCTGTTGCACAACGGCGCGGCCGCCGGCTCCTCCACGTGGTTGCGCGAAGGCGATGTCGTCGATCTCGCGGGCGCGCGTCTGCGGCTCAGTCGTAATCAAGGTGAGACCACGCTCGAGATCACGGACGTCGCGCAAGCGAATGTGACGGCGCCGCCCTTCGTCTCGACGGTGGCGGCAGCCTCTGCTGCGGCAGATGAGCCGCTCTCTGCCATTCAATTCCGCAGGCAAGCGGCCGCGACGAAGCAACCGCGCGATCTGCGGCATGTCGGCCGCGTCGTGGTTCTGGTTGCCGCCGTGTTGCTCGGAACCATCGCGTGGTTCGTCTTCAGTGCTACATCGCTCGTCGTCGCCGTGGAGCCGGAGCAAGCGGACGTCAGCGTGACAGGCCCCTGGCCGCGGGTCGCGATCGGCACTCGCTATCTCATGCGGGCCGGCGAGTACGAAGTGCTCGCCAGTGCGCCGGGACATCGGAATGCACAACGCACCGTGAGCCTGGACAAAGGCGTCAATCAGCATCTCGACCTGAAGCTCGAACGATTGCCCGGCAAGTTGCGCATCGACGTTCCGGAGCCCGTGAAGGTGAGTGCGCAGGGCAAGTTGTTGGGCACGACGCCGGGCCCGTTCGAGCTTGCCGCCGGCAAACATCGACTCGAGCTGACCAGCGATCGCTATCAGCCGGCGACGATCGACGTCGATGTCGCTGGTGCAGGTCGCGAGCAACGCATCGCTCCGAAGCTCGTGCCGAACTGGGCTGAAGTCAGCATTGCTTCCGAGCCCTCCGGCGCAACCGTGCGTGTCGCGGGCGCGGAACGCGGTGTCACACCGCTGAAGATGCAGCTGCCAGCGGGCAATCATGCCGTCGAGTTGCAGCTCACCGGCTTCAAGCCGTGGACCACCGATGTGCAAGTCCATGCCAATGAACCGCTGACGTTGGGACCGATTCGCCTCGGCCTGCCTGACGGCAAACTCGCAGTGCGCTCGACGCCATCGGGTGCGAGTGTGTCGGTTGCTGGCGTGTATCGCGGCGCGACACCCTTGCAACTGGAGCTGCGGCCCGAGATGGCACACACGGTCGCACTCACATTGGCGGGCTATCAGGTACTCACGCAGAGCGTCACGCTCGAGCCTGGCGAGGAGCGCACATTGTCCGTGCCGTTACAGGGTGTGTATGGCGAGGTCACGGTACGAGCGCAGCCCGCAGACGCGCAGCTGTTCGTCGATGGTCAATCGCGCGGCGCTGCAAATCAGGATCTGAAGCTCGTGACGGCATCGCACACGATCGAAGTACGCAAACCGGGATTCGCCACCTTCAAGACCACCGTGACACCGCGAGAGGGGTTGCCACAGGTCATCGAAACGACGCTCGTCACGCAGGAACAGTCCCATCTCGCGGCGTTGCCGCGGTCGCTGCAAACCAAATCGGGCATCGAGCTCAAACTGCTACCCGTGGGCCGCTACACGATGGGCAGCGCGCGGCGCGAACCCGGCCGGCGCGCGAACGAAGCGCAACGTGAAGTCGAGTTGCGGCGCCCGTTCTACCTGGGCGTCTACGAAGTGACGAATCAACAGTTCCGCGCCTTCCGCAGCTCGCACAAAGCCGGCTTCGTCGGTCAGCAGAGCCTGGATCTCGATCGCCAGCCGGCCGTGAACATTCCCTGGCGCGATGCCGCCGAGTTCTGCAACTGGCTCTCGCAGCAGGAAGGATTGCCGGCTGCGTATCAAGAGAAGAACGGCACGCTGGTTCCCGTCACGCCGATGAACACCGGCTACCGCCTGCCCACCGAAGCCGAATGGGAATGGGCGGCGCGGCGCGAGCCTTCGGGTCAACTGCAGCGCTATCCCTGGGGCAACTCATTGCCCGTCCCTGCGAATGCCGGAAATTTCGCAGATCACAGTGCACGACTCATCGTGCAGGATGTCCTTCCAGATTATGAGGATCCCTATTCCGCGGCAGCGCCCGTCGGTAAGTTCCCTCCAAATTCGTTCGGGTTGTTCGACATGGGTGGCAATGCGGCGGAATGGGTGCAGGACTACTACGAGATCAGTGCCGACGCATCGCAACCCGCGGTGGACCCGATGGGACCTACTTCAGGCAAGACTCATGTGATTCGCGGCTCGAGCTGGCGGCAGTCGAGCCTGACCGATCTGCGGCTATCCTCGCGTGACTACGGCGAAGGGGCGCGTCCGGATCTGGGCTTCCGCGTTGCACGCTATGCCGAGGAGAGCAAGCCATGAACCTGCGAGCCATGATGCTCATCGCCTGCTGGATCGCGAGCGCTGCAGCGCTCGCACAGGAGACGGCTCCCGCGGCCGGCGATGGCAAGGCACCTGCCGCGACCGAGGCACCTGCACCGTCCGCGCCTGCAAGCGATTCGACAGCAAAGAAAGACGAGCCAGCGGCTAAAAAAGAGGCTAAGGAACCTGACGCCAAGAACGCTGCAACCAAACCGACCAAGGACAGCGCCGGCACGCCGCAGCGCTTCATCCCGACGGAGCAGGTGCGCGCGGATTTCGACGTCTCATTTCCGGTGGATATCTAAATGAAAAGCAGCGGTCGATCAGAAGACTTCTGGTTCGAGTTGTTCGCACTCATCATCATCATCATCGTGGTGCAAACCACGTATGCGACTGTCGTGCGTCCGCAGGCCCATGAGATTCGCGCGGCCGATATCGCACACATGAAAAGCGATCCGCTGTTCGTGCCCGTGCTGTCGCCTTGGGTGGTCATCAGCGAGCCCGAGCCCGAGACGTGCGTGATCTTCGCACTGTGGGCGTTCACGATCATCGGTCGCAAAGCGATCCTTCTTGCGCGCAACCGCAAGCTGTTGCAGACCGACGTTCTGCACCTGGCGGATGGCATGAAGATCCTCCCGGAAGATACGCGCGAGTACGCCCGTCAAGTCGAAGCGCTGCCACCCGAAGCACGCTGGCAGTTGTTGCCGCGAGCCCTGACGGCCGCCCTGCATCGCTTCGCTGCCACGCGCAACATCCAGGACGTGTCGGACGCAGCACGCGCGGTGTGCGAAACCGAGAGCGATCGTCTCGACTCCGAGCTCGCGATGGTGCGCTTCGTGGCGTGGTCCATTCCGGCGATCGGCTTCGTCGGCACGGTTCGCGGTATCGGCGCATCGCTCCAGCAAGCGCATCGCGCAGTGGAAGGCGACGTGTCGGGCGTCGTTGCGGGTCTGGGTGTGTCGTTCAACTCCACGCTCGTCGCCTTGTCGTTGAGCATTCTCGTGATGTTCATGCTGCATCAGATTCAGCTGCGGCAAGAACGGCTGGTGCTCGACATCGAGGAATATCTCGATGAGCGTGTCGTACGGCACATGGTCGTGCGCTGAAGCGCCTATGACCACGAAGACGTATGCGCTCGAGCTGAACGATGCCGGCCTCGTGCTGGCACGAGCGCTTGCCGACGGCCAGGTCGAAGTGCTGGCCGACAGCCCTGGCTTTGCGTTGAGCGAGCAGGGCCGCGTGCTGACGGGCGCTCAGGCGTATGCGCGGGCCCGCATGCGGCCGCGCTTTGCGCACAACCGCTACTTCATGGATCTGAGCACGCAGCCGCTCGCGCGTCCGGATGAGCAGGCGCAAACAACGGCGGATCTCGCGTACATCCACTTGAATACGCTGTTGCAACCGTTGGTGGAGCGGGACGGTGAGTTGCTGCTCGCGGTGCCGGCAGCCTTCTCGCGCGAGCAACTCGGGTTGCTGCTCGGCATTCTGTCGGAATGCGGCCTCGCGGTTGCCGGCGTGGTGGACTCGGCATTGGCAGCCGTCGTCGAGGCGGAGGTCGGACCCCGTACTGCGCATCTGGAACTGCAACTGCATCGCTCGTTGCTCAGTATTCTCGAACATGATCGCCGCGACACCGTAGTTCGTGTGCAGTACGACATCGACCCCCGCATCGGTAACGTCTCGCTGCAACAGACAGCGTTGCAGCACATCGCGGATGTATTCGTGCGCAAGACACGCTTCGATCCACTGTACGAGGCGCAGAACGAGCAGCTGTTGGCCGATCGCCTGCCGAGCTTGCTCGAGAGCTTGCACGCGCAAGAGA
>DATELY010000080.1:0-29456 GCA_035276085.1 Steroidobacteraceae bacterium | reverse complement strand
GATCTACTTCGCCAGTGCCGCCACGGCGCGACGCGCAGCTGTACTGCGGCTGCGTGATTGGTTACGCAAGGAAATCTCGCGATCGCAGCAGCGCTTCGATACGTGGTGGGCAGCGCAGCTGACCGAAGGTTGAGCCGATGGCAAGTAGGGCTTGGGGCTTGGGCCAGAATTCAAAGACTCCCTCTCTGGCCCAGGTCTCAAGCCTCAAGCCTCAAGCCTCAAGCCCCAAGCCCCAAGCCCCAAGCCTCAAACCTCAAGCCTCAAGCCCCATCGGCAGCCGAACCAGCGGCGCTCCCATTCTCACGATCGCGCCCTGCGTAACGACCGGTAACAGCTCGAATCCGCGCGGTGCAAGCAGGATGACGGTGGAGCCGTGTTCGAACCAGCCCATTTCCTCTCCTTTTGCGAAGGAGGCTTGGCAGTTCGTGGTTCGTGGTCCTCGGTAGTGCTGTCCCAACGTCAGGTCGAGCCAGTGCAAGCGGATGCTGCCGACGAGAATGGCCCCGACGGGCACGAGTGCAATCACCTGGTTTGAGGATGCCAATCGGGCCTGCACCACAGCGCGTTCATTCTGGCAGTACAGCTTTTTCACGCGCTTCAGCGCGGGTGGGTTCACGTTCCACAAGTCGCCTGGAAAATGGGTGACCTTCTCCACCGTGCAGTGCGCGGGCGAGTGGAAGCGATGATACATACCGGATGTGAGTCGCAGGGTGATGTAGCAGCCCTCCTCGAGCTCGCGAACCAGAGCAGGATCACCGAGCAGTTCGAGCAAGGTGTATGTCGACCCCTTCGCCTGCAACAGGCTGCCTGCGTCCACGGACCCCGCCGCGACCACGATGCCGTCGCACGGGCTGCACAAGCGGGTCGCATCGCCATCGATAGGACGCGCGCCATTTCGCAGCGATCGCGTGAAGCACTCGTGCAGGCTCCTGAAGTCAGTCGTCCGCGCATCGCTGAGATCGACTTCAGCAAACAGCCGCCACAAGCCCATCGACAAGGTTTTCACCCACGGATGTTCGCTGCGGCTGATACGGCGGACGAGCCGCGTGAGCCACTTTCGCGGAATCCGGTTGGTGAGCAGGAAATTGAGTTCCTCCTGCCAGCGGGACAACGAAGCGGGCGTCTTCATAAATATGCAAGATTCGCCACGTAGCTTTCAGCGGCTGAATCGACCTGAACGAGCGCGCCATCATCCAGTACGCCTACTACGGGCTTGGCGGCTTTGCCGCACTTTGGTTGCTGAGACTGATTCAGCTGCGGCTGGAACTGTCGCTTGCAAAGTGTTTCTCTCTGGCCGGCCATCCACGCATGGCTCGGCGGCTGGCGCGCCTGGTCCCTTTCTACGAATACGACGAGCACGACGTGTTCCGCGTCGATGACGCACCCGAACCGATCGTGACAGCACGCCGCGCTGCATTCTCCCGGCTGTCCGAGCTCTACGCGACCCGCTTCCGCTCTACGCAGGCACTCACGCACACCGTACAGAACTCCATCTCGGACCTGGAATTCACGGCGAACTATCGCATGCCATTCCAGTTCCGGCGGTTCGTGCGCCGTCACATCAAAGTCGGCGCCTTCCTGCAGCAGTCCGCCGGCGTCACCGTGACGGATATGGACGGCAACCGTCTCTACGACCTGACCGGTTCGTACGGCGTCAATGTCTTCGGTAACGACTTCTACAAGCAGTGCATCGATCGCGGCGCCGACGCCGTGAGCAGCCTGGGTCCGGTGCTCGGCGCTTACCATCCCGTGGTGGCCGATAACGTGCAGCGGCTGCGCGCCATCTCGGGACTCGACGAAGTCTCGTTTCACATGTCCGGCACGGAAGCCGTCATGCAGGCCGTTCGCCTGGCCCGCTATCACACCGGCCGCACGCATGTCGTACGCTTCTGCGGCGCCTATCACGGCTGGTGGGGCGACGTGCAGCCCGGCGTCGGCAATCCCTTGATTGCTCGCGAAACCTACACGCTCAAGGAAATGAGCGCCGCCACCCTGCGCGTGCTGCGCAAGCGCGGCGATATCGCCTGCGTGCTGGTCAACCCGTTGCAAGCGTTGCATCCGAATCGTGAAGCGCCCAGCGATTCGACGTTGATTGCTGCCGGCCGCAGCGCGAACTTCGATCGCGCCGCGTACACGCACTGGTTGCAGCAACTGCGAGACATCTGCCGCAAGCGCAGAATCGTGTTGATATTCGATGAAGTCTTCGTGGGCTTTCGACTGGCACTCGGCGGCGCTCAGGAATATTTCGGCGTGCGAGCGGACGTGGTCACTTACGGCAAAACGCTTGGCGGCGGCTTGCCCATCGGCGTGCTGTGCGGGCGCGGCGACTTGATGAAGCGTTTCCGCGAGGAGCGACCCGCGGACATCTGCTTCGCTCGCGGCACGTTCAACTCGCATCCCTATGTGATGGGTGCTATGCATGAGTTCCTGCAACGTATGGAAACGGATGAGGTGCGCGCGCTGTATCGCGATCTTCCCGTGTGGGATGAGCGGGCACGCCAGCTCAACGAACGCCTGGCCAACGCCGGACTGCCGCTGCGCATCAGCAATCTCTCGACCATCTGGACCATCTGCTACACGCAGCCGAGTCGCTACAACTGGATGCTCCAATACTACTTGCGAGCCGAGGGACTCGCATTGAGCTGGGTCGGCACCGGACGCCTGATCTTCAGCCTCAACTACACAGCCGACGAGTTCGCAGCGGTTGCTGACCGCTTCATTGCCGCTGCGAACGCGATGCAGGCGGACGGATGGTGGTGGTGTCCCGAAGGAGAAACCAACCGGACCGTCCAACGCCGCGTCTTCAGAGAGATGCTGACGCAGCGTCTTTGATCGCAGTGGCAAACACAGGCGCCCCCACCCTAACCCTCCCCCGCTATCGCAAGGGAGGGGACGGAACGCAGCCTGGTTTCAGAGGAAATGGCGAAACGGCGGAATGGCGTAATGGCGTAATGGCGTAATGGCGTCAGAAATCATGCTTGACGCCATCTCGCCATGACGCCCTCACGCCATTGCGTGCCGACGAACGTACGCGAATTTCCAACTCACCACACTAGTTTCGGTGCGCGTGATGCATCGGATCGATCCACTGCCCCTGCAGCAGGAACAGCGGTGCACGGTGATACAGCTTGATGTCGTGAAGCGGGTCCGTGAGGATCTTCGTGAGCCACACGAGTCCCGTCTGCACGTCCTTGATGAAGAACAAGTGCACCGTGCGGAACAACAGCCCGCCGATGCCGACCCACAGCCACACCGCCGCCATCTGATGGATGAACCCATGCTGTGTCTCGATGGGATCGAACAGGCCGAAGAACGTCGGGTCCACGTACAACACCAGCGGTGACAGAGCCCAGATCGACAGCAGGACCACTTTGCGGCGCAGGTTGTAACCCACCTTGATCTGCTCCTTGTAGGCGTGCGTCGCCTGATTCACATAGTCGTAATCCTTGGGCTCGAAAAAGAAGTGACCCACCTGGCGGCTTACCATCGCCAGCAGCCAGCCCACGAGCGCAGCGGCCGCCGGATCGATGAAGATGAGTATGTAGGACGTAAGAAAGCTCAGCGCGCTGAAAAGGTGTAGCGATTGGTTGATGCGGCTGTGGTGGTAGTAGCGGTGATCGTCCCACCGTTGAGTTGCAAGCGCGTGCAGAAAGCTGGTCACGGATCCTCCTAGCTGTGGAGTAAAGCCGGTGGAGGATTTACAACAACCAGTTGACGACTGGGTTACAGCCACGGGCGAATGTTCATGCACGTGACCGAGCGCACACACAGTCGACCTCAACGAACGACCGGGCGCGCAGCACCTTTCATGGCCGTGTGGATCAGTCCGATGCTGATCCACACGGCCACGCTGAAATAGAGCGACATCCAGATGATTTCGCTCTTCCAGTCTTCCCAGCGATGCGAGACCACGCGTCGGGCAACCAGATCGACGATGCCTTCCTGAAAGCTCAGGTAGCCGTGTCCGAGCGCTTCGTCGGCCAGCCATCGCGCCCAGTACATGGGAACGTCCACGAAGAACATGTAGGCCGCGTAGAGGCTCCCGCCGATGACGGCGATCGAGAGCGCCGGCCGCCAGCCGGTCGGACAACGCGGTCGAAAAGCAGCCAGGCTGATGACCACGAGTGTCGCCGACAGGCCCCACAGCAGTTCTTCGACGACATGGCCCAGATTGGATGTCGTGATCACGGAGTACCAGGAGCAGGTTTCCGCCACGACGATGATCGGCACCATTACCCGGGATACTCCGCCGAGGAAGGAGCTACCCGTCGCGCGCGAGGCCTCCCGTAACAACAGCGCCCACTGTGCAACGAAGCACAGCTCGGCAACGGTCGCCACGGAGCGCCCAACGAGTGGGCTGGACAACCAGGTATCGAACAGGCACAGGCGCGGGATATCGAATACCGGCAGCACGGAGCGGAAAGCGCAGCCGAATACATAGACCGCCGCCAACACGACCTGTCGACGGCATGCACAGTACGACCCTGCAGCCAACCGATGACGCTCCCGCAGCACCATCCGGGCCGACAACAGCCAGGCGGCGATGTTCAACGCCGCCACGACACACAAAAAATTCCACCAGGAAAGGACGCCCACAACGCTTCCGGCAGCCCAGTGTGTTGATTTGCACTTCAACCGGCGCGGGACCGAAGCGGTTCCGCCCGCTTCGATCGCACGTCGTACCAGCGCACTATGCTGAGGGCTGGGGCACCGATGTGGTATCGCTAGATTCCGACCGGGACGAAAATGCACGAAATGCCGTCGCGACCTTCTCCCAGAAGGGCGTCCACTCGACGTCGAAGCGCTCGGCGAGTTGATCCCACCGCGCGTCACCGACACTGACGTCGCCCGTGTAGTCGCTCACGGCCTGGTGGTAGACGGCCAACAAGCGAGCGAGACAATGGCGACGGCTGAACTGCCGGGAGTGCTGCTGCGCATTTGCCGCCCACCGACGCAAGCGGGCCGAATCCTGGAGGATCTCCGCCAGACACCGCGCAAAGTCGGTCTCACTCGTGGATGCAGGTAACAACCGGCCATTCACCTCGTCGAGCACACACTCCCGCGCTCCCGGTGCGTCCAGGGCGACAACGGGCAGAGACGCGGCCATCGCTTCCGCCAGCACGAGTCCCTGTGTATCGGTGCGCGACGCGAAGGCGAATACGTCCATGGCCGCATAGGCGTCCACGAGGGGAGCACCCGTCAGGATGCCCGGTGCAACGAGTTGTTGCGCCAATCCTGCCTCAGCGAAACGGCGCCTCGTGAGCTCCAGACACTCGCCTTCGCCAATGAGTACGAGCTTGAGCTGCGGCTGCAAACGCAGCGCACCGATGATGGCCTCGATGAGAAATTTCAGGTTCTTCTCCGGCGTAAGCCGGCCGACGTGCCCGATCACGCGATCGTCCACCGTGAGCCCCAGTGCGGCACGGCCTGCCATGCGCGACCCCTTCGCGAAGAGGTGCCAATCGATGCCGGACGGCGCAACCGCGATAGGGACGGTCACTTCGCGCTCGAGCAAGAGCGTGCGGATGCTCTCCGTGGGTGCTATCACCAGATCGCAGCGGTTGGCATAGCGCGTCGTCATCTCGATGACGAGCCTGCGAGCACGCTCCTCGTCCATACGCAGGTAATGCGCATAGCGTTCATAGAGCGTGTGATGGGTGAAGACGAGCGGGATGCGACGCAGGCGCGCCACGCGCCACGCCGTGTCACCCAGCAGGAACGGCTGATGTGAGTGCACCACCGTCGGCTCGATGGCTTCCATCCAGTCTTCCAGGCGGCTGGTTGCAGGCAGTGGAATCGAGAACTCCTTTTGCCCGATGCCGGTGAGTGCAGGCATGCGCAACACGCCGCCTCCGGAGTGTTCCGCACCTTTGAAGACCGGTGTGATGACGCGGCAAAAATGACCCGCGGCGTTCAGGTCTTCGTGCGCATTCGCGATGGCGCGTTCGACACCGCCGATCATGGGCGCGAACGTATTGGTGAACATCGCGACGCGCGTCACGCGGCCACCGCGATCCGAATGGAGTTGCTCACGAGGGGCTGCGCCTTCGCACCGGGAATCTGCACGACGATGTTGGGTGCCGCCTGACGCCACTGCGCCTCGAGTCTTACTTCCCACAACGTGCGCTCCACGGGCATCACCTGCACCCGCACGGGCCCCCAAGGCGTCAATGTCGGCCCGAATGTCATCGGCTCGCGAGCACTCAACCACTTCGGCATCAAGCCCGAGCCGAGGATCAGCGTATCCCCTTCTTCGCGAACGAATGCGTTGCGCGTCCAACGCAACCACTCCGCCGCCGCCCAGCCATGGTGTCCGTCGCCGATGCAGCCGCCGAACGTCTGGGGATGAATGGCTTCCGGCCACACACCCGTTGAGGACGCATCGGCCTGCATCTGAAGAACGATCTTCTCCCACCCTGTTCGTCCGGCTCGCAGCAGCGATTGCGCAAGCGCGAGCGTCAGATACGCATTCACTCCGGAATGCGTCATGTCCTGGAAAAAGCCGCCGTTCACGAAGTTGTGCGTGAGGAAGTAGTCGAGCGTGCGGTGCAACCTCGGCTCATCGGCACGATACAGCTGCAATGGGTAATCCGCGACCAGCACCCCGATCGCACCGGAATCCATGCGCCTGAAGGGCGACGCGGGAATGGCGCCGCGACCGCGTGCCAGCGCAAACCGCTCGATCGATTGCTCGACGGCGTCGAAGTAGCGTTGCGCCAACGATCGACATGCGTTGCTTTCGACGCTCAGCCCGGCCCGAGCCAGCGCCGGTGCGATCGCGCGCAGCCCGCCAATGGCCCAGAACACATCCCAATAGTAGTGATCGTTGGGACCGAAGTGCTCGGCGCTGAACCCCGCTGGCAACAGTCCGGCTTGCGGCTGTCCATTCAGCGGTAGCTGGCGACGTTCGAGCCACCGTATGGCCTGCGTGATCGAACGCACCCATTCTTTGGGCAACCCTTCACCCGTCAGCGCGAGATAGCGGCCGAGCACCCATAACACCTGCCCGTTCGCATCCCACTCTCCTTCCTGCGATTCGAAATAGCCGTCCGGACGCTGGCGGGCTGCAAAGGTGCCGAGTTTCTCCTTCACGCGCGCAACGCCGCCCAGCTGCACCAATGCTTCCAGCATCAAGCTGGCATCGCGGAACCAGAAGCGCCGGTACGTATACGGGCCCGGATAGACTTCATCTGCCGAGAGCAGCAGCAGCGTGTTGAGCGCGCTGTCGAAGATCGACTGATAACGGATGTCCGGCACGGACAGCGACGCCAATCCTGCTCGTGCCGCGTCCCAACTCGTTGCGCGCCACTTCGTCCCGCTACGCTGACGTTGTGCCTCCTGTGGGAGCGGAATGAGCACGGAGACGGCTCGGGATTGTCCCGGCACGATCGCGAAGCAGGCGGCTCCCGTTGCCATTCCCACCGGACACTCGATGCCCGGTTGGGTCTCGAGCGCAAGTCGATGCACCACGTCGCCTTCCGCGTACGTCGAATGAAGCAGGCGCTCTGGCGCCTCACTGAAACGTACGCGCTGCTCACCATTCACCCGCCAACCGTTCCTCTCTGCCAACGCTTCCAGCTTGTCGACGAACTGAATGCCCTCTGGATTGTAGGGACGAATCGACACCACCAGATCGGCTGCACGTTCGGACTCCGCCACATAGTCGACCCGGAGCACGGGCGTGCCCTCTTGAATGAGCACGCGGACCGTCGAGGTGAGACGGATGTGCAGTTGGGCGGTCTCGGTCGTGATCGATTGATCGAGCGCACACAATGCCTGCCGCGCTTCGAGCAGCTGGCTCGGAATCAGCGACTGTCCCTCCTGGGCGATGATCCACGCATCGATCGACCAGCTATCGTGGAACGGCGTGATCAATCCGCGAGGATCGACCAGCGGGTACACATCGAGGTCGGGTAGGCCGACGGCAGTCCAATTCCGATGCGTGAGATTGATGTGACTGATGTTGGCTGATCGCGGCAGGAAAGACACATCGCGAGGATCGAACTGCCGCTCGATCCAGTAGGGCCAGATCCAGTCCAGGTTGTTCTGAATCGCACGCGTATTGACCAGCCCACGAGCGTGAAACACGACGGCGGTGCGCAGAATCTCCAGCGGAAGATCGTGCTCCGAGGGTTGCCCGAAGCGCCGCACGCGCGCCAGAACCAACAAGGGATCGATGAAGCCGAACGAGCGCGCCGCGCGACGCACGACCCAGCTCCACGGAAACCACTTCATGTGTGCTCAATGGTGGTGAAACCGGATCCCAACTAAACAAATAGAGGTGACAGCCGTGTTGCAAGCCGTCATACCGTCCGTGTCCGTATTGCAGCGGACGAAGCGCCGAATCAGACAGGTATTCCGACACGAGGGGATCACTCCATCCGACCGATCAACCTTCACACCTGGCGCGGGTGGATTCGATTGCGCGCTTCGCCCACAATCGCGTGCATCAAACCCTTGGAGCTTTCAAACAGATGAGAACGCGTGTTACGGAGTTGCTGGGATCAAAGTACCCGATCGTTCAAGGGGGGATGATGTGGGTAGGCCGTGCGGAGCTGGCATCGGCAGTGTCCAATGCCGGCGGCTTTGGCATCTTGACTGCATTGACCCAGCCCACGCCGGAAGCGCTCGCGAAGGAGATCGCACGCTGCCGCACGATGACGGACGCACCGTTCGGTGTGAACCTGACGATTCTACCCACGGCGAGTCCTCCACCTTACGAGGCCTATCTGGACGCGGCTCTCGATAGCGGCATCAAAGTACTGGAGACCGCTGGCAACAATCCTAAAACCTTCATCGAGAAAGCAAAGGCAAAGGGCGTCAAGATCGTGCACAAATGCACCGCGGTCCGTCACGCATTGTCCGCTCAGAGAAACGGAGTCGATGCCGTTTCGATCGACGGATTCGAGTGTGCAGGACATCCCGGTGAAGACGGTGTCGGCGGATTGATTCTTTTCGCCATCGCCGCGCGTGACATACAGATTCCATTGATCGCATCGGGCGGCATCGGCGACGGCAGGACCATGGCCGCCGCGTTTGCTCTGGGCGCCGAGGGCGTGAACATGGGCACTCGCTTCTGCGCCGTGAAAGAGGCGCCGATTCACGACTCCATAAAGCAAGCGCTGGTAAAAGCTTCGGAGCGCGAGACGCAGCTGATCTTCCGCACGCTCCACAACACGGGGCGAGTGCTGAAGACGGCAGTATCCGATGAGGTAGTCGCCATCGAGAACCGACCCGGGGGCTGTGAGTTCAAGGACATCCAACATCTCGTAGCGGGCTCAAAGGGTCGGCAGGCACTCGAGACCGGTGACATATCCGCCGGTCTCGTGTGGGCGGGACAGGTCGTCGGTCTCATCGATGACCTTCCTACCTGCGCCGAGCTCATCGAACGACTCGTGCGTGAATGCCGCGAACACCTGGTGCGGGCCTCACATCTTGCGGAGACTCAACCCACGGGATGAGACCGTCCAACTCACCGTCAACCGGACGCGGCTGTCCACGGTTCCGAACGAACCGGACGAACGCTCGATGTGAGGAAATCGAGGGTTTTCGGTAACTTGGAACCGCGGCGAACTCCCGCGGATGGGAAGATGGTGGAGCCGAGGAGGATCGAACTCCTGACCTTCTCATTGCGAACGAGACGCTCTCCCAGCTGAGCTACGGCCCCACCGCTGCAAGTCACCACCGCGTCCGAGGTCTACCCGCGGACGCGGCGGCCATGCCGGAACGCTGAGATCCGGCGGCGTCGCAGCGGGCAGAAGCGCTGCGACCCTTGAGATCGGCGGTTGAGGTTTTCGTGCGCCGACCTTGGCCGAGAATCGCTGAAGCCAGCGCCACCGGCCGGAAATGAAGGGCGCGAATTGTAGGCCAGGCGACGAGCGACCGCTAGTCGCCGGAGACCGTCACGACGATTTCGCGTTGATGGCCGTGGTGCCGGTGCTCCCACAGATACACACCTTGCCAGGTGCCCAAGAGCAGCCGGCCCCGGCCGACGGGAATGGTCAGCTGAGCCCCTGCCAACAAGGTACGGATATGCGCCGGCATATCGTCCGGTCCCTCGGCGTCGTGCTCGAACAGCGGATCGCCGTCGGGGACTGAGCGGGCCATGTAGCGCTCGAGGTCCCGGCCGACGGCGGGGTCTGCATTTTCAGAGAGGATCAGGCCGGCGCTCGTGTGCCGAAGGAAGAGGTGACACAGCCCGGTTTGGATACCACTGTCCGCAACGAGCTGACTCACGCGGTCCGTGAGCAGGACCAGACCGCGGCCGGGCGTCGAAACTCGAAGCGTGGACTGCGCGACGGCCATGGTCAGTAGCGCAATCGCACGACCTTGCGCTTGGAGACTTGCGGTGCGAACACCAGAAACATCGCATCGTATTCATCGTCACGCAACGTCACGTCCTCGCCCGTCAGCGATTTGACGAGAGCAGGAATCGTGTTCGTGTTGCCCGCGACCAGCACGTACTCCCCGCGATGCTCGCGCAGGATCTTCTGTGACAGCTCCGCCCAGCCCGCCGACGGCACGACGTTCACCGGCAGCGCGAGTACCTCGGAGAGCGGAATCACGGTCTGTTGGGTGCGGCGCAATTCGGAGGCGAAGATCGCATCGATGCCGCGTACGGGTTGTGCCTGCGACAACATGCGCGCGAGCTTCGCTGCGCGTTCGCGGCCATCCACGCTCAATCCGGGATCGGCGTCGGCGCCCGCTTCCACTTCGGCATGCCGCACGATGACCACCACCGTGCTGGCGCGCGCGTCGAACAGCCAGATGGCCGCGGCCAGCACGCCCACGAGCACGAGGAATGGAAAAACAAGGGGAAAGAAAAACGGCCGCCGCCGCAGTTTGCCTAGGTCATGGTCCATGGCGCGGGATGATAGCACCCGGCCGTGAGCCGTCCGGTTACGACACTCGTCCGCCGTCGACTCGAATGTGGGCTCCGGTCGTGAACACCTCTTCGCTGGTTGCGAGCGAAGGACGGCATCGCCGGACTCATGCCGGCATTGTTGCCGAGGATGACCACGAATGGTTCCTCAATGCGGCCGGCACGGAATGCCTGACGATCGATGTATACAAAGATTCTGCTGCGCTGCTGGCGCACATGGGAATCCATCCGACACGTGCGCCCCATTACGGGGCACGCCGCGGACAGCTCGAGCCTGCGCATTCCGACTGGCGCACGCATTCACCCGAGCACTCGGGCTAGCGCTACACTCACGTCGTGCTCGCGGCGATCCATTCTCTTCGCCCGAACGCCGTGTCTGCCGTAGTTCTCCAAGAGCAAGATCAATCGGAGTCTTCTATGCGTAGCCCATTCCGAGAATCTTCCCGCCTCCTCCTTCTGACTGGTTTCGCCATCGCTGTCGCAGCGTGCGGCAAGAAGGAAGCACCCCCTGCTCCCGAAACAAAAGCCAAGCCTGCAGCCGCCTCCACCGCACTCGAAGGTCAAGTCGATATCGTTGCGTGGCCCGGATACATCGAGCGCGGCGAGACCGACAAAGCGTACGACTGGGTGACGAAGTTCGAAGCGGATACCGGTTGCAAGGTCAACGTGAAAACCGCCGGCACGTCCGACGAGATGGTGTCGCTCATGACTCAAGGCGGCTACGACCTCGTGACCGCATCGGGCGATGCGTCGTTGCGATTGATCCGTGGCGGCACTGTGCAACCCGTCGATATCAGCAAGGTGGCTTCCTACGCTTCGCTCGATGGGCGCTTGAAGGAAGCTGCGTGGCACTACGTCGACGGCAAGCACTACGGCGTGCCCTATCAATGGGGCCCGAACGTGTTGATGTACAACACCAAAGTATTCAAGTCGGCACCAACGTCCTGGGCTGTGTTGTTCGGCGCGCAAAAATTCCCGGACGGCAAACCCAACAAGGGCCGCATCCAGGCCTACGACGGCCCGATCTACATCGCCGATGCCGCGCTGTATCTGATGACCAAGAAGCCGGACCTCGGCATCAAGGATCCTTACGAGCTCACAGACGCGCAGTACACGGCGGCACTCGATGTGTTGCGCGCTCAGCATCCTCTCGTGCAGCGCTATTGGCATGACGCGAACGTGCAGGTGCAGGACTTCACGAACGAGGGTGTCGTCGCTTCCAGCTCATGGCCGTTCCAAGTGAACACGCTGGCGGGGAACAAGCAGCCCATCGCGAGCACCGTGCCGAGTGAAGGTGCGACAGGATGGGCCGACACAACCATGTTGCACGCACAAGCCCAGCATCCGAACTGCGCTTACAAGTGGATGGAGTGGTCGATCAGCCCCAAAGTGCAAGGCGATGTTGCTGCATGGTTCGGATCGGTGCCGGTGGTTCCTGCCGCGTGCCAGGGTAACGAGCTGCTCGGCGCAGAAGGTTGCAAGAACAACGGCTTCGACAACTTCGAGAAGATTCATTTCTGGCGCACGCCGGAAGCGAAGTGCGCAACCCAGGGCGACAAGTGCGTGCCGTACAGCCGCTGGTCCACCGACTATGTGGCGATCATGGGTGGCAGATAGAGAGTGCATTCCCTTCCCCCGCAACCGCGGGGAAACGACCGGAGGAAGTGGCGCGCCCGAACGGGACGGGCGCGCACACGCCGACCACCCGCCGAATCTTTTGCATGACCCCAGCCATCGAATTCCAGAACGTCTCACGCATCTACGGCGATGTCCGTGCCGTCGATGACGTCGGTATTGCGATCGAAAGCGGCGAGTTCTTCGCCATGCTCGGCCCCTCCGGCTCCGGCAAGACGACGTGTCTCCGCTTGATCGCGGGCTTTGAAATACCGGACACCGGCACCGTGTATTTGAACGGCATCGACGTCACCGAGCTGCCGCCGTACGAACGTGACGTCAACACCGTCTTTCAGGACTACGCCTTGTTCCCCCACTTGAGCGTGCTCGAGAACGTCGGCTATGGCCCGCGAGTGCGCGGCGAGGTCTCGCGGGAGGAACAGCGCGAGCGAGCGCTGCAGATGCTCGAAATGGTGCACCTCGCAGAGTTCGGCGATCGCTCGCCCGCACAACTCTCGGGCGGTCAGCGCCAGCGAGTGGCGCTCGCACGCGCGCTCATCAACAAACCGAAAGTCCTGCTCCTCGACGAGCCCCTGAGCGCCCTTGATCTGAAGCTGCGCGAAGCAATGCAACTGGAGCTGAAGGCGCTGCAGCGCGCCCTCGGCATCACCTTCGTGTTCGTCACGCACGATCAGGGCGAAGCGCTCTCGATGGCAGATCGCGTCGCCGTGTTCAATCAAGGACGCATCGAGCAGATCGCGACGCCGCGTCAGCTCTACACGCGGCCTTCAACGGCGTTCGTCGCACGCTTCGTCGGCGGCGCGAATGTCATCGAGCCAGCGCTTGCGGAACGTGTCCTCGGCATCAAGACGACTTACGCGTTACGACCGGAACGCGTGCGTCTTTCGAAAGCCGGAGATGCGACGACGCCGCACCCGAACACCATCGGCTGTCTCGGCACCATTGTCGACACTCAGTTCCACGGCGCCACGATCCGTTGCCAAGTGAAGTTGGATGGCGGCGAAACCTTGTCTGCCAGCACTGCCGACCTGGGCGATACCAGCGTCACGGTCAACGACCGCGTCCTCGCAAGCTGGCTGCCCCACGACATGGTCGAGCTGGCGGGATCCGGGGCCGCATGAGCGCGGTCGCCGCAACGCTCACACCATCCTGGTCGCGGAGCATCGCGACCGCCCTGTATCGCCGCCCCACGCTCTACCTGTTTCTGTTGCTGATTCCGCCCCTGCTGTGGTTCGGCACGGTCTACGTCGGCTCGCTGTTCACGCTGCTCTTGCAGAGCTTCTACGCGATCGATGATTTCACGGCGAAGATCGTTTACGAGCCGACGCTGGCCACATACAAACAGGTCGTCACTCAACCGGCGAACCTCGACATCATTCAACGCACGCTCGTGATGGCCGTGTGCGTGACGATCGCGGCGGCGCTCATTGCATTCCCGATCGCCAACTACATGGCGCGTTACGCCTCGCCGCGTGCCAAGGCGTTGTTCTATGTCGGCGTGTTGTTGCCGATGTGGACCAGCTATCTCGTCAAGGTGTACGCGTGGCGCCTCATTCTCGCGAAGCAGGGCATCCTGAGCTGGTGCCTGGAGTCGCTGGGTCTGCAGGGTGTGCTGGACGCCGTGCTGAGGACGCCCGGCATCGGCGGTCCATCGGTGGCGTCGTCGTACCTCGGCATGTTCATCGTGTTCGTCTACATGTGGCTGCCGTACATGATCCTGCCCCTGGCGGCGGCGCTCGAGCGCGTACCGAATACGTTGATGCAAGCGGCGTCCGACCTTGGCGCCACGCCCGTTCAGGTCTTCCGCACGGTGACGCTGCCACTGGCACTCCCGGGACTCGCAGCCGGTTCGATCTTCACCTTCTCGCTCACGCTGGGCGACTACATCATTCCCAGTGTCGTCGGCGCGCCGGGATACTTCATCGGCATGATGGTCTATCAACAGCAAGGCACCGCCGGCAATATTCCACTGGCTGCTGCATTTTCCGTCGTGCCGATCGTGTTGATCATGATCTATCTCGCACTCGCGCGCCGCGCGGGAGCCTTCGATGCGCTCTGAGAACGCGCTTGCGGCCGTCACGGCAACGACGACTCGCCGACGAGCAGCGCGTTGGGGCCGGCCATCGCGTTTCACGCGCTGGGCCGCATGGGCAGGACTTGCGTTCATGCATGTGCCGGTGCTCGTGATCGTGCTGTACGCGTTCACCACCGCGGACCGCACGTACGAATTCCCGCCCCCGGGCTTGACCTTGCATTGGTTCGAAGCGGCATTCGCGCGCAGCGACATCTGGTCTGCGTTGGCGTTGTCATTGCAAGTCGCAGCACTGGCGACGGTGTTTGCGCTCATCCTGGGCTCGCTTACCGCACTCGCCATGGCGCGCTCGCGCTTCTTCGGCAAGGAAGCGATCACCGTGTTGCTGGTCCTGCCCATCGCGCTTCCCGGCATCGTGACCGGCATCGCTTTGCTATCGGCGATCAAGACCGCCGCGATCGGCCCGGGCTTCTGGACCATCGTTGCGGGTCACACGACGTTCTGCGTCGTGATCGTCTACAACAACGTGATCGCGCGCTTGCGACGGCTGCCCACGAGCTGGATCGAGGCTTCGATGGACCTCGGTGCCGACGGCTGGCAGACCTTCCGCCGCGTCGTGCTGCCGCAATCGGCCAGTGCGTTGCTTGCCGGCGGCATGCTCGCGTTCGCGCTGTCGTTCGACGAGATCATCGTCACGCTCTTCACAGCGGGACACGAACGCACGTTGCCCATCTGGTTCTTCAACGAGCTGTTCCGGCCGCGCGAGCGACCGATCACGAACGTCGTGGCCGTGATGGTCATCGTCGTGACGTTGATCCCGATTCTGCTCGCGTACCACCTGACGAAACCCGCCGAGGCGCGGAGCTGAGGTCGCAATGGACACGAAACTCCTGATCGATGGCAAATTCGTGCCAGGCAAGGGCGCGAAGGAAGACATCCTGGATCCGGCGTCGGGCACGGTCATCGCAACGGTCGGTGAAGCGTCTGAAGTACAGATCGAGAATGCAGTTGCAGCCGCACACCAGGCATTCGCCGGGTGGTCGACTACGGCCCCGAAAGATCGCGCGACCCTGCTGCTCGAGGTTGCGGATCGAATCGAAGCCGAAGCCGCTGCCTTTGCGAAGCTCGAATCGCTCAATTGCGGCAAACCGTTGAACGCCGTGCTGAACGACGAGATTCCGGCGATCGCAGACGTGTTTCGTTTCTTCGCCGGCGCAGCCAGGACTCAGCAGGGCGCGCTTGCCGGCGAGTACCTGCCCGGCTTCACGAGCATGGTCCGGCGCGATCCAGTGGGTGTCGTCGCATCGATCGCGCCCTGGAACTATCCGCTGATGATGGCCGCATGGAAGCTCTCGCCTGCCCTTGCGGCCGGCAACACGGTGGTCATCAAGCCATCGGAACAGACACCGCTGACGGCATTGAAGCTGGCGGCGATCCTGGCGGAGATCTTTCCGCCCGGTGTGGTGAACGTGATCTGCGGTCGAGGCACGACGGTGGGCGCACCGCTGATCGCGCAACCGAAAGTCGCGATGATTTCTCTCACCGGCGATGTCGCTACGGGTGAGAAAGTACTCCAGGCTGCATCCAAAGGTTCCAAGCGCACTCACCTCGAACTCGGCGGCAAGGCACCCGTCATCGTCTTCGACGACGCGGATCTCGAAGCCGTCGTTGGCGGCGTGCGCACATTCGGCTTCTACAACGCGGGCCAGGATTGCACGGCGGCGTGCCGCATCTACGCGGGAAGCAAGATCTACGACAAGCTCGTTGCGGATCTCACGACTGCCGCAAGCTCCATCAAAGTCGGTACCCAGGAAGAAGACGGCGTGGAGATGGGACCGCTCATCAGCGCGAAGCAACGCAAGCGCGTCGCCGGCTTCGTCGATCGCGCGGCGGAGCGCCGACACATCGAAATCACGACCGGAGGTAAGGTACGCACAGGCAGCGGCTTCTTCTTCGAGCCCACGGTCATCGCCGGTGCGAAGCAGACCGATGAGATCGTCACGCGCGAAGTGTTCGGCCCCGTGGTGTCAATCACGCGTTTCAAGGATGCAGATCAGGCGATCGCATGGGCGAACGACTCCGACTACGCTCTCGCCTCCTCGGTATGGACGCAGGACGTCGGCAAAGCCATGCGTGTCGCCTCGCGACTGCAGTACGGTTGCACCTGGATCAACACGCATTTCATGCTGGTGAGCGAGATGCCCCATGGAGGACTCAAACGCTCCGGTTACGGCAAGGATCTTTCGATCTATGCGTTGGAGGACTACAGCGTGCCGCGGCACGTGATGGTGAAACTGTGAGGTCGGCGGCGATCACGCGATCTACGCTTCCCCGTAGCGACTCCGGTTCACCCCGATCTGTCGAAGGGAGACTCCGAAGGAGTGCCCCTGCGAGGGTGATCAGTTCTAGAATCCTCTTCATCAGATCGCGCAACGGCACTCGAGGGGGTTCCCATGTATATCAATCCGACGGCTCAACGCTTCATGATCTGGGCGTCGATCGCCGCGGCGACGCTGTATGGCATCGGGTTCTGGTATCTCACGGACTTCATTCCACCGCCGTCGCCGACGTTGAGCGCAGATCAGGTCGTGCATCTCTATGCCGACCACAACTTCAAATTCCGCATCGGAGTCGTCGCCTGTCTCATGGCGGGAGGGTTCAACGCACCGTGGACGGTCGCCCTGGCCGTGCAGATGGCACGATGCGAGCGCGGTGTGCCGATATGGGCGATCGCGCAGTTCGCAGGCGGCGTACTCGGCACGATTCTCTTCACGCTCCCGCCGCTGTTCTGGGGCGTTGCTGCGTTCTCAGTCGACCGTGACCCTGCACTCACGCTGCTGATGCACGAACTGGCATTTCTCACGCTGGTCACACCCGTGAGCTTCTTCTGGATTCAGGCGCTGCCGATTGGCATCGTGTGCTTCACACGAACGGATGCGACTCACTCGGCGTTTCCACGCTGGCTGGGCTACTTCACCGTGTTCATGGTCGTGAGTGCGGAACTCGGCGTCATCGCGCAGCTCTTCAAATCGGGGCCGTTCGCCTGGAATGGATTGTTCACCTTCTGGATCCCGCTGACGGTGTTCGCCGTGTGGTTCGGCGTGCTCGACTACACGATGCTGAAAGCCATCGGGCGTCAATCCGACGCCCGGGCCGGGACGGAAACATCGCTGGGCGCGGGCCAACGCAGCTGGGCTTGATGTTGCAGCGGCGCTGAAACTGCAGATGGGCTCAGAAATGAGCCCATCACCATGCTTGCGCGGCACGCAACGGATCATGAGCGGATGGGCTTCCTTGCCCATGTCGTAGGCCTTCCCCGCCTGAGACATTGCCTGATGTCGTCTCAATCCGGACGGACATCACAGCGGCTGGTTCCTGATGCGCGGACTGTCGCGGGGCTGTCTGCAACCATTCGAACAGGCCATGCGAAGCCGAATCCATCTCAGCGCAGCCAAAGCCCTTTGGGTTGCGCTCGCGCCATTCACGTTGAACCACGCCATCGCCGCGGCGCTGCCGTCGGCGGGGAGCCAACTGCAACAGATTCCGCCTGCTCCGGCTGCCGAGAAGGTCTCACCGCAATTCCGCATCGAAGCGGGCGCCGCTCCCGTCACCGGACCGGCCGATGGCGTGACGATCGTCGTGAACAGTCTGCACGTCATCCATGCGGCGGCGTTCTCGGAAACGGATCTCATCGCCGCGACCGGCTTTCAGCCAGGCAGCGAACTCACCTTGTCGGCCCTGCGTGGCTTCGCGACAAGCATTGCGAACTACTACCGCAGTCACGGCTACCTCCTTGCCCAGGCAACCTTGCCTCCGCAGGACGTCGTCGAGGGCACAGTCACGATCGCCGTGGCCGAGGGCCAATACGGCAAGGTCATCCTGCGTAATCAGAGCAACCTTGGCGATGACGTTGCGCAGCGCCTGCTCGAGGGCTTGAACAGCGGCGATACGATCACGATCGCGCCGCTCGAAAGTCGCTTGTTGCAGCTCTCCGATCTTCCTGGCGTGAACGTCAAATCGACACTCGTGCCCGGTGCATCCGTGGGTGCTGCGGATTTGATCGTCGACGTGACACCCGGCCGGCGGTTGAGCGGCAGTGCCGACGTCGACAACGCCGGCAGTCGCTACACGGGCGACTACCGCATGGGCGCGACAGTGAACTTCAACAACCCGTTGGGCCGAGGCGATGTCGCGACACTGCGGGCACTGACCTCATGGGATGGACTGAACTACGGCCGCGCGAGCTACCAACGGCGCTTCGGCAGAGCCGATGCAGGTGTCGCCTACACGGCGCTCGACTATGAACTGGGGCGCGAGTTCGAGAGCTTGCAGGCGCACGGCACGGCGCAGATCGCCAGCGTGTTCGGCCGGTATCCGCTGCTGCGATCGCGCAGTCACAGTACGTATGCGCAGCTCGGTGTCGACGCCAGGAAGTTTCGCGACGAAGTCGATGCCACGACGCCTGAGACCGTGTCGGACAAGAAAGCGCAGGCGGTAATGCTGAGCCTCATCGGTGATCACCACGATCGGTTCGGCGGCGGCGGCTGGAACACGTATTCGCTCAGCTGGACTGCAGGCCGCCTCGACCTCGAAAGTGCAGAGGCCATGGCCATCGACGCGGCCACCGCGCGCAGCGATGGTCGCTACGACAAACTCGGTATCGAGGTGACGCGGCTGCAGGCCGTAACCGATTCGATCTCGCTGTACGCCGCGCTACAAGGCCAGTTGTCCTCACAGAACCTGGATGTCTCGGAAAAGATGGGCCTGGGCGGGGCCAACGCGGTGCGCGCGTATCCGGAAGGCGAAGCCTATGTCGATCGCGGTTATCTACTGAATCTGGAAGCACGTCTGCGACTGCCGAATCTCGTCGAGCGCTTGCCGGGACACTGGCAGTTGCTCGGCTTCATCGATACCGCCACGGGCAGACTCGCCAAGGATCCATGGGACGAAGAACGTAACCACCGCACGTTGAGCGGTGCCGGTATCGGACTGCATTGGTTCGACGCGGGCAGTTTCGTTGTGAGGGCCTACTACGCTCACACGCTCGGCAGTGCTGCCGTGACTTCAGGACCCGACCAGGACAGTCGCTTCTGGATCAATACAGTGAAGTATTTCTGACGACGGTACGGCGCAGGCAACACAGGTCTCACCATGAATCGCATCTACCGTTCCGTCCGCAACGAAGCCACCGGCGCCGTCGTCGCGGTTGCGGAGAACGTGAGCTGTCGCGGCAACAGAACCGGGTTCGTCGTGACGTCGCTCGGGTCCGCCTTCGCGTTGACACTGGCAGCGGTTGTTCACGCCTCGCCCACAGGAGGAACTGTCGTCGCCGGCGCCGCGACGATCGAGAGTGCCGCGAACAGCACGACGATCCATCAGTCGAGTCAGAACGCCGTGCTCAACTGGAACACTTTCGACATCGGCCTCGGCGAGTCCGTCCGCTTCGTGCAACCGAACAGTCGCTCGATCGCGCTGAACCGCGTATTGGGTTCCGAGCCATCCGGCATCCTCGGCAGCCTGAGCGCGAACGGCAGAGTCTTTCTCGTCAATCCCAACGGCATCCTGTTCGGCAGCGGTGCACAGGTGAATGTCGGTGGACTGGTCGCGTCGACTCGCGACATCTCGGATGCTGATTTTCTCGCCGGCCGTTATGAATTCATCGGCACCAGCGATGGCGCCATCGAAAATTACGGATCGATCAATGCCGATGGCGGCTACGTCGCCCTCCTGGGCGCCACGGTCAGCAACGAGGGCATCATCGCTGCAAGACTCGGCACAGTTGCGCTCGCGGCTGGCAATGCCCTCACGCTCGATGTGGCCGGCGATGGCTTGCTGAACGTTCAGGTGGATTCGGGCGCCGTCGACGCCCTGGCTCAGAACGGCGGCCTCATCCAGGCCGATGGGGGACGCGTACTGCTCAGCGCGCGCAGTGCCAGTCATCTGCTGCACAGTGCGATCAACAACACCGGCGTCATCCAGGCGCAGACCATCGAGAACCGCGGCGGCACGATCAAGCTGCTGGGCGATCTGCAATCGGGCGCGATGAACGTGGATGGCACGTTGGACGCAAGCGCCCCGCAGGGCGGCGACGGCGGCTTCGTCGAAACCTCCGCGGCACACGTACGGATCGAGTCGACCGCGAACATCACGACAGCGGCCACCCGAGGCGCGACGGGCCAGTGGCTGATCGATCCGCTCGACTTCACGATTGCCGCAAGCGGCGGCGACATCACCGGCGCAACGCTCTCGGCCAGCTTGAGCAGCAACAACGTGACGGTCCTGAGCACGAGCGGCAGCACGGGCACCGCGGGCGATGTGAACGTCAATGACGTGGTGACGTGGAACGCGAACCGCCTCACGCTGAATGCGCAGAACAACATCAACATCAACACGACGATGCATGGCTCGGGCACCGCCAGCCTCGCTCTGGAGTATGGTCAAGGCGCGGTTGCAGCCGGCAACACCGGCAAGGTCAATGTGCGCGCGCCGGTCAATCTTCCCGCCGGCAACAACTTCAGCACGAGGCTGGGTTCCGACGGTGCGGTCGTCAACTACACCGTGATCACGAGCCTGGGCGCGGCGGGCAGCACCACAGGCACGGACCTGCAGGGCATCAACGGCGCCGTCACGGCGAACTACGCGCTCGGCAGCGACATCGACGCGAGCGCGACCAGCACGTGGAACAGCGGCGCGGGTTTCACATCCATCGGCCGATCGGGCGACTTCACCGGCACGTTCGATGGCTTGGGACATGTCGTCAGTGGGTTGGTGAGCAACACGCCCGCGACGAACAACGTAGGGATGTTCGGTGTCGCGAACAGCGCGACGTTCCGCAATGTCGGCGTGATCAACGCTACGATCACCGGCGCGACGTATGTCGGTCCGCTCGTCGCCAACTGTTTCGCGTGCACCTACTCCAACGTCTACTCCTCAGGGACGGTGAGTGGCGTGGCATGGGTCGGTGGGCTCGTCGGCCTTGGCAACGGCACGACGATGACGAATGGCTACTCCTCCGCCAACGTCACGGGTACGTCCAATCTGATCGGCGGACTGTTCGGCCAGGCGCGCTTCTTCGGCACGATCACCGACTCCTACGCCACCGGCACCGTCAATGGTACGGGCGCGTTCTATGTCGGTGGCCTCGCCGGACAAGCCCGCTTCGTCACACTCACGAACACGTATGCAACCGGTGCAGTGACGGCGTCGTCCAACGCCGGCGGACTGGTCGGCTTTCTCGACGGCGCCACGCTCAACACCTCCTACTCCACCGGCGCTGTGAGCGGCTCGTTTTCGATCGGCGGGCTGGTGGGATCGAGAGCGGGCAGCTACGCCGTCAACAACAGCTACTGGAACACGACGACGTCGGGCCGGGCGACGTCGCAAGGCGGTACGGGCTTGACCACCGCGCAGATGCAGAATGCATCCAGCTTCAGCGGCTGGGACTTCGGCTCGAAATGGATCGTGTACGAGGGCCACACGTATCCGCTGCTGCGATCGTTCATGACCGCATTGACGGTGACACCCAATGCTGCCGTCAAGACGTATGACGGGCTTGCTTATTCGGGCGGCAACGGCGTCAGCTACTCGACCACTCCGAACGGCAACTTGCTGGGTACGGTGACCTACGGCGGCACGGCGCAAGGCGCAACCAACGCGGGCAGCTACACGCTGTCGGCCAGCGGTCTGTATTCCAACCAGCAGGGCTACATCATCAGCTATGCGAACGGCACGCTGACCGTAAATCCCGCGACTCTCACGGCCACGGTCGTTGCGCCCGATAAAATCTATGACGGCAACAACACCGCGACGGCGACATTGCACGTCGTGGGTCTCGTCGGCACGGAGACATTGGGTGTGAGTAACACTGCCACGTTCAATAGTCAGAACGTGGCCGATGCCAATCTCGTAACGGTCAATGGCATCGTGCTATCCGACGGCAACAACGGTGGCCTCGCAAGCAACTACATCTTGGCCAGCGGGCAGACCACGAGCGCGCACATCACACCGAGGACGTTGACCGCAGGCATCACCGCTACAGATAAGGTCTACGACGGTAACACCACGGCAAGCGCGACAGTCAACTCGCTCACGGGGTTTGTCGGCACAGAGACCGTCACGGCAATTGCCACTGCCGCATTCAACAGCAAGGACGTTGCCGATGCCGCTCTCGTTACAGCCAGCGGCTTCACGCTGACCGATGGCGCCAGCGGCGGACTGGCGAGCAACTACACCATAGCGAATAGTCCGACGGCGACGGCTCACATTACCGCGAGAACGCTGACGGTCGAGGGGCAATCGGCACTCGACAAGGTGTACGACGGCACGACGACAGCAACCCTCACCGGCGGCTCGCTCAGCGGCGTGGTCGCCGGCGAATCGTTGCTACTGAACGAAGCGGGCAGCTTCACCACCGCCGATGTCGGCAATGACATCGCGGTCACGGCAAACAACAGCCTGGTTGGATCGGCGGCAGCGAACTACGTACTGCTGCAGCCCACGGGCCTGTCTGCGAATATCACTGCGGTTGTGGTTCCGGAAGCCCCGCCATCAGCGGAAACACCACCCTCTTCGGAAACACCGCCATCGGTCGCCACACCGACTGTCGACTACCAGGACGCAGTCGGTCACGCAGAGTCGAATGCTCCGGTCGCGGCCACTGCTCTGAGCAGTCCGCTCGCGCTACCGGCGCCCGTAGGCAGTTCCAATGCAACGGGCGGCGCATCCTACGATCTCGGGGGATTGAATCTGACCATCGTCAGTCGCGAGGACGCCGGCCGTGACGAGCCGGGGGATCGGGGTCATTGACGGCTGGAGACGGTCACGTCTCGCCGGGGGAGCGAAAATGCCGGGGAAGATCCATTGAATCGTGGAGGAGGCGCAGCACTTCGATGACCTCACCGCGCCGCTTGGCTACCCGAAACAGGATGAAGTGGCGTCCCTTACGTCCTCGACGCGCGACGTGAAGGCTGCACACCCCTTTCAGAATTTCGTCCCTGCGCTTTGCATCGACGAGCGAGGGACCCTCGGCGAGCGCTTCGAGCGCGAGAGCCAGCGTCTCGGCGTAAACCAGCGCCTGGGCTTCACCAAAATGCTCGATCGTCCATTCGATGATGCTTTGATAGTCCTTCTCGGCGGCGGCCGTCAGGCGCACCATCCATTGGCGCATACGATCTTTTACCGTGACCGAGCGGAGGTGACGGTGCGCTTGGCGAGTGAATCCAGGTGCTGACGTAACTCCGAGTTGGTGCTGAAGTCACGAACCCGCCCGGCATCGACGTCCTCGATGCCGATTCGCGCGGCGTCACGTAGTGCCTTGAGCCGCACCTTCTCCTCGGCCTCACGTCTTTCGATTAGCCGCAGGCCTTCACGCAGGACCTCGCTGGCATTCTGATAACGTCCCTGCGAGACGAGATGATCGATGAGCTCTTCCTGGCGATCGGTGAGGACGACATTGCGAGTGCCCATAGCAAGTTTCCAGGTAATTGACGATTGGCATACTATGCCATGGAGGCCGGGAGCGGCAAAAAACGGAGCCAGCTGCTCCGGCGATGGCGAGCCGGGGGATCGGGGTCATTGACGGGCACTTGTTCGCGTCAACGCAATTGACGCGGCCGGCACTGGAATCTAGAAATCCATCTCCGAGGCGAACCGTCGCTGGTCCTTCAACCATCGCTTGATCGCCGCCTTGTTCGACAGCAAGGACAGGAACTCCTTCTGGCGCGAGATCTCGGCGCGGATGGCACGGGCTTGCCGCTGGATCACCAGATTGAGATTGTCCGCACTGATCTTGCTGGTCGTGTCCAGATCGAAATCCTCACGGAAGGCGGCTTCCAGTTGCCTCAGCTTCGTCTTTGCTTCTTCGAGCTGCTGCGCGAGCAACTTGTTGTACTGCTTCAAGCGCTGCGGGCTCATCTTGCCGATCTGATCCGGATCGCTCTGTCCGAGCTGTATCTGGACTTCCAGCAACGTGAGCAGATCGTTGGCGGCATAGGCCTGATTGATCCGCTGCATCAGCGCATTCTTCTCCTCGCGGCGCTGCAGATCCGATTCGCGATCCGGATGCACGGCGCTTGCGAGCTTGCGATAGATCTCCCGTAGCGATTGCCTGACCAACTGTGTCGCCGTCTCCCGGCGTTTGTTCGCTGCCGATTCGCGGCGTCGCTGCGCGTCGGTGAACCGGCTGGCCTCCTCCGCCGTTTCCCGCGCGGCCATCTGTTCGTACATGCGCTGAATCAAGTCTTCTTCCGTGCGCAGATCGGCTTCATCGCCCAGATCGAGACCCGTGAGCTCCTCCGCTTCTTCCTTCAGCCGCTGCATCTCCTCCCGCTTGACAGCGTCGAAGCTCGCGTCGCTGTGTTTGTCGAACAACTCCTTGAGACCCGCGTCGTCAGGGGTCGCGGCCAGCAAGGCATCCGCCATCGCACAGAGAATCTGCCGCAGCGCCGTGCGATCCACGCGCGACCACGTCGCCTCATCGAGCAGCCGATCGATTGTGACCACCGTCTCGCGGCTCAGGTCGCGCAGCGACATCCGCAGCGGCTGCAGCCTCTGAGCGTGCTCACGCCGGAATTTCCCGACGATCTTCTCCCACGCCGCTTGAGCTTCGCGCACGTTCTCGATCTGGCGGATCAAGTAGCGAAAACGCTCTTGCTCGGGCGTGAGCCGGGCTTCGGACTTGCGGGATGAGGTTGTAAGCGACGACTTGCGGGACATGACCCATCGACAATCGAACGAGGCCGCGCATTGTCGAGGCCGGCGAATCGGAAGGCAAACGGGAGATTTCGAGACCGGCCGACGGGCCTGATACCAAATGCGGTCCAGTACAACGTGTAAGCACGGTGCTTTCGACCTACTGCCTGACTCGCAAGTGTTGAGGAATCGCGCTACCCGAGGCAATCGTCTACATTGTCATCGTCGACTGCGACGGAAGAGAGGAGGAACGGCGTGACGTGGTGTGAACGCGGTGGGACCGGCTCGCGAGCCATTCTCCTGCTGCACGGACTCGGCGCGACGGCAGCGGTGTGGAATGGCGTGCGGCGAGCGATCGAGCGGCGCTCGATGGGCCGGTGGTTCGCGCCGGATCTCAGCGGTCATGGCGCGTCGGTCTGGCAGCGTCAGTACACCGTCGGCGGTCATGCTGCCGAAGTCGCGGCGCTTGTCCGCGACGCGCAGGACGTGTTCGTGATCGGCCACTCGCTCGGCGCGTATATCGCACTCGCGCTCGCGAGCCGCTGGTTCGGTGTCGAGGTCGCCGGCGTTCTCAGCGTCGGATCGAAGATCACGTGGTCGGAAGCGGACCTTCAGGGCTCGCGCGAGCTCGCGATTCGGCCCGTCCGCTGGTATGCGACGGCAGAAGAAGCGTGGGCGCGCTATCGACGCGTGTCCGGTCTCGACACCACTGTCGCGCCGGGCGATGAGTGGCTCTCGCGCGGCATCGTGCAGGGCGACGCGGGATGGCGGCTGTCGCAGGATCCGCAATCCTTTGGCGTTGCGGGTGCGCCGTTCGATTCGCTCGTGACGAGTGCGCGAGCGCGTGTGATCCTCGCGCGCGGCGAGCGCGACCCGATGGTGTCGACGGCCGAGCTCCGCGCGCATGCGTCGGAAGCCGTCGAGATCGCGGGCTGCGGACACAACGTGCAGGTGGAACAACCGGATGCGATCGTGGACCTGCTGCAACGCTTGATAACGTCGTCCGGCGACCAATGACGATGAGTGAGGAAGAGTACCGGGCGCTGGCCGCAGCCTTCGATCCCAACAAGCTCGAGCCGGTGTTCTACGAGGATCCCTATCCCCTCTACGCGGCGCTGCGCAGATTCGATCCCGTGCATCGCTGTCCGGATGGCACATATTTTCTCACCCGCTACGCCGACCTCGATCGCATCTATCGCGACCGCACGGCCTTCAGCTCCGACAAGAAACAGGCGTTTGCGCCGAAGCTCGGTGTGGGCTCGCCGCTCTACGAGCACCATACGACGAGCCTGGTGTTCAACGATGCGCCCTACCACACGCGCGTGCGGCGACAGATCGTCGGCGCGCTCACGCCTCACGTGCTCAAGGCGATGGAGCCCGACGTGGTCGCGCTGGTCGACGCGCTGCTGGATCGCATGGAGGCGCAAGGCGACGTCGATTTGATCTGCGACTACGCCGCGGCCGTGCCGGTCGAGGTGATCGGTAACCTGTTGCGCGTGCCGCGCGAGGATCGCGGGCCGCTGCGCGACTGGTCATTGGCGATCCTGGGTGCGCTCGAGCCGGCGCCGACCGTCGCGCAGCTCGCCACTGGCAATCGCGCGGTGACCGAATTCTGCGCGTATCTGCGCGAGCTGATCGCGCATCGGCGCCGGCATCCGGCTGGCGACGACGATCTGCTCACGCGCCTGCTCGGCGATGATCAGTTGACGGAAACGGAACTCGCGCAGAACTGCGTGTTTTTGCTCAACGCAGGTCATGAGACGACCACCAATCTCATCGGCAACGGTCTGTACCTGCTCCTCACGCATCCGGACTCGCTGCAGCGGTTGCGCACGGAACCACAGCTGATCGCGACGGCTGTCGAGGAATGCCTGCGCTTCGAGAGCTCGAATCAGCTCGGCAACCGGCTCGTCGTCGAGCCCACCGTCGTGCGCGACGTCGTGCTCGATCCGGGCACGTATCTCACGTTATGCATCGGTGCCGCGAACCGCGATCCGGAGGAGTTTGCCGATCCGGACCGCTTCGACATGGCACGACAACCGAACCGACATCTCGCCTTTGCCGCGGGCGCGCACGCCTGCGCCGGGATGGCCGTCGCGCGTCTGGAAGGTCGCATCGCAATCGCTCGCGCGGTGCTGAGATTCCCGGCGCTCCAACTGTCTGGCGATCCGGTGCGTGGACGCCGTGCACGCTTCAGGGGATTCACGTCCGTGCCAGCTCGCGTCGGCTAGCGTGTGCGTTGACAAGGCATAATCCCTGACAGTTGAACGGCATCGTCTGATCTGATCGGGGAGTCCATCGCGTGAAAGCCCACAAACATCTGGCGCCGCTCTGTCTGGCAGCGCTCGTTGGACTGACGGGGTGTGAGTCGCAAGACACCGCCCAGCTGCGCTCGGCACTCAAGACTCACGATGCCGTTCTGCAGGAGCTGCCGCGCCAATTCTACGCACCCGGCCTTGGCGACATGATGCATACGCTGCAACTGCGGCACGCGAAGCTGTGGTTCGCCGGAAAGGCAGGCAACTGGGCGCTCGCGCAGTTCGAGCTGAATGAGCTCGAAGAGAGCTTCGAGGCCATCGCGCAATGGCATCCCGCGCAAGAAGGACTGCCCGTAGCGGCTGCGATCAAGGTTCACATGCAACCGGGCCGTTACGCGCTCGAACAGGCCATCGCAACGAGCGACGGCCCTCGGTTCGACACTGCGTTCGAGCGCTTCACACAGGGCTGCAACGACTGTCACCGCGCCCTGCGACACGCATTCATCGTCATTGAGCGACCGACGATGGAGCCAGTGACGAATCAGCGGTGGGAAACGGGATAGCCCGATGGCGATCAGCGCCTGGCGGAATTGACCCCAGCTGCAATGGCTCGGTTACGGCGAGCGAGGACTGGTGAGGCAACATCCATGCACTGCTGACGTTACCACCAGATCATTCCGGCCAGCGCCCCTGCTTGCCCTATCTGACCAAGTGCCATTGTGCAACGATACAAACCTGACACGCAGCGCGCTCACCATGCGAGCCCTGTTGGACTCGCTGCCGTTCTCGCCGTGCTGTCGATGCTCAGCCCCTTTTCCCTCGGCACGTTCTTCCCATCGCTGCGGGCGATGCAAGCGGAGTTCGATGTCGATGCACTGGCGATTCAGCAGTTGCTCACCGCGTACATGGTCCCGTTCGCCGCCATGTCCCTGGTGCACGGCGCGTTGTCGGACGCCCTTGGTCGACGACGCATAGTGCTGAGTGGGCTGGTCGCGTATGTGCTCGCAACGCTAGGCTGTGTGCTCGCTCCAAGCTACGGCGCACTCCTCGTGTTCCGTGCGGTGCAAGGTCTGACAGCCGGCGTAGGCATGACGGTCGGTCGCGCCGTGATCCGCGATCTGTACGAAGGCCACGAAGCTCAGCGACTCATGAGCATCGTGACGATGATCTTCGGCATCGCACCGGCCATTGCACCCGTCATCGGTGGATGGGTTCACATCGCGCTGGGTTGGCGCGGGGTCTTCGGCTTTCTCGGGCTGCTGGGCCTGGTGCTGGCCGTTGTATCGCACTTCTACCTGCCCGAGACGCATCCGCGCGAAAAGCGGACCGCACTGCGACCGTTGGTGCTGATACGCACTTCGAGAATGATCATTCGGGACAGCTACTTTCTTTGGCTGGCGCTCTGCAACAGCGCTCTGTTTGCAACGCTCTGGATCTACATGGGCGCCGCACCCGGCATCGTGATGGACGCATGGGGCTTGAGCGAGACGCAATTCGGCCTGCTCTTTTTCCCCATGATCGGCGGATACGTTGCCGGCGCGCTTTGCAGCGGAAGAGCTGCAGGACGCTTGCGACCGGAAGCACAACTGCAAGGCAGCCTCGCGATCGCCATGATCTCAGGAGCATTCGGCTCCACGATGAATCTGATGTTCGATCCTGCACCGATGCTCGCGGTGCAATTCACGATCGCCTCAACGGCCTTCGGCGTGCAGTTTGGCGCGCCGGTGCTTGCGCTCAAGGCACTTGACCTCCACCCCACCACCCGTGGCGCCGTGTCATCGCTCATGGCGTTCATTCAATTGACGGGCGCCAGCCTCGTGCTCGCCATCGCGCCCGTGATGCGCTACGACGCCATCAGCGTGTTCGCTCTCGGTACCGCACTGCTCGCCGCCGCATTCGCTTTTCGGGCGAAGTCGAGCGAACGAAGGGCGTGCTTCGATTGAGGGGTGCTGTGCAAACC
>DATELY010000079.1:0-6164 GCA_035276085.1 Steroidobacteraceae bacterium | reverse complement strand
CGAGCAGATTCGCAATAGCGTGCTGCAGGTGACGCAGCGCTGAGGGATTGCCCCCACCCCAGCCCTCCCCCGCTGCGCAGGGGAGGGGGTCGGACACTTGAGGCAAAGGATCACCGGCCTCGCGCTTTCCGCTCCCTCCCCTGCGCAGCGGGGGAGGGCTGGGGTGGGGGCAAACCCTCAGCGCTGCGTCACCTGCAGCACGCTATTGCGAATCTGCTCGTGCAGCACGAGCTGCGCATCGCCCTGGATCGCCGCGAGTGTCTCACCCGTGTAGGTGAGCTTGGCCTCCGCATTCAGGCCGAGCACATTGCGTGCGCGCAGCAGGTCGATGAAGTTCTTGAACAAGGATCGGTCGAAGAACTCGGGTGAGTTCAGCTCGTAGAGCAGCGACATGCGCTGCGCCATCAACTGGCATTGGGATTCCAGCGCGTCCTGCGTCATCTTGCCGCTACCGGCATCGGTCAGCAGCGAGATCGCGAGGTAGTAGCGCTCAATGATCTGCACCGTCACCTGGGCCAGCACCGACAACTGCACGGCCTGGCGCGAGCCCGTGACGGGCCGGCGCCACTCATCGCTCTCCGCGATGCGCTCCAACAGACCGTGGTTGCAGAGATCCTCCAGCGTCGAGCGCACGATCTGGTCGATCTCACTCTCGTCCCAGCGCAGGAACAGCTCGTCCCGCACATACGGATAGATGCGCCACGCCAGCCGCTGGATGTCGCGCGTGCTCAGCGTGCGATTGTTCAAGAAGCAGCACGCCATGAGCGAGGGCATCGCGACCAGGTGCATGACGTTGTTGCGGAAGTAGGTCATCAGCACGGAGTTCTCCTCCGTCATGCGCACCACATCGCCCAGCGCATGCGTCTGTCGCTGCAGCACACCGAGCGCTTCCCCGTGGCGGATCATGGAAGCGCCATCGAGCGTCGTGACCTGAACGTACGGCGAGTACGGCTCCTGACGCAGCAGCGCGGCGTAGAGCTCGAGCTGCTGCGACAAGTCGCTGACCATCATGCTTTGCTTCGGCGTCGCGAGCAGGACGAGGGCGATGAGGTTGATGGGCGTCACGGCCGCCGCGCTGTTGATGTGGGTCATGGTGCGCACGGCCAGCTCATCGACGGCGGCATTCAGCCATGCCGGTCGATCGCTGCGATCGTTCACCGCCTCCGCCGGACGATGCCGGGCGAGCACTTCATCGAGATGAATCGGCGCACCCAGGCTCACGTGTACTTTACCGAAGCGCTGCCGCAGGGCCGGTAACGTGCGCAGCATCATGAAAATGGATTCCTTCTCCTTGGGCTTGCCGGACAGCTCGTTGATGTAGGTCTTGCCCTCGACGAGGCGCTCGTAGCCGAAATAGACCGGGAGAAACACGACAGGCCGGCGCGGATCGCGCAGATAACTGCGTACCGTCATCGACAGCATGCCGGTCTTGGGTTGCAACAGCCTGCCCGTGCGACTGCGTCCGCCTTCGATGAAGTATTCGATGGAGTGCCCGCGAGCTATCATCAGGCCGAGGTACTTCATGAAGACCATCGTGTAGAGCGTGTTGCCGCGGAAGCTGCGGCGGATGAAGAACGCGCCGCCACGCCGCAGGAACGGGCCCATGCCCGGCATGTTCAGGTTGATGCCAGCCGCGATGTGCGGCACTGCGTAACCGTTGTAATAGATGATGTACGAGAGCAGCAGATAGTCCATGTGACTGCGATGGCAGGGCACGAACACGATCTCGTTGCCCTCGCCGATCGCATGGAGATTGTCGAGGTTGTGCAGCTCGACGCCGTCGTACAGCCGGTTCCAGAGTGTCGTGAGCGCACGCGCCATCAAGGCGACGAAGATGGGCGAGTAATTCGCAGCGATCTCGTACGCGTAGGACTGCGCCAGCTCCAACGCCTGCCTGCGCGTCAACTTGCGAGTACGCATCTCGTCGGCGACGGCCTGCCGCACGGCCTGCGTGCGCAACACTTGCGTGACGATCGTGCGGCGGTGAGACAGGTCCGGCCCGATCATGGCCGCACGCTGCGCGCGCAATGCCGTACGCAATACGCGCGTCAGGCGACGCACGGCCCGCGCCGAGGTGGGCGCGCTGGTCACGACCTCTCGCAACGAAACGTGATCGCCGAACTGCACGAAGAGATTGCGACCGTTCACCAGGACCGAGAGCATCCTGCGGAGTCGGCCCGCCCGATCCCAGTTCTCCGCGAGCAATACACGTAGCCAGGAAGCTTCTTTGTCTGGAGCGCGTCCCCAGAACACGTTCACGGGCACGAATTCGATCTCGTACTGCGGATCGGTCCCGCAACGCTGCACGAAGTCATGCAGCACAGTGGGAATGCGCCGGTCGATGCGGTCGCCCCAGAAGCCGCGCCGCTGTTCGAGGAAGAGCCAGACGCCGTCGCGTGCTTCGAGGTGTGCGGCACGCTTCGTCAACAACGCGCTTGCAGGGTCGGAAGGCGGCGGCATTCGCGATTTCTCGCACACCTGCTGCAGCACCACGAGGTCCGCAACACCGTGCGTTTCCATTACGTAGCACACGAAGCGACCCGAGCGCCCGTAGCGCTCCGATGCGTCCTCGGGCAGCACACGCGGCCGTGTCCACGCTCCGAGGAACCAACGCAGAAGCGCAAGCATCAGTGGATCGATCTGCGGTGCCGTTGATCAGTGCGTCCCCTCCCCTGCGGAGCGCAAGCGCAGCGGGGGAAGGGACGCTTGACCCAACAGCTGTGCAGCCACACCACCATCACCCGCCATCCGCTTCGAGCGCCTTATCCACGTCTTCCTTGTGCTGCATCGTGGTTCCCTCCACCGCTTTGGCGCGCTCCATCGTCTGCGTCATGTCGCCGAACGCCGTGTCTTCGACTTTCATGGGTGGCGCTTCGGCCTGCTCTTCTTGCTTGCTGCTGCACGCGGCGAGCGAGCTGACGATCAGCAACATCCCGATGGCACGCATCATACGTCTCCTCCCCCGGCCGGACGGTCTACAGATTCTGCAGGAAATATTCGAACGCATGAACGAGGAAAGGCACATCCCCTCCCAGGCGATGATCCGAGTCGAGCACCAACAGACGCGCACGGCACGTCTGGGCCCAGCGCCAGCTGTTCGCGACCGGCACGATGTCATCGCGCCAGCCATGCACGATCGTGATCGGACAGCTCGGCGCCGGCGGCGTGTACTGCTCGAATCCCGGCATGTAGAACGCCGGCACCATCAAGAACAATCCACGCGAATCGACTTGCCTGGCCACGGCCGTCGCAACGTGACCTCCCATGCTGGAGCCCACCAACACCGGACGCGGTGGAAGTGACTTGCACGCCTCACGCAGCTTTTCGACGCGCGCTTGCGGATCGTCCATGCCGCGATAGTCGATCGACTCCACGAGCCAACCCAGGTCGCGAGCGACCTGCGCAAGCGCGACGATCTTGGTGCCCCAGGGTTCGCCGTCCTGGCCATGAGAGAACACGACACAGGAGGACAGAGCGGCTTCGGTGCTCATGGAAAGGGCCTGGGGCCTGCGGCCTGCGGCCTGAGGTCGGAATCCGCTTCCTGCCCAGGTCTCACGTCCCAGGTCACAGGTCCTTCTTCCCACGGTTCGTTGCCGGGAGCGGCAGCGTCATCCACGTCTTCTCCGCGCAAGCCCGCAAAGTCGAACATGTTCGGGTCCGCCAGATGCGAGCTCACCACGTTGCGCAGACTGGAGAAGATCGCTTCCGTGCGGCCGGGATACTGCTGTTCCCAAGCGCGCAGCATCTGCTTGATCTCCGTGCGCTGGAGGTTGGGTTGCGAGCCGCACAGCGAGCACGGGATCAGCGGAAAGGCGCGGACCCGCGCATAGCGTTCGATATCGGCTTCCGCGACGTATGCGAGCGGTCGAATCACGATGTGGCGCCGGTCTTCGGACTTGAGCTTCGGCGGCATCGTCTTGAGCTTGCCGCCGAAGAACATGTTGAGAAACAGCGTTTCCACGATGTCGTCGCGATGATGGCCGAGCGCGATCTTGGTGATGCCGTTCTCGCGGGCATAGCGATACAACGCTCCGCGCCGCAGCCGCGAGCAGAGCCCGCACATCGTCTTGCCTGCCGGAATCACGCGCTTCACGACACGGTATGTGTCCTGCTCGATAACGTGGAACGGCACCCCGAGGCCACGCAGATAGTCGGGCAACACGTGCGCAGGAAAGCCGGGCTGTTTCTGATCCAGGTTCACTGCGATCAACTCGAACGACACCGGTGCGCTCCGCTGCAACGACAGCAGAATATCCAGCATCGTGTACGAATCCTTGCCGCCGGACAGACACACCATGACGCGATCGCCCGGTTCGATCATGCGGAAGTCATCGATCGCCTTGCCGACGAGGCCGCGCAAACGGGCCTGCAGGCGTTTGAAATTGTTCGACGGCTCGGCTTGCAGCGGCAGCGCTGTCATGCTCACGACTCCAGATACTTCGCTTCGACGTAGCGCACCCACGCCGCCGCGGTGAGCGGCTTGTCGGTCGTCTGCTTGATCAATTCCGGCGTGCTCAGCGACGCGGCGAGCCTGTGCACGTTTTCGCGCAGCCACGCGAACAGGGCGCCGAAGCGGCCGGCCGCGATCTCCTCATCGATCTGCGGCAATTCCGCGCGCATCGTTTCATACAACTGCGCGGCGATGACGGCACCGATCGCATACGAAGGGAAGTACCCGAACGAACCGACCGCCCAGTGCACATCCTGCAGGCACCCTTCGGCATCGCTGCTCGGCTTGACGCCCAGGCGTGCATCCATACGCGCGTTCCAGGCTTCGGGAATGTCCTTTACACGCAATTCACCGGCGAGCAGCTCCTTCTCCAGCTCATAACGCAGCATCACGTGCAGGGGATACGTGAGCTCATCGGCATCGATGCGGATCAATCCGCGCCGCACTCGAATCAGCAGGCGATACAGATTCTCCACTTCCCACTCGGGACCCGTCGCACCGAACGCCTTCTGCAGCAGCGGCTGCGCGTAACGCAGGAAGGGACGGTTGCGGCAGATCAACATTTCCATCAGCAGCGACTGACTTTCCTGCAGCGCCATGCCGCGATCGCGACCGACGGGCTGCCCGCGCCAGGCCTCCGGCAGGCCGAGGTCGTACATCGCATGACCGGTTTCATGCAGCACGCCCATGAGGCCGGTCAGCGGATCGGTGGGGCTGAACTTGGTGGTGATGCGGATATCGCCGGGCACGCCACCCGTAAACGGATGCTCGCTCTCATCCAGGCGTCCGCGATCGAATGGGAAGCCCAGCGCCTTCATGATCTCGAGCGCGAGCTGCCGCTGCCGGCTCGTGGTGAACTTGCCCGTGATCTCGAGCGGCGGACGGGTCGCCTGCAGCTCGATCACCTCGTGGATGAGCCCCGGCAGCCGGCGCCCGAGCGTCGTGAAGACCACATCGATTTCCGCCGAGGTCAGTCCGGGGCTGAACTCACCCACCAGTGCATCGTAGGGATCGAGCTGGAGCGCCTTGCCGAGAATCCCGGCTTTGTCGCGTATGAGGCTCGTGACTTCCTCCAGATGTGGAGCGAACACTTTGAAGTCGCTCTTCTCCTTGGCCTCGAGCCATTTCACCTCGGCGCGCGCAGTCGCCTTGGCAATGCGCGAAATGAGGTTCTGCGGCATGGCAATGGCGTGCTCGCGTTCGCGACGCATCTCCCGCAGGTTGGCGATCTGCCAATCCTCGAGGCCCTGGGCATTGGCGTCCGCCCGCTCCAGCAGCCGCGCCACACGGGGCGAGGTCAGGATGGAATGCGCTTCCGTCTCCAGCGCGGCAAGCTGCTCCCCGCGAATGTCAGCGCTGCCACGGGGCATCATGACGGCCGCATCCCACCGCAGGATGCCGGAGGCACCCTGGAAGGCGGACAGTCGCTTGAACTCTTGTTCGAGTTGTTGGTAGGGGGACAGGGGCATCGGGAATCGACGGACAATGGGCGTGTAGGGCCCGGGCGGGGGATTCTACCAAGGCGAGGGAGGCGGCTCGGGGACCTCGGTGCATGAGCACGCGCGGAGAGCCTTCGCGCGCGTCCCTTCCCTTGCGAAGCGGGGGCCGCTCCTGCGCATCCATGCGCCCGCGCCATTCGTGCGTCCCTGCACATCAGAAGGACAGGATGGGGGGTGCACGAGTAAGCCTCGACCGTAAATTCTCGCCCCCACCC
>DATELY010000078.1:0-4326 GCA_035276085.1 Steroidobacteraceae bacterium | reverse complement strand
CGAGGAGAGCGCAGGATCACGGATAGGCCGCGCGTCGCTCAGCCGGATTCCTGACCACGGCTCCGCCAGGACAATCGGCAACAGCCGCTCAAAGAGACCTCGTTCACCCGCCAGCCGATCGCGGCGCTCTCGCAGGAACGCGAAGCGGAACGGCGAATGAGGCTCTAGTGTGCGGGCAAATTCCGGCGTGAAGAATTGCTGGTATTGCGCTACGGCCATCAGGACGAGCGAACGCCAACTCATACGCAGCAGGTTCCTGAAGAATCCGTCGCCGTACGGCAACGCTTCGAGCTGCGCCCCGACCGCATCGCTGAAGCTGAGTAGCTGCGCAACCAAGTGATCCAGCGGTTCGCCGCTGCGGACGGCACTCGTGAAGAGCGTTTGGGAGCCACGCTCGAGATCCTCGCTGATGTCCTGCAGATCGTCGCCGAGCTGCAGCAAAACGCCCCAGGCGAAGGCGAATTCCGCCTCCTGCGGGATCAGGTCGCCGCGGACCAGCATCGCGTCGGCCAGCACGGATGTACCACCCTTCGCGCAGCTGATGCGCAGCAGTTCGTCGCCTGCGCAGCGCTCGGAGGAGTGGATCTGGGCGAGGCTCTCGCCCTGCGCCCCATGAATCGCGAGCAAAGCGGCGAACACCGCGGGATAGAGAGGCCGCGGAAACTGCTGCTCGATGAGCGAGACAAGTTGCCAGAGAGCGGCTTCGTGCGCATTCGCGGGAGCGATCTGCTCGCCTTTGAGGCGGGCCCCGAAGCGTTCCGCGAAACGAAGTTTCTCATCACGGGAAATACTCTTCTGGTCGAGGAAATTATCGCTGTAGGGGTAAATCAAACTGTACCCGAGGATCGCCTGCGTCAGGCTCATGCGTGTTCCGAGCAGTGGCTGCAGACCGCAGGCGGTCCACGCATTGCGCGCGGCCTGCACAATGTCGGCCTGGCTCAGATCCGGATCGAAGTGTCGCGCCCAGCGCGCCAGCTCGATTCCCACGGGAAGAAATCCGCCGGTCAGAACGTCAACGGCATCGCGGCCCAGGTCCAGCGCCTCCGCTGCAAATTGCGCGAAGGATGAGATCAGCTTCTGCCGAGTGCGCGGCGAATCCGACGGGGAGGCATGCTGCGCATAGCGTTCGACGGCGTGCAGTGCGCGGTCGTAAGCCTTCTCGCGGCGACGCTGTGCGCGCGCAGTGAACCGCGGCGCGCGATGCCGCCATTCGCCGGCCGAGCGGCGCCAGCTTTCCGTGCTGGCGGCAACCTGCGCCAGCACCCATGACGGGCTGCAGATCGGGTCCATTCTGAACAGAATTACGAAGCCGGGCGGCGAACGGTTCCATCGAGAACCGACGTGGCCCCTCCGACGTGCAGCACATCGCCTTCGTCCGTTCTATGATGTTCGGCGAGAGTCGATCCCCCCGAAGGAGACATGTGCAGCGATGAAGGCGATCAACAGCAACCAACTGAAGAAGCTCCACCGAATCCTGATCGGCGCGGCCGTTGCCGCTGCGGTGATCGCCGGGTGTCCGATGCTGCGGGCGGCGCAGGACGCGCCGGAGCACGGGAAGCTGCACATCTATTTCGTCGATGTCGAGGGCGGCCAGTCGACCCTGTTTGTCACGCCCGACAAGCACTCTCTGCTCATCGACACGGGCTGGCCAGACAATGGCGATCGTGATGCCGACCGCATCGCTCAGGCCGCGAAGCAGGCGGGCATCAGCAAGATCGACTATGTCCTGCTCACGCACTACCACGTCGACCACACCGGCGGCGTGCCGCAACTGGTCGATAAGATTCCGGTCGGCACGTTCATCGATCACGGCCCGCTGCGCGAGCCCAACGACAAGGCGACTGCTGATGCTTATGCCGGCTACCAGAAGGTCCTCGCAACCGGGAAATACAAGCACCTCACCGCGACAGCCGGCGAGGTCCTGCCCATCTCCGGCATGCACGTGCAGGTGATTTCGGCCGATGGGAACCTCATCAACAAGCCGCTGCCAGGCGGTGGCGAGTCAAATCAGTACTGCGCGCAGAGCCAAAAGCGCCCAGCCGATCAGACGGAGAACGCCCGATCCGTCGGCGTGGAAATCACCTTCGGCAAGCTGCGCATTCTCGACCTCGGCGATCTGACCTGGGACAAGGAAATGGATATGATGTGTCCGACGAACGTGATCGGGCACGTGGATCTGCTGATCGTTTCGCACCACGGCTGGAACCAAAGTTCGAGCCCGGCGCTGGTCGATGCCGTCCATCCGCGCGTCGCCATCATGGACAACGGCGCGAAGAAGGGCGGCTCCAAGCCGACGGTGGCGACCATCCGCGAGATTCCGGGCCTCGAAGCCGAATATCAGCTGCATTATTCGGAGGAGGCCGGCAGCGGTAACCCTCCTGAGCAGTTCATCGCGAACCTGCACGGAACCGACACTGGGTATCCGATCGAGGTCACGGCAGATGCGAACGGAACTCTGACTGTCGTGAACGGACGCACCGGAGCCAGCGTGGCCTATACAGCGAGGAATGCGGGTCCCGCGCACGGTGCGCGCTGAAATTTGTGAGCGCCGGGAAATCCTAAACACTACATGCGCGTAAGCTTCACCCGTCCGAAAGGTCTATGGGTGCCATTGACCACATTGTCCATGACCCATTGCCATGAGTCGCTCTGCGGGTCGTAAAGAAAGTCGTTGCTGAAATCTACTGTCCCTTTCGCATCCTTCCACAGGAACAGCATCTCGTTTTCCTTTGGCGTCGCGTTGCCGATGGATTCCGGGTCGATGCCCCAGAAATTATCCAGCCAAATGATCGGGTAGCTTTTCTTCGCGCCGTTCCATCCGATGAAGATCATCGCATCGTACTGCGGCTTGCCATTCGCCGCTTTCTCGCGCGAGACGTCATGCAGGCGAAGATACTGATGGTTTGCGACCCATTCGCCCCTAACGCCCTGCGTAGTCGGCCTGCCCGCAATGGTTCCCCGGAGGACCCAATCGCCGACGAGGTGGTCGAGGAGAGGAGAATTGACGGGCGGCCGCTGCGCGACGGCAGCAGAAGCCAGGAACACCGCAAAAATGATGAGTCGCTTCAACTCTCGAGGCTTCATAATCGCCATCCCTCCACCCCAGCGGACTCGACCTGAACGGCAGAATACTCCCGCTCCCCGGCCACGGATTTTCGAGATGGATAGCAGGGGCGCTGCGCACGGCAAGTGACCGCAGCATGACAGGGCCGCAATTCGCGCCGATTCTGCAACGCCTGGCAGTGCCCTGTCATCGAAAACGAAGCGAAAATCGGAGCAGGTGAAGTCCGGGGCTGCGCGTTGGTTTGATATCCTCTGCGCAGCGTCGTTTTGCATTCACACCACCCCCACTGTGCCCGGAAGAAGGCGCAGGGGCCCTGACCTTACCGAGGGAAAAGTGCCTGCCCAAAGCGAAGTGCGATGGTCACAATTAAAGGTTGGGGTTCTGGTGATCGTTGCCCTTGCGGCGCTCACGGCGCTCATCTTTTTGATGTCGAACAACGCGGGCGGTTTTTTCGCCGGGCATCTCACCCTGCGTTCCTACTTTGAGAACTCTGCGGGGCTGAAAGTCGGGGCGCCTGTGAACCTCGAAGGCGTCACCATCGGCACCGTCAGGAGCATCCGCATCGACCAGTCGCGCCGGCTCACGCCGGTGGAAGTGATCATGCGGGTCAGCAAGACCCGGCAGAGCCAGATCCGCACCGATTCGAAGAGCAGCCTGGAAACCGTGGGCGTGCTGGGCGACACCGTCGTCGATATCGACAGCCGCAGCGCAACCGGGGCGCCGATTCAGAACGACGCCGAAATCGGCACCACCGAGACGCCAAACCTGCAGGATGTGATCCAGGCCAGCCAGGGGACCATCGAGAGACTCGACACCATCCTCGACAAGGTGAACAAAATCGCCGATGCGCTCAGCACGAACAAGGGATCCATCGGCGCGCTGATCAACGACCGCACCGTCTACAACAAGGGACTGCAGACCCTCGATGAGCTGCAGACGCTGGTCAACGGCGTCAGTAACGGCCAGGGCTCGCTGGGCAAACTGGTCACCAGTGATGATATGTATAACCAGTTGAAACAGGCCACCCAGGGACTGAACGAAATCGTCACGTCGCTGAATCAGGGCAAGGGCTCGCTGGGCAAGCTGATGAAGGACGATACGCTCTACAACAACCTGAACACGTCCACGAAAAACCTGAATGACATTCTGAACGACATCAATTCCGGCAAGGGATCGCTCGGCATTCTGGTCAAGGATCCGGCATTCGCCCGCAAGCTGGACGACACGGTCAGCCACATGGATTCGCTGCTCACGCAGATCGA
>DATELY010000077.1:0-14498 GCA_035276085.1 Steroidobacteraceae bacterium | reverse complement strand
TGCTCCCTGGCCGCTGCCGGCACTCAGAAGCTTGGCGAGCAGCCAGGCGATCAACGCGAACGCCACGGTATGCGCCGTGTCTTGCATCTCGCGAACGAAGCGGCTCGATCCCGGCAGATCGGCAAATAAAACGGTGATCACGATCGCCAGCAGCGCGCCGGCGGTCATGACAGCAGTTCGTGGCGAGCGGTTTCGATCTCCCAGCTGCGGCGCAGGCAATTCGGCAGACGGCTCAGGCACGGACGCGCAACGGAGGGCTAGCCGAAGAAAGTGGAAGCCCGGTGCGCCCGGGTCTCTCGAGGATTCTCAACGCTGTTTGAAGTCCTCCGGCGTCAACTGATGCCGCGCCAGCAGCTTGTAGAAATCCGTGCGGTTGCGCTTCGCCAAACGCGCCGCCTGGCTCACGTTTCCGCCGGTGATCTGCAGGATCTGCGAGAGGTAATTGCGCGTGAACTCGTCGCGTGCCTCATCGAAGGAGGGTAGACGGGCCGGTCCACCGCCGAGTGCGGACTGCACGAGTTCGCCACTGATGATTGGGCTGGTCGCCAATGCGACGTTCTGTCGCACGACATTTTCCAGCTGGCGCACGTTGCCCGGCCATTCGGCGCTCACCAACAGCTCTACCGCTTCGGGTGCATAGATGTGACGCTGCAAGCCACTCTCGCGTGCGACCTTGTCCAGGAAGTAGGAGACCAGCAGCGGCACGTCTTCGCGACGCTTCGAGAGCGAGGGCATTTCGATGTGCACGACGTTCAAGCGGTAATACAAGTCCTCGCGGAAATGACCGCCCATGATGAGCTGCTTCAGATCGCGGTGCGTCGCCGAGATGATGCGCACGTTGATTGGATTGGCTTCGGTGCTGCCGACCGGTCGCACATGGTTTTCCTGTAGGACGCGCAGCAGCTTCACCTGAAGGCGCATCGGCATGTCGCCGATTTCATCGAGCAGGAGCGTGCCACCGTCGGCTGCCTGGAAGAGACCGCGGTGCTCGCGGATGGCGCCCGTGAATGCGCCCTTCACGTGACCGAACAATTCGCTCTCGAGCAGATTCTCTGCCATCGCGCTGCAATTGATCGCCACGAACGGACGATTCCGACGGGGGCTGGCCTTGTGAATCGCACGCGCGAGCAACTCTTTACCGGTGCCGCTTTCGCCCGTAATCATGACGCGTGCATCGGTCCCGGCCACCATGTGCGCCTGCGCCAAGCGTTCTTCCATTACGGCGCTGCGGGTGATGATTTCGCTGCGCCAGTCTTCGGTGGTGTCGGCGAATCCGGAAACCTTCAGAGCCTTCTGAACCTGGTCGAGCAGTTCCTGTTTGTCGACCGGTTTGGTCAGGAAGGCGAACGCGCCGCTCTGCGTGGCCTGAACCGCATCGGGAATCGTGCCGTGTGCGGTCAGAATGATCACGCGCAATCCCGGGGCTCGACTCTGTACTTCCTTGAGCAAGCCGATGCCATCCATCTGGTCCATGCGCAGATCGGTAATCACCAGATCCGGTCGCACGCGCGTCAATGCAGCAAGCGCAGCGGACGCGCTCTCGACGGCTTCGACGTCGTAATTTTCCGCGCGCAGACGAATGGTCAACAGGCGCAACAGGCCCGGATCATCGTCAACGACTAGGAGGCGGGCTTTGCGCTTCGTTGGTTGTATCACGGCTGCCAGGGGGCGAAGGACTGCGTTCAATGGTAATAGACCTCTCGATGTCGGTGATCGCGTCGAGCTTCTGCTTCGCTTCGGCCAGTTCTTTCCGCAGGCGAAGATTTTCTTCGGTCTGTGCCTGCAGTTTCCGGTCCGAGTTTGCCTGCGAGCGAACGCGCTCGTCGACTGTCGCTAGCAGCCGACGATTGTCAGCCTCCATCTTCAATAGGGCATCTGCCTCGCGCAGCATCACCGCGGCGAGCTTGCGTTCGAGCGGCAGCATCCTTTCCGGCGATGCGAGCAAGGTTTCCAGGATGCGCTTGCCTTCACTCGGCTTGCTGGCGGGATGTCCTGGCGTCAGTAAAGCCAGCGCATAGCGCAGCGAAGTCGTCGTTGTCGGCGCCCGGGTGTACTCGCGCTCAATGTCATAGAAGATGTCTGCTTGCCTCGCAGCATCACCCGTCGCCAGGTTGTACATCGTATCGAGATACTGGGCCACGTCCTCATGGACGGTCGGCTGCGGCGTGCGCGGCTCCTCGACCCTCGGCGGAAATTCGCATGCCGTGACGAGCAGCGCCGCGACCACCAGAGACAGCACGCGTCTGCACGTGTGAACGTGGCGGGCCGCTGTGGGCGGGACGGTTGCCGAACTCGATGCCATGGTTGTTGTTCTTGTTGTCCTAGATCTGTTCGGTTTCGAGCGTGGTCAGCGGCATGCGGATCCGAAAGTGCGCGCCGGCGAAGGCACCATCGACGATCTCGATGCTGCCGCCATGGGCCTGCACGAATTCCGACACGACCGACAGTCCTATGCCCGTTCCCTTGAGATGACCGGCCTGGGGCGCTTTACCCGAGTAGAAGGCCTGGAAAATCGCGGCGCGTTCTTCCTTGGGTATTCCAGGTCCGGTATCTGCGACATCCAGGATCAAGCGCTCGCGTTCCGTGTTCGCATGAATCGAGATCGTCCCGCCGCGAGGGCTGTACTTCAGCGCGTTCGACAGCAGGTTGTCCAAGATCAGCTTCAGCTTGGCGCGGTCCGCGCGCATTTCCACGTCCTGCACTTTCAAATCCAGATGCACTCGCTGCGCGAGCAGCGTGAGTTGATGAGTCTCGAGCGCCGATTTCACCAGCGGCCGCAGGCGGAACTGGGAAATCTCGAGTCCGGTATGGCGCGCCTGCCAGGCGCTGAAGGACAGCAAGTTCTCGATCAGCTGCTGCAGGCGGATGCCGTTGTCGCGCAGAATCGTGGCGACTTCGCGTTGATTGCTGTCGAGCTCGCCGACCGCCCCATCCATGAGCAATTCCGTCCCTTCTCTGATGTTCGCGAGCGGTGTCTTCAGCTCGTGTGACATGTGACGCAGGAATCGGTTGCGTTCCTGCGCAATCTCCAACAGGCGCACCCGCAGCCATTCGAGCTGCCGACCGAGGTCCTTCAAGTCGGCCGGGCCGCGCACCGCGATGGCCTTGGAGAACGTCCCTTTGCCCAACTGGCTGATGGCGCTGTCGATCTGCCGGATCGGGCGCATCAACAGCAACGTGAACATCGTGATGAGGACGGCCGTGAGCAGGATGAGCGCTGCCGACTGCCAGAACAGATACTGCTGAGTCGCGGCGGTACTCATCTGCAAGCGCGACAAACCCGTTTCGATCTGTGCGCTGGTATCGGTCGCCAACTGCACAGCGGTGTCCGACATCGGCGTGAAGGCGGCGAGCGCCTGGCGCAAGGTTTCCGCATCGGGCGGAGGCCCATCGCTGAGCATGATCCCGTCAACTTGCGCCAACGCAGCGCGCAGCTCCCGCAACTGGTAATGGCGCGCTGGCTCCGTCGACGCCTGTTCCACCCCGGCCACGGCCTGGATGAAGCGCGTTCGGGATTCGCGATAGACGTTCTTCAGCTCGCGATCGTTCAGCACCTGGTAGAGCCGGGCGCTGCGCTCCATCGACGCGATGTATTGGAACAGCTGCTGGGTGTAGTGCGTGGTCTGTACCCCGGACCGCACCAGCGTTGAGCTCGTGTCCGCGAGCGTTCGCACCTTGGCCGCGGCAATGATGACTCCCAGCAGCAGCGGTATGGAGACCAGCGCGAAGCCGGTCAACATCAAGCTACCGAGGGATTTGGGGCGGGGCCAACGCATGGCGCTGCATTCTAACAGCGCCGTTTGTAGGAAATGTGCCGAGATCGTGTGGGGTACAGGGCCGTCCGAGACCGTTCATCCATGGGTCGAGCGAGCGGCGACGCTCAGTTCTTCTGCAAAGACGGCTCCTTCAACAGGCGCTGTTCCCAGGCGAGCTGTGAGCTGACGATCGTCGCGAGGTCGTCGTACTTCGGCGTCCAACCGAGCACCTCACGCACGCGCACTGCCTTCGACACGAGCGCCGGAGGGTCTCCAGCCCGACGCGGCTCCTCGATGATCTTCAGAGGCTTGCCTGCCGCCTTCTCCACGGCCGCGAGCAGTTCGCGCACGCTATAGCCGTGGCCATAGCCGCAATTCAACGTCGCTGACGCGCCCCCTTTGCGCAGGTAGTCCAGTGCCCGCACATGGGCATCGGCCAGATCTTCGACGTGGATGTAATCGCGCACGCCCGTACCGTCGGGAGTGGAATAGTCGGTCCCGTACACCGCCACTTGGGGGCGCTTGCCGACGGCTGCTTCGCACGCGACTTTGGTCAGCAATGTTGCGCCAATCGTCGATTGCCCGATCCGCGCTTCGGGGTCGCTGCCGGCCACGTTGAAGTAGCGCAGCACCACGTAGCGCAGGGCCGTGGCGAAGGCCAGATCCCGCAACATCCACTCGCTCATCAGCTTCGACAGGCCGTACGGATTGATCGGCTGGGTGGGCGAGTCTTCTGCGGCAATCCCGCCTTCGGGGGTCCCATAGACAGCAGCCGTGGACGAGAACACGAAATGCTTGATCCCGGCTTCCTGGCAGCACTGCAAGAGGCTGCGCGTCGAGCACGTATTGTTGCCGTAGTACTTGAGCGGGTTCGAAACCGATTCCGGCACGATCGTATGGGCCGCGAAATGCATCACGGTCTCGATTCCGTGCTCCTTCAGGACCCGGCTGACCAGTTCCCGGTCACCCGTGTCGCCCACGACCAGCTGTCCATGCAGTACCGCGGAGCGAAAGCCCGTTGACAAGTTGTCGAGGACGGTCACGCGTTCACCGCGTTCTCCCAATTGCCGCACCACATGGCTGCCGATATAGCCGGCACCGCCGGTCACGAGAATGGACATAGGTAAGGGGGTCGCCTGTGTTGATTTGACTCAGATTCTAGCAACGCAGCCTGCCGAATCTGTGTGACGAAAGTTGCGTTGACGATTGACAGCGGATGAGGGCGGCAACAGCCTGCGAATCCCTCGACTCTGATTGCTCCCGCATGCCGACAGTGTCCTCCCACCCGTACGACCGTTTAACACCCGAGGTGCTTCTCAGCTCAGTCGAGTCCGTAGGGCTCATCCCGGACGGCCGCATCCTGGCTCTGAACAGCTATGAGAACCGCGTTTATCAGCTGGGTATGGAAGAGGGCCCCCCGCTGATCGCCAAATTCTACCGTCCCGAACGCTGGTCGGACGCGGCAATTCTGGAGGAACACGCATTTGCGCTCGAGCTGGCGGCAGCGGAAATCCCGGTCGTGCCGCCTTTGTTCCGCGGCGCACGGACATTGTTCGAGCACGAGGACTTTCGATTTGCAATCTTCGAGCGACGCGGCGGACGCTGGCCTGAACTGCAGACCCAGGCCGATCGAGAATGGATGGGTCGCTTCATGGGCAGGATGCACATGATCGGTGCGCGCACGGCCTTCCGTCATCGCGGGCGTCTGAGTATCGATCAATTGGGGGAACAGTCCGCAGTGTTTCTGCTCGAGCAGGGATGGATTCCCGAGCATCTCGACGCCGCCTACGACTCACTGACTCAGGACATTCTCGAGCGGGTGAGCGCGCAATTCGAGTTGGCGCAGCCGCTGCGCATGCTGCGACTCCATGGCGATTGTCATCCCGGCAATGTGTTGTGGACGGACGCCGGTCCGCACTTCGTCGATCTGGATGACTGCATCACGGGTCCCGCGATGCAGGACCTGTGGATGCTGCTGTCCGGGTCGCGCACCGAAATGGGGACGCAATTGAGCATGCTGCTCGAGGGCTATACCCAGTTTGCGGAGTTCAACTACGCAGAGCTGGGCCTGGTCGAAGCCCTGCGGTCGCTGCGCATCATTCATTACAGCGCCTGGCTCGCACGTCGCTGGGAAGACCCGGCGTTCCCGCGCGCATTTCCATGGTTCGCTGAACCACGCTATTGGGAGAACCATGTCCTCGCATTGCGCGAGCAACTGGCGGCGTTGGAGGAGGGACCGTTGGAATTGGGCGATCGATGAGCGGGCGCCGGGCCAAGTACCTAGCAGCCTGTCGGACTTAGGATTGATCTACTGCGGCGGCGGCTGGGTCCATTTTTTCGATAGTCCTCGTTAAATAGCGAGCGCTATTCGCCTCGAACGATCGAAAAACTGTCCTCCATCTGCCCCGTCCTCGCGACGATCCCTAAGTCCGACAGGCTGCTAGCGCGCCATTCTGAAGAGCGACCAGAACAAGTCGAAGCTGGGGTAGGGCAGTGCCCAGGTCGGCGGCACGAGGCTTGCCATTGCGCCCACGAGTTTATAGGGCGCACCGCTCGACGCCTTGTGGCGTGCCAGTGATTGCACGTGAAATGCACTGATCTCTTTCGGTGGTCTGCCTGTGCTGACCAGCCTCGGGCCGAATTGCTCGACCAGGTCTTTCAAGCCCGCCTTCGAAAAGTACTGCAGCACACTCGGCGGACTGTATTCGTGCCAATGTTCCTTTTGTGCTCGAGCCATCCAACTGTCCTTGTCCCAGGTTTCGATCAACCAGTAGCCATTGGGTTTGGTCAATCTTCCCGCTACCTCAAGCGCGCTGCGGACGTCGCGGAAGTGCGCGATCACCTGCGTCATGTTGATCAGATCGAATCTCCGATCCGTCTCGAAGTCCTCCAGCGTCGCGACGTACACTTCGAGTCCGTGCTGGCGGGCGTAATCCACCATCGTGGGGTTTGGCTCGATGCCGATCCCCTGCCAGCCGTAATCGCGCAGACCGCTCAGGATGAAGCCGCAGGCTGAACCGACGTCCAGCACGTCGCCCGGTTGCGTATAGCGTCGCAGGAGCTTGCCGTAAAAGCGCCCGTGCTTCGTGATCAGGTGCGCTTCGGCCGTGTAGTCCGGATAGCCATCGCCGCCGGACAGAAAGTACTCGTCGGAATAGACCGCCTCTACATGGTCCTCAGCGGGCTCCAAATCGGCAAAGCGATGCCCGCAGCTGCATTCGCGAATCCAATAGCCATGCCGCTGGAAAATACGAACGCCGCCTGATGTGCAAATCGGACAGTGGATATTCCCTTCCGGAGGCGCAGCGGTCGTTTGAACTCGACTACGAGCGGACCATTCGGTCCGTCTTGGGAAGTGGGTAATCACGGCAAACCGCACAGTGCTCGGGCCTTGAACCCAAGCGTACTATGTGAATTGCGCTTGACTACCGGCTGATCACCGACAGCGGTCAGGACGCTGCGGAGCTACGCCGCATCCTGTCGCGATGCAAATCTAGATAAGTCCTTCCCAGTCAGCTCACCGCGGCCACCGCCTGGGCCACGTACTCCACATTCCCCGCATTCAATGCCGCAACGCAAATCCGTCCGCTGTCGACGGCATAGATTGCGTATTCCTTCCGCAAGCGTTCGACGGCGTCCTTGGACAGCCCCGAGTACGAGAACATGCCGCGCTGACGCAGCACGAAGGTCATGTCCTTGCCGGGCGCCAGCTGTTGCACTCTTTCCACGAGCGCGGCACGCATCTGCTTGATGCGCTCGCGCATGTGGCCGAGCTCCTTCTCCCACAATGAGCGCAGCTCCGCATCCGCAAGAACAGTCGCAACGATCTTGCCGCCGTGCGTCGGCGGGTTCGAGTAGTTCGTGCGGATGATGCGCTTCAACTGACTCAGCACGCGCGCCGCTTCGTCCTTGCTCGACGTCACGATGTTGAGCGCACCGGCACGTTCGCCATACAGCGAAAACGACTTCGAGAACGAGCTGGCGATGAACACAGGTGCGCACTGTTCGGCGAACCGACGCACAGCGGCTCCATCTGCGTCCAATCCTTCCGCAAAGCCCTGGTAGGCCATGTCCAAGATCGGGATCAAGCCGCGGGCTTTGACGATTTCCATCACCCGCGTCCATTGTTCCTGCTTCAAGTCCACGCCGGTCGGGTTGTGACAGCAGGCATGCAACACGACGATTGCACCGCTCGGTAGTGCCTCGAGTGCCTTCGCCATCCCGGCAAAATCGACTTCGCGCGTCGCGGGGTCGTAGTACGGATACTGCTGTACCTTGAAGCCTGCCCCTTCGAAAAGGGCGCGATGGTTCTCCCAGCTCGGCGTGCTGATCCAGACCTCTGCGCCGGAGTGGAACCGCTGCAGCAAGTCCGCGGCGATCTTCAGAGCGCCCGTGCCGCCAAGCGCCTGTGCGCCGACGACACGTTCTTCACGCAGCGCCGGCGCATCCGCACCCAGTACCAGGTTCTGGACAGCCTTCACGTAGCCAGGAATGCCATCGATCGGCAGGTAGCCGCGCGGGGCGGGATTCTCTGCCAGCTGTTTCTCCGCCCGGCGCACGCACTCGAGGACGGGCAACTTGCCGGCATCGTCGTAGTACACGCCGACGCCCAGATTCACTTTGCGCGGATTCGCATCGGCGTTGAAGGCCTCGGTGATGCCGAGAATGGGATCGCGAGGAGCCAGTTCGATGCTGGAAAAAATGCTGGTGGCCATGGTTGCGTGGATCGAGTTCGGTGTCGCTGGAAGTGCGAGCGCATGGCCCGCGGTCGGGCGCGAAGCTTACCAAGTTGGTCTTGGCCGCACACCCAAAGGACAGATTGGGCCTGCGCGTCGAAGTATCACCGCTCGTCGTCGCTCTTCTTGCCCGTCAACCCCACCAATTGGAACTCGTCCTTGATTTGTCCCTGCGCTCGTGGCACCGAGCCGTGCGGTGAGATCGATTCGACGAACGGCTGCTGCTGACCTGGCGGTGTTTGCAGATTGACGCGCTTGCTGCCTTCCCACAGCAAGACACACCCGCTCGGGTCCATCGCGCCCTCGTAGCAATCGCGACGGGTGATGCGGATGGTCGCCGACAGCAGAGTGTGATCGTCGCTGCGATTGAGCACGGTGCCGCGGAATTCCCACGGAGCCGTGCTGCGGGTGATGGTCAGATCGCTCACCATGGCTCGAGCCGGCGGCAGCGATTCAATGGCAGCCGCGGGTGTGAAGGCGGAGGGTGCGTTTTCGACGGCTTCTTCGGGCGTCGTCGCGAGGCGCCGATAGACTGCGATTGCAAAGAGGCCCACGGCGACCAGAGCCAATACAGTCCAGATCCGCTTGACGCCAAGGATCAGCGTGAGCACCACCAGCAAGATGACTGCGGGTATCCACAGCTCGACGATCACTTCCAAAGCTCTTGCGATTGCACCCATGTTTGTTTTGAATCGATCTGCTTCGAGTGGCGCGCAAGCTTACAACCCGCACCCGCACAATGCCGCATGACCTGCCGCTGATCTTCAATGTCGCCATTGCGCTCGCAATCGCCGTGGCGGGCGGCTTTTTAGCAAGTTGGATGCGGCAATCCCCAATTCTGGGCTACTTGCTGGCCGGGGTGCTGATCGGACCGTTCACACCCGGGTTCGTGGGCGATCGTGAGGAGATCGCCGAGCTCGCCGAGGTGGGCGTGATCTTTCTGATGTTTGCGTTGGGTGTGGCGTTCTCGTTGAAGGATCTTGCGCGCGTACGTCGAATTGCCGTGGGCGGGACGGTCGTGCAGGTCGTACTGACGGTCGTGGGTGGCTGGTTGCTAGGGCGCGCCTTGGGCTGGACCACCCTCGAAGGGCTGTTCTTCGGCACGGCGCTGGTGGCGAGCAGCTCGATGGTGATCCTGAAGACGCTGCTCGATCGTGGCGAAATCGCCTCGGGGCATGGACGGCTGCTGCTGTCCATGTCGATCGTGCAGGACTTGATCGTCGTCGTGCTGATCGTGACGCTGCCCAAGTTCACGACAGTGCAAGGGATGTCATCCGTCGATGTGGCGTGGGACATCTCGCTCACGTTGTTCAAGGCGGCGGTGTTCATCGGTCTGTCGCTCGCGATCGGGTTGCGCGTTGTGCCCTGGGTCATGGGGCATGTCGCTCGGCTCAAGTCATCCGAGCTGTTCATCGTCTTTGCGGCCGTGCTCGCGCTGGGTGCCGCCAGTGTGAGCACGGTGCTCGGGCTGTCGACCGCTCTGGGTGCGTTCGTCGCCGGGCTCGTCCTGTCCGAAAGCGAGTTCGACCATCGCGTCATCGCGGAGGTCGTGCCCGTGCGCGATCTGTTTGCCACGCTGTTCTTCGTCTCGGTGGGCATGCTCATCGATTTGCGGTTCATCGCGGATCACCTGCTCCTCGTGATAGGTACCGCGATGGCGATCCTGGTGCTCAAGGCAGTTGCGACCTTCATCGGGATCGTGCCTTTTCGCATCACCGCGAAAACGGCAGCGTTTACGACCGTCGGCATGGTTCCGGTCGGCGAGCTCAATTTCGTGCTCGCGCAGGTGGGCCTCGGTACGCAAGTCCTCAGTCTCGACATGTACAACCTCGTGCTGACTTCGTCCCTGGTCACGATCGTCTCCACGCCCTTGGGCTTTCGCGTAGCGCCGCATATCGCAGACTTCTTTCGGTCGCAGCCCGCTCTCGCCCGCTGGTTCGACGGTCTGTCTGGACTGCATGGCACCGGCGCGCAGTTGGAGGCCCACGCCATCGTCGTCGGCTATGGCAGGGTCGGGCACAGCATCGCCAGCGGCCTGCAACACGCGGGGATGCGCGTCGCCGTGATCGATGCGCGCATTTCGCGGGTGCGGCAGGGCGTTTCGGACGGGCTTACGGCGGTGTACGGCAATGCCGCTTCGGCTACGGTGTTGAGCGCGGCGCAGGTTGAAAACGCGCGCTTGGTGGTCGTGGCACTACCGGATCGCGGGCCGGCGCGCGCCGCCATCCAACAAGTGCGCGCGATGAGTCCTTATGCCGTGATCGCCGCCCGTGCAGAACAGCCGACCGACGAAGCAGCGTTGCGAAGCGCTGGAGCGGAGGTGGTGGTCGTGCCGGAACTGGCCGGGGCGACCGCGCTGCTGGAGGGAGTACTGGACGTGTTGAACTTGCCGAAGTGATCAGAACGAGACCGATATGCCCAGCGACACCAGGTCGATGTCGCTCTGGCGTATGAAGTCCTTGTTGCCCGCATCGAATACACGTTGCACTTCAGCGCGCAGCGTGTACACGTCGAGGAACGTATATGAGATGCCCACGCCGGCGAGCAGATCCGCATTGCTCTTCGAGTCGCTGAACCGGCCCGGAGAGAAGCTTTCGACGTCCGCGCGAGTGTGCCATTCGGTTTCCGTCAACGAAATCCCCGCGCGACCGAAAACTTCCCACTCATACGTGAGCGGCCAGATACCCAGCACGGAAAACGTGAGCGCCGAGAGCTCCGATCGCGTCCGACTTTCGGCTGGGTACAGCACCGGCGGTGAAACCAGAACATCGAGCACCTGGTCGTTCGATCGGTAGGTCACTTCGCCCAGCTGGAGATATCCCAACTCCAGCGCCAGATTCGGTGTCCAGCGATAGCCGGCGAAGAAGCCCCAGGATTTGTCATCGACGCTCAGGCGCGCGTCGGTGCTCACCGGGTCGAAGGCACCGAATTCGTACACGGCGTTGGAAATCGAACCGAGCAGGGCCGCGTCTTCCGCTTTGTTGACATCTCTTTCGAGCGCCCCGTAGTAACCGCCCACATAGAAGCCTTGATCCGTGGCCTGCACCGTTGGCGAGTAGCTCAGGTACGCCGACGCCGCCAAGGCTGCGAAGGTGAACGCCGCGTTCGAATTCATGACAACCGCCTGCGACCCGACATTGCAGTGACCATACTGCAAACGCGGCGCTCGACGTAAGGGGCGCAATGGGAGCCCGTCATGACTGCGACGGCGCTCTCAGGGGGTGCATCCAAGACGCGCGGTTAAGCGTCGGTTCATTGCTGCAACCGACCGCGCGCCAGGACATTTGCTCGCGGCGGTGCGAGATCGCTACAGTACAGCACCGCCACGCGGCGGAGCTTGCGCTCATTTGCGCAAGCCATGTGACAGGATCGTCGGTTCCAGCGCGCCTGGCTCTCGTATAAGGCTCGCAGTCTTGCTAGTGGAGTCATCGAACATGAAGTGCCTGGTTCTGCGTGGGTTGCGGTTGTCGCTCATGACGCTGCTGGTGATCATGGCGGGCAGCGCGCTTGCCGATCCTCCGCCGCATGCCAAGGCGCACGGCTGGCGCAAGAAGAACGATCCCACCTACGTCGGCTATACAGGTCATCAATGGGAGCGCGATTACGGCGTGCTCGAAGGCAGCTGCAATCGGAAGGAGATCGGTACCGTATTGGGCGCCGTCGTCGGCGGTGCCGTCGGGTCGCAGGTCGGAGACGGCTCTGGCAGGGCAGTGGCGATCATCGTTGGCAGCGTACTGGGTGCAGCCATCGGTCGTGAGATCGGGCGCAAATTCGACGATCGCGACCGCGCGTGTTTCGGCCATGCGCTCGAGCTGACACAGGAAGGGCACAGCGTCCGTTGGCTGAACGAGAAGACCGGCGTGACGTATGTGCTCGAGCCGCACGGCAAAGCGCAATCCGGCGGCACCTGTCGTACGTACAAGCTCACGGCCAGCAAGGAAGGCAAGTCGGAGTCGAACGAGGGACGCGCCTGTCGCTCGGACGACGGTACCTGGAAGAAGGTTTGAGATCAGGCCATCGCGCGTCGCACCGAGCAGCGCCGGCTCGACCAGTAGACGTGCCGAATCAACTCAAAGAGTGAGCGAATTCATGGGGGAATTCCTGAAGGCTGCCGCCCATCGCGTGCTCGTCGCCGCCCTGCTGATTGCGCTTGCCGCATGCGGAGGGGGCGGAGGCGGTGGTGGTGGTTCGAGCGGCGGGTCGAACACGACCGTCAGCGGGAAGATCACGTTCGATCGGGTGCCCGTCGGAAGCAACGGGCTGAACTTCAACGCGGTCACTCAATCGCCCGCCCGGCAGGTCGTCGTTGAAGCCATTCAATCTTCAAGCTCCGCCGTCCTCGACTCGACGACCACGGACACGTCGGGCAACTACACACTGACGGTGCCGACGAACACGAGCCTGTTCATCCGCGCCAAGGCGCAGATGACTCGGAGCGGCTCGTGGGATTTCAGTGTGAAGAACAATACGAACGCCAATGCGCTGTATGTGCTGGATGGCAGTGCATTCGATTCGGGGTCGGCGGGCAGCACACGTAACTTGAATGCGGCTTCGGGTTGGACAGGTTCTGCGTACACCCAGACGCGGGCGGCTGCTCCGTTTGCGATCCTGGATACGATTTTCCAGGCGAAGGAGCTGCTGCTGAGCGCGCAGGCAACTCTCGCATTTCCTTCGCTCGATTTGTATTGGAGCGATAGCAACCGCGCATCGGACAGTTTCTGCCCCTCGAGCAGTCTGATCGGCACAACTTCCTTCATTACAGCCAGCCCCGGTGACACAGACGACTGTTCTCCCCCTCAAGCGCTGTCGGCTGGTATCTATGTGCTCGGAGCTTTTAGTGATCCAAGTACCAGCGATACCGATGAGTTTGATCAGCACGTTCTCGCCCACGAGTTTGGCCACTACGTCGAGGCGAGCTTTTCGCGTACCGATTCGATCGGCGGTACACACGGTTTTGGCGAAGCGTTGGACCCGAGAGTCGCATTCGGTGAGGGATGGGGTAACGCGTTCTCAGGAATGGTGCTGACTGATCCGAACTATCGGGATTCATTTGGCACCGGTACCGGCACCACGGGCGGATTTCACCTCGATGCGAACGCCGAGGACATCCCCGGCTGGTATTCGGAGGCGGCTGTGGGTCAGATACTTTGGGATCTGTTCGATGGCGGTGTTGAACCTGGCATAGATAACGTGCAGGTACCTTTTTCGACGCTATTCTCTGTTCTCGCAGGACCAGAAAAGAACACAGAGGCTTTTACGACCATCTTCTCATTCTCAGACGCGTTGATAGCGGCTGACCCAATGGACACTTCGGCGATCAACACTCTTCTTAGTTTCGAGAGCGTTAATGGGTCCGGCGCGTACGCCTCAGGTGAATTCGACTTCAACGGTGACCTGACGCAACCACAAGCGGTGTACATCAATATCGCTGCGAACAATACGCCGATACCTGTGTGCACGAATGGATCGGTCGGGGTATACAACAAGTTGAACAATCGGCGGTTCTTGAAGCTCGATCTGAGTGCAGCAGGTGGCACGCACACAATCACGGTGGCGGGTGCTCCCGTGCTGGGGGGAGGTGCCTCGCCGAATCCGCAGGTAGTGCTCTGGGGGCAGGGACAGCGTCTTGCGAGCGCTACGGGCAATACGGCTGTTTCTACGAGGACAATTCCTGCACGCCAATTCGCTGCTGGCATCTACCTGATCGAGGTCTATGACTCACAGTTCGGCTCAGTTTCAGGGGACGAAGCAAACCAGCCACGCTGCATGAACGTCACAGTGAACTAGAGATCGTCGGGAATGAGAGGGTTCGCTGGAGGAGTGCAAATGAGATCTACAAAGTGCGCGTTTCTTCTGGGGCTATTGATGCTCACCGGCTGTTCCAAAGACCCCGAAGAGCCCATCGTTACCCCCACACCCAAACCCGCTCTGCAACGGGAGCTGGCCGCCCTCAAAGACCCCACTCTGAAAATGGCGCGCGCGGTCACGAGCGGTAAGCCCGGTGCCG
>DATELY010000076.1:0-35366 GCA_035276085.1 Steroidobacteraceae bacterium | reverse complement strand
CGCCTCGTCGTGAGGGATGTACCGCGACTTGCCCGATTGTCCGAAGTGCTGGCGCACCCGCTCGATCATGGGCGCGACTGCGGCAGGGTTCGCGCCGTAAAACGCTCCCGACACAGTCCAGGACCCCAGGCCGTGCTTCTTGCGCAGCGCCCGGCGGCCTTCGTCGGATATCGATTTGCGGCCGCCGGTGAGGCGGTATTCCTCGCTTTCGCCTTCCGATCCGCAGGCGTACAGATCGTTTGCCACGCGCAGCAGCGTGGGCACGAAGTTGGACATCTTGAGCGGACGGCAAAGTTCGATGATCTCTTCGAGATCGTCATCGTTGTCGTAAGTAAAGTGGAACGACTGGATGACCGGCGGACGCGGGACCAGCCAGATGCCCATTCGCGTGACGATGCCGTAGTTCGATTGCGTGAACAGTCCGTCCAGGATCGGACCGAACGAATATTTCGAGGTATGCCAGTTCGACACGACGGGCGTATCGAGCGCGCCATCTCCGGTGCGCAGGATTTCGCCGTTGGGCAGCACGACTTCCATCCCGCATGAAGAACCGAAGTGATCGAAATAGATCGAATAGCCGGCTCCCTTGTCGAGCGCGTTCCCGACCATGCCGCCCTGCGGTGGTCCGGATGTGACATCCAGCATCAGCTTGTTGCCGCGCCTGACGAGTTCGTCATACATCGCCTGGTAGCTGACGCCCGGCTCGACGACGGCGTAGGCCAGCGTTTCATTGACCTCCAGGATCCGGTTCATCTTCCTTCCCAGGTCGATGACCACCTGGCCGGCGGAGGTGGGACTGCGGCTGCCGAGACCGATGTTCTGGCCGGTGCTGATCGGATAGAGCGAGACGCCATGCGCATTCGCCGCTCTGACGATCGCCTGCACCTCTTCGGTCGACGAGGGGGATATCACTGCCGACGGCAGTTGGTCCAAACCGGGAAGCGTATTCTCTCCGTAGCGCCGCAGCGTTTCTTCCGAGCGATTGATGGCATCAGATCCCAGTCTTGCAGCCATCTCGGAGAAAAATGCGTTCAATGCCGGAGCAGAACGTGTCATGGTCGTTCCTGGTTTTCGCGCTCAGGGCGGATCGGCCACCAAGGCGAACAGGCTAGAAGACAAGACAGCCATCGTCTTGTCCCTGCGCGCAAGCGAACCCGGTTAAATGTGCAACCCCTCCATGGAACCTAGCGAGGTCGAAGTGGGTGTGGCGTGTCCAAGTCAAGCGAACGCAAAGTGCGCTTCACGTAGCAGTTGACGGGCATGAAACCATCTTTGCGCGCAAATCCTCAGGCCATGGCATCGATTTTTGAGTAGCGATGTTCATGCAGACCAGGATGGCCTTGGCGCGCAGACGTTCCTTCCCATTTCCCGAAACGCCAAAGGACAGGGTGCAACTCGACCGCCCCACGTTCGCAGGTGTGACCGTAATGGTGAGAATGTCGCCGAGCTCGCTTGGGGCGACGAACTCACATTCGAGCTTTACGGTCGGTACCGCCATGCGTCGGTCGACATGCAGGGTTCTGAAGTCCCATCCCAAGGCGGCGAACCAATCCTCAACCGCGCCGTTCAACATCTCGAAATAGCGCGGGTAGAACACGATCGCCGCTGCATCCACGTGGGCGAAGCGCACTTGAACCATGGTGCTAAAGGTCATCAGGTCCACCCGGCCAGTGTGCAGATGTCGTTAAAGGAGGTCTCACGCGGCGTGACAAACCCTGTATCAGTCCATGTCGAGGCCTTGCGACAGCTCTGCCTTCGTGTAGACGCGAAAGGCAATCAAGGTTTCGGTGCCGATGATGCCATTGAGCTTGCGCATGCGATGACTGACGATCTCGGCGAGATCCTCGTTCTCGCGAACGCGAATGATGGCCACCAAGTCATATTGGCCGGCCACAGAGAAGACCTCCGCGACCCCCGGAAGCTCGGCGAGTTGCTCTGCCAACTCGTTGATGAGACCGGTTTGGGCCTTGATCATAACCACGGCATTGACTCCGCTCATGGTGCTCCTCTCGTTTGCTGGTGCCGTGAAGCGTTCCGAACAATCACGACGCTCACAAGACAATTTGCGGGCTTCGCAGCAGGTTCTTCAACCGATTGCCATGCGTCTAAACTACTTTGAGGCTGGTGGTAGACGCAAGGTCAACACCATTGCAGACGGCCACTCATCGAAGGAGCGCATGACGATTGCGGCGCCGAGGTTATGCGGGTTGATTCCCCTCGCGCAGTACATGACGCTGGAGCTTGCCGCTGGGAGTCTTCGGTAGCGCAGGCATGAAGACGATTGCCCGCGGATATTTGTACGGAGCGATAGTGCTCTTGACGAAATCCTGCAGCTCGCGTGCGAGCGCGGCATTGCCGCTGAATCCCGGGTTCACCACCACGAACGCTTTCACAATCTGCCCGCGCTCGGGATCGGGCGCACCGATGACGCCGCACTCGCTCACTGCCGGATGTGCCGCCAGTGCCGCTTCCACTTCCGGACCGGCGATGTTGTAGCCGGACGAGACGATCATGTCGTCCGCGCGCGCCTCAAACCAGAAGTAACCGTCCTCATCGACGTGATAGAGGTCGCCGGTTACGTTCCATCCATTCAGGACGTACTCGCGCTGTCGTGCATCATCCAGATACCGGCAGCCGGTCGGGCCCTTCACCGCCAGACGGCCGCTGACACCGCGCGGCAGGGGATTGCCGTCGGCGTCGACTACACAGGCGTGATATCCGGGCAGCGGCTTGCCGGTCGCGCCAGGACGGATCTCACCGCCGGCGCTGCCGATGAAGATGTGAATCATCTCCGTCCCGCCAATGCCATCGATGATGCGCAGGCCTGTCGCTTCATGCCACGCCTGCCACGTGGCTTTGGGTAATGGCTCTCCGGCAGAGACGCAGCGGCGCAAGCTGGAAAGGTCGTAGCGCGGCGCCAGCGCAATGAGCTGTCGATACATCGTCGGCGCGGTGAAAATGCACGTTGCGCGAAACTGTTGCACAGCTTGCAGCAACGCTTCCGGCGCGGGGTGCGCAACGAGAGCGGACGCCGCGCGGAATCGCAATGGAAATACCAGCAGTGCGCCGAGCCCGAACGTAAAACCGATCGGAGGGCTGCCCACGTAGATATCGTCCGGGCTCGTTTGCACCAGGTGCCGGCCGACCGTGTCTGCCATCGCAAGCACGTCGCGATGGAAATGCATGGTGGCTTTGGGATTGCCCGTCGTACCTGACGTGAAGGCGAGCAGACACACGTCGTCTCTTGCCGTATCTACCGCTGCAAAGACGTCCCGCTCACGTTGCATCATCGACTCGAGCTCACCATTTCCCCAGCAGACAACTTTTTTCAGCTGCTGAGTGTCGGCAGCAGCCTGAGTCAACTCATCCGCGAGGCGCGCATCGCATAGTGCATGCTGGATTGCCGCGCGCTGCGCAATCACGCTCAACTCCTTGGCGCGTAGCATCGGCATCGTCGTCACCGCAATCCCGCCCACCTTCATCACTGCCAGCCAGGCAGCGACCAGCATGGGCGTGTTCGGTGCGCGCAGCAGAACGCGATTGCCCGGGGCCACTGCCAACTGGTTGACTAGCACGTTGGCTATGCGGTTCGTCTGTGCTGCGAGCTCATCGTACGTCCAGCTGACCGTGCTGCTGAACAGCGCCGTGCGCTGGCCATGCCCGCTCGCGATCGCCTCATCCAGGAGGACGCGGCCGCAATTGATCCGGTCCGGGTACTGCAGCTCGGGGAGATCGAAGCGGAATTCGGGCCAAAGCTCCCGCGGCGGGAGCCGGTCCCGGGCGAAGGTGTCCAAGTGCGCGGTGTATTCCTTCATCGTGTGTCCTGGAAGCGCAAGGCGGAGAATGATGATTGGTCTGTCATCGCACGGTGTTCGTGAGAGGTGCTCATGGCCTGATCAGGACGCCTGCAGGAGACGCCCTGCGTTCGAATACCCAGGAAATACCGGACACGAATCGCCGTGAAGGTTTAAAAATAGATAGTATAGATATAAAGTAATAGCGGGAAGACCCTGCGCGATGCGTCGCAGCGGCGTCGATGATTTCGGGCGCGCAGTGCAGCGTGCCGTCGGCCCGCCATTTCCAGGTGCAAGCGGAGTCGCAAGTCTCTACGCTATCAGCTCCGGTCGCGACCACGGGGTAGGTGCCAAGGCAGTTGAACCAACCCATCTACATTCCGGACTGCGGCAAGTTGCTTTCGGCTCGGAGCTGAAGAGCCGGCTGCCGCAGAGCAGACACACCATCCATCAACAGGACAAATGCATGGCAGAAGCGGATGCAATCGATGCGGAGACGCGGATCACGAGCGACGATCACGAGGCGCTGCGCCTGTGGTTGCGCCTGTACGCTTGCACAAACCTGATCGAGAGCCGCATACGGCGCCGGCTGCAGGCGCGCTTCGCCACGACGCTGCCTCGCTTCGACCTCATGGCGCAGCTTTACCGGGTACCACGGGGACTGCGCATGAGCGAATTGTCGGAGCGCCTCATGGTGACCGGCGGTAACGTGACCGGTCTCGTGGACTCACTCGAGAAGGATGGCTTGGTGGTCCGGGAAGCGGACGAAGCGGACCGGCGAGCGCTCAGAGTGAAGCTGACGCGCGAAGGGCGCGGCACTTTTCGTTCGATGGCAGGTGAGCATGAGCGCTGGATCGTCGAGATGTTCGCCGGACTATCGCAGCGCGAAGAGCGCACGCTGGCCGCGCAGTTGAAGACATTGAAGGACTACATCCTGCGGAAAGTGCCTGACCACAGTTGAGCCATTGGGCCGCGGGGTGCTTCGTCCGCAGGAGAAGCTTTAGACTTGAACTATTAGCTACCAAAGTTCATTCTTGTCACGCGAGCGTGGGCGGACTATCGGTCGAAGCGAAGAAGGCGAGGGTTTCATGCGAATTGCGTGCATCGGCGGCGGGCCTGCCGGTCTGTATTTTGCGCTGTTGATGAAGCGCAAGCACCCTGCTCATCACATCACGGTGATCGAGCGCAATCGCCCGTTCGACACCTTCGGATGGGGCGTCGTGTTCTCCGATGCCACGATGCAGGCGATGCGGCAATGGGATCCCGAGACTGCGTCCGCCATCGAGGATGCGTTCAATCACTGGGATGACATCGAGCTCATCTTCAAGGGACGCAGACTACGTACGACCGGTCACGGATTCGTCGGCATCGGTCGGAAGAAGATGCTGAACATCCTGCAGCAGCGCTGTATCGACCTCGGTGTCGAGCTCGTGTTCGAGCGGGAAGTGGACAGCGATGCCGAATTCCCCGAGGCCGACCTCATCGTCGCGGCCGATGGCGTGAACTCAAAGATCCGCGTCAAGTACGCAGACGTATTCCGACCCGACATGCAGGTGCGACCGAACCGGTTCATCTGGCTCGGCACGGACAAAGCCTTCGAAGCGTTCACATTCGATTTTCGCAAGACGGAGCACGGCTGGTTCCAGGCGCACATCTATCGGTTCGATGCGACGACTTCGACGTTCATCGTGGAGACCACAGAGGAAGTCTTCAAGGCGCACGGGCTCGACCAGGCCGATCAAGATCAGTCGATCGCTTTCTGCGAAAAGCTGTTTGCCCCGACACTGGAAGGTCACAGGCTGCTGACCAATGCCCGGCACCTGCGCGGTTCGGCGTGGCTCAACTTCAACCGGCTCACCTGCGACCGGTGGAGCCATTTCAACGGTAACAGCCATGTCGTGCTCATGGGCGACAGCGCGCACACCGCGCACTTCGCCATCGGCTCGGGAACCAAGCTGGCCATCGACGATGCCATCGAGCTCACGCGTCAATTCGAGCTCGCCGGCCACGATGCGAAGCATATTCCCGCCGTGCTGCAAGCCTACGAGGAGGTCCGCAGGGTCGATGTGGCGCGCATTCAGAATGCGGCGCGCAATGCGATGGAGTGGTTCGAGGTCGTCGGCCAGCGCTATGCGGACCAACTCGAGCCCGAGCAATTCATGTATTCGATGCTCACGCGCTCGCAGCGCATCAGCCATGAGAATCTGCGGCTGCGCGACAAAGAATGGCTCGAGAGCTATGAACGCTGGTTCGCAGCGCGCGCGGGTGTCGCGCTTGCGCCGAACAGCGCCGTTCCGCCACCGATGTTCACGCCTTACAAGGTGCGCGGCTTGACGCTGCACAACCGCATCGTCGTATCGCCCATGGCCATGTATTCGGCCAAGGACGGTGTGCCGAACGACTTTCATCTCATCCATCTTGGCGCGCGTGCCATGGGCGGCACTGCGCTCGTATTTCCCGAGATGACGTGCGTGTCCCCCGATGCTCGTATCACGCCAGGCTGTCTTGGCTTGTGGAATGAGACGCAAGCCCAGGCATTTCGGCGCATCGTCGATTTCGTGCATGGCCAGACGCCGGCCAAGATCGGCATACAGGTAGGCCACGCTGGGCGCAAGGGTGCCACGAAGCTGGCTTGGGAAGGCATCGATCAGCCGCTGGCTGAAGGCGCGTGGCCACTGATTTCCGCCTCTGCGTTGCCTTATCTCGGCCATTCGGTTGTACCGCGCGCGATGACGCGCGAGGACATGGATCGAGTGATCGCTGATTTTGTCGCTACCACCCAGCGCGCAGCCGAAGTGGGTTTCGACATCCTCGAGCTCCACTGCGCTCACGGCTATTTGCTGTCCAGTTTCCTGTCGCCGCTCACCAATCACCGCGAGGACGAATATGGCGGCAGTCATGCGAACCGCGCGCGCTTTCCGCTCGAAGTGTTTCGTGCCGTCAGAGCCGCGTGGCCGACGGAACGGCCGATCTCCGTGCGTCTGTCCACCCATGACTGGTACGACGGCGGCAACACACCTGAGGATGCGGCGGTATTCGCCAGGATCTTCAAAGAGGCGGGCGCCGATCTGATCGATTGTTCGTCGGGGCAGGTCGTGAAGGAGGAGAAGCCCGTCTACGGCCGCCTGTTCCAAACGCCCTTCGCGGACAAGATACGCAACGAGATCGGTGTACCGACGATTGCCGTCGGCGCGATTTCGGAAGCCGACCACGCCAATTCCATCATCGCCGCCGGGCGAGCCGACCTGTGCGCAGTCGCCAGGCCGCATCTGGCCGATCCCTTCTTCGTCATCCATGAAGCCGCGAAGATCGGATACCAGGCCCAAACCTGGCCCAAGCAGTATCTTTCCGCGCGCTTGCAATACGAGAGCAATCTGGCGCGTGCTGCCGCTCAAACAGCGGCTGGAGCGCGATGAATCCAGGCAGGCATGCATTCGTCACTGGGGCGGGCAGTGGCATCGGTAAAGAGATCGCCCTGCGACTTGCGGCAGCCGGGTATGCAGTGTCGTTGGCAGGCCGTCGCGCGTTGCCGCTCGAGGCTGCGGCGGGCGAAATTCGCACCGCTGGCGGCGAGGCCATTCCAGTTGCAGATTTCGATGTGACCAACGAAGCACTCGTCGAACGGGGAATCGCTGTTGCCCGCGATCGTTTCGGTGAAATCGCCGTACTGATCAACTGCGCTGGACTGGCGCCTTCCGCGCCGTTCGAAAAGACCGATCCGGCGTTCTGGAACCACGTGATCGCAACCAATCTCACCGGTGTCTTCCTGGTGACGCAGGCCGCGTTGCCATCCATCAAGCGGGCAGGCAAGGGGCGCATCGTCAATGTCGCCAGCACGGCTGGGCTGATCGGTTATGCCTATGTAGCGGCGTATTGCGCGGCCAAGCACGGTGTCGTTGGACTGACGCGCGCGCTGGCGCTGGAGCTGGCCCGCAGCGATATCACCGTCAACGCAGTCTGCCCAGGATTCACTGAGACGCCGCTCCTCGAAGGGGCCATCGAAACCATTACCAGCAAGACCGGACGCACGCGCGCCGAAGCGCTCGCCACGCTCGCCCGCAGCAATCCGCAGGGAAGATTGGTCACCGCGCAGGAAGTCGCGCAGGCCGTGATGTGGCTCGTTTCAGAGGGAGCAACGGCAATCACCGGCCAGGCGGTCGCGGTCGCCGGCGGCGAGGTCATGACCGGCTGACGCCGGGCACAGGCACTGTCTGACTCGGCAAGAGGTCTACATGAGCAACGCGATGCAGAAGAGAAAGAGTTCTTTCAAAGATCACCGGGCAACACACTTCCTGTTTCAGACGGATTCAGACGGTCGCGTGGCGACGATTACGCTCAACCGGCCGGACAAAAAGAATCCGCTCACGTTCGAGAGTTATCAGGAGCTCGGCGACCTGTTTCGGGCGATCAGCCGCGCGAATGACGTACGCGTGATCGTATTGACCGGGTCCGGCAACGATTTCTGTTCCGGCGGCGATGTGTTCGAGATCATCGAGCCGCTGACGCAAATGAAGATGCCGGACCTGGTCGCCTTTACCCGCATGACCGGCGATCTGGTGCGCCAGATGCGGGCGTGCCCGCAGCCCATCGTCGCCGCAGTCGATGGTACCTGCGCCGGCGCCGGCGCGATTCTGGCGATGGCAGCGGATCATCGGCTTGCCACACCCGAGACCAAGACCGCGTTCCTGTTCACGCGCGTCGGGCTGGCGGGAGCCGACATGGGCGCCTGCGGCATTTTGCCCCGGATCATCGGCCAGGGCCGTGCCGCTGAGTTGCTTTTCACCGGACGCGTGATGACGGCCGCAGAGGGCCATGCCTGGGGCTTCTACAACACCCTGCACGAACGCAGCGCGCTGCTCGATGAAGCCAGGCGCTTTGCTCGAATGCTCGCCGACGGGCCGTGGTTCGCGCACTCCATGACGAAGAAGATGCTGGATCAAGAATGGTCGATGGGCATCGAGGAGCTCATCGAAGCGGAAGCACAGGCACAAGCAATCTGCATGGCGACAGGCGATTTTCGGCGCGCCTTCGAAGCCTTCGCGGCCAAGTCCAAGCCTCGGTTCCAAGGGGATTGAACGATGGCGATCGATCACGCGGGTGCGCCGCATGTTCCCTCGCGCGAGCATCTCGAATGGCCTTTCTTCGGGCCCGAGCATCGTGTGCTCGGTCATGCGCTCGACGCCTTTATCGGCGGCGGCGGACTTGGCGTCATCGACCACAACGACGTGGACAGCGCCTGCAAAGGGTTGGTGGAGAAACTCGGTGCGGCAGGTTTTCTGCGCCACTGTGTGCCACGCGCTTTCGGCGGCGCTTCCGAGGTGATCGACAGCCGCGCGTTGTGCCTGATTCGCGAGACACTCGCGTATATCGACGGTCTGGCTGACTTTGTCTTTGCCATGCAAGGTCTCGGCACCGGTGCGATCAGCCTGTCAGGCTCGGAGGAAATGAAACAGCGCATTCTTCCGCAGGTTGCCGCAGGCAAGCTGATCGCAGCATTCGCTTTGACAGAGCCCGAAGCCGGATCGGACGTCGCGGCAATGAGTTCGACGGCGCGGCGCGATGGCAGTCACTATGTGCTCGACGGCGAGAAGATCTTTATCTCCAATGGCGGCATCGCCGACGTTTATACGGTGTTTGCACGGACGGAATCGGTCCCGGGAGCTCGCGGCATCTCCGCCTTCGTCGTGTTCTCCGACACGCCGGGCTTTTCGATCGCTGAGCGCATCCAGACGCTCGCTCCGCACCCCCTCGCGCGGATCCGCTTCGAGAATTGCCGCATCCCGGCCGAGCACCTGCTCGGCAGCCCCGGCGAGGGTTTCAAAGTCGCCATGCGCACACTGGACATTTTCCGGCCGTCAGTGGCCGCTGCCGCGAATGGTTTTGCTCGACGCGCACTCGATGAGGCGATTGCGCACACGCGCACACGCAAAATGTTCGCAGCGACCTTGGCCGATCTGCCGACCACACAAAGCAGGCTGGGCGAGATGGCGACGGCGATCGATAGTGCTGCGTTGCTCACGCTGCGCACCGCGTGGCGACGTGACGTGCAAAAGCTCCCCACCACACGGGAAGCCGCGATGGCCAAAATGACCGCCACCGAAAATGCCCAATGGGTCATCGATCAGGCATTGCAGCTGTTCGGCGGTCGCGGGGTCGTCGCCGGCGAGATCACTGAGCGGCTCTATCGCGAGATTCGTGCATTGCGCATCTATGAAGGTGCAACCGAAGTGCAGAAGCTCATCATCGGTCGCGAACTACTGAAGGCAGCGACGCGTGCGAACAGGAACTGATGCCATGCAAGGTGCAAAGACGCAATTCGATTGGCAGGATCCGTTTCAGCTCGACGCGCAGTTGAGTGAAGACGAACGGATGGTGGCGATGGCGGCGCGTGACTATGCGCAGGACAAACTGCTGCCGCGAGTGCAGGAAGCGTTTCGGCACGAGAAGACCGATGCGTCGATCTTCGCTGAGATGGGGGAGCTCGGTCTTCTCGGTCCCACGATTCCCACCACGTATGGAGGAGCCGGTCTCAACTACGTCTCCTACGGTTTGATCACCCGTGAGATCGAACGCATCGATTCCGGTTTCCGGTCGATGCTGAGCGTGCAGTCCTCGCTGGTCATCGTGCCGATCCATGCCTTTGGCACCGAGGAGCAGAAGCGCAACTACCTGCCTGATCTCATTGCCGGAAGGAAGATCGGTTGCTTCGGTCTGACCGAGCCGGATCATGGCTCCGATCCCGGCTCGATGACAACACGGGCCCGCAAGGCCGACGGTGGCTATCGTCTCCACGGTGCCAAGACGTGGATCTCGAATTCGCCCATCGCCGATGTGTTCATCGTTTGGGCGAAAACCGAGGACGGAATCATCCGCGGCTTCATCCTGGAGAAGGGCTGGAAAGGTCTTTCTGCTCCGGCCATCCACGGCAAAGTGGGCCTGAGAGCATCGATCACCGGGCAGGTCGTCATGGATGACGTGTTCGTTCCGGAAGAAAACCTGTTGCCCGGTGTGACGGGACTGAAGGGCCCGTTCACCTGCTTGAACTCGGCCCGCTATGGCATCGCGTGGGGGGCGTTGGGCGCTGCAGAATCGTGCTATGAAACGGCGCGGCAGTACGTGCTCGACAGAAAGCAGTTCGGTCGTCCGCTGGCTGCGAACCAGCTTATCCAAAGAAAGCTTGCCGACATGGCCACTGAGATTGCGCTTGGATTGCAGGCGTGCCTGCGACTGGGCCGGCTGAAGGACGAGGGCCATCCACCGGTCGAGCTGACGTCATTTCTCAAGCGCAATTCCTGCGGCAAAGCGCTGGAAATTGCTCGTACCGCCCGCGACATGCTGGGTGGCAATGGCATTTCCGATGAGTTCCCCATCGCACGCCATCTGGTCAATCTCGAGGTCGTGAACACGTATGAGGGTACTCATGACGTTCACGCTCTCATCATCGGCCGTGGCATCACTGGCATCGCCGCCTTCGCCAATTAGAGGACGAATGAACATCGCAAACGCACCTGATCGACCCGCGGCTGCCTCTCCGCACCGTGTACTTCAGCCTCAAGGATGGGCCGAGCCCATTGGTTACGCCAACGGCATCGAGGCCAGCGGCCGAACGATATTCGTCGGCGGGCAGATTGGATGGAATGCGCGCTGCAAGTTTGAGTCGCATGATCTCGCCGGCCAGACGAGGCAGACGCTTCAGAACATCATCGCGGTGTTGGCGGAGGCCGGCGCTGGTCCCGAACACGTCACCAGCATGACGTGGTATGTGCTCGACCGCAAAACGTATTCCGCCTCGCTGAAGGAGATCGGCGCCGCGTACCGAGCCACGATGGGCCGGCATTTCCCCGCAATGGCCGTTGTGCAGGTCTCCGGCCTGATCGAAGACGAAGCGCTGATCGAGATTCAAGCGACGGCTGTTGTGCCTCAGTGACGCTGCGAGGGTTGGGTTGGCGAGGTCCCCATGAGGGGCCAGCAGCGTCAGCCCCGCTTCAGTAGCTGCACACGTCCAGTTCTCCCGATGCAACGTCCGAGACGGAGGATCATTGCGTCGCATTGCGCGGGGTGACTCATCTCGAGCTGGAGCTCACTCCGGATATCTCTGGGGGCAACGCACGCGCTTCCCTGTCGCGTTTGCGGCTCGCGTAAGCGAGGGGATCTCAACGGCGCGAAACCGCTGATTTAGACGGCGTTTCGGGAGCCCGCTTCGTTCGAGGCATGAGCGTCGCCAGTACGCTGCCGAATCCACATCGCTGCGGTGCTGTCAGCCGAGGATCATCGCGATGCGATGAGTGGCACCGTCGTTCAACAACGGTATGCGGGGTTCGCCCGTGGGCAGTGCGACGCCATCGAGGGTGATGCGAGTTGCGCCGCGATTCACGCCATGCGGATTCGTGACGGCAATTTCATAACGCGACGATCGATACTTGAAGACAACGTCGAATCCCGGCCACTGTCTCGGAATGCACGGCGTGAGCAGCAGAGACTCGCCTTCCACATGTAAGCCGAGAAGGCCTTCGAGGCCGGCGCGGTACAGCCATCCTGCCGAGCCCGTGTACCAGGTCCATCCGCCGCGTCCGATATGCGGCGCCACTGAATAGACGTCGGCAGCAACGACATAGGGCTCAACCTTGTAACGACGCACGGCCGTCCGCGTGTTGGTGTGATTGATGGGGTTGAGCAGCGCAAACAGTTCGCCCGCCTTGTCTCCCTGACCCAGTTGCGCAAGCGCAATGACCGACCACGCGGCGGCGTGCGTGTACTGTCCGCCGTTCTCGCGTATTCCCGGTGGATAACCCTTGACGTATCCAGGATCCAGCGATGTGCGGTCGAACGGCGGCGTGAAGAGCAGGGCAAGTCCCTCGTCTTTGCGCAGCAGCTGTTCATCTGCCGCGGCCATGGCTTGCAGTGCCCGTTCAGGAAGGGCGGCACGCGAGATGACACTCCACGACTGTGCGATGGAATCGATGCGGCATTCATCGCTCGTCGCAGAGCCGAGCGGTGTGCCATCGTCGAAGTAACCGCGGCGATACCACTCGCCGTCCCAGCCTGCGCGCTCGAGCGATCGGCGCAGTCCGGCCGCATGTTGCAGCCAGCGCTCGGCACGCTTCGTTTCATTGCGTGCAGCAGCCAACGGTGCAAAGGCAGAGAGTGTCGTGTACAGGAACCATCCCAGCCAGATGCTTTCTCCACGGCCCTGTTCGCCGACGCGATTCATGCCGTCGTTCCAATCGCCCGTGCCGATCAATGGCAGCCCGTGTGCACCGAGCGCGAGGCTGGCATCCAGCGCACGCGCGCAGTGCTCGAAGAACGTTGCGATCTCATCGGAAATGTCCGGCTGGAAGTACGCATCATGCTGGCCGGCTTCGAGTGTGCCGCCGTCGATGAAGGCCACGCGTTCCTCCAGGATCGCAATGTCGCCGGTCGTCGTGAGGTAATGCGCCGCGGTGTACGCGAGCCACACCCGATCGTCGGAAATGCGCGTGCGGACGCCTTGCCCCGTCGGCGGCAACCACCAGTGCTGCACATCGCCCTGCGGGAACTGCCGGCCGGCCGCGCGCAGCAGATGCTCGCGCGCGATCGAAGGCTGCGATGTCACGATGGCCATGCCGTCCTGCAGTTGATCGCGGAAGCCATACGCGCCGCTCGCCTGGTAAAAGGCGGAGCGTGCCCAGATGCGGCAGACCAGCGTCTGATAGAGCAACCAGCGATTGAGCATGATGTCCATCGACGGATCGGGAGTCTTTACCTGGACCGTGCCCAACGTCTCGTCCCAGAACTGCTTGACGCGAGCGAGCACGGCATCGAGATCGGCATTGCGATAGCGAGCGAGCAAACTCTGCGCATCGGGTACGGACGCCGCTTCACCGAGGAAGAACACGATTTCGACGGACTGCCCTGGCTCGAGAGTGAGCGACCGCTGCAGCGCGCAGCAGGGATCGAGTGCAGCGCCCACGCGCCCCGACAGCGCGAGCTCACTGCTCAGCGCCGCGGGTTGTTCGAGCGCTCCGTGCCGGCCGAGAAATTCGCGTCGGTCGCCGGTCCACTGCATCTGTTGTCCTGCCAGATCGGCAAATGCCACGCGCGTGGCGAATCCTGAATTCCAGGGATTGCGAGCGAACATCGCGCCGGTTTGTGCATCGATGTTCGTCTCGACAAAGGGGACCGATGCGCCGCGTGACGTGCCCAGAACCCACTCGACGTACGCGGTGACGGAGAGGCGGCGCAGCCGTGCGGAGGCATTGCGGATCCGCAAGCGCGAGATCTTGATCGGGTCCTCCAGCGGCACATACACCAGCAGCTCGAGCGCGATCTCGCGCGAGCGATGCTGAAACGTGCTGTATCCCTGGCCGTGACGTACATGGTAAGGCGCATCTTCATCGCGCACGGGCGCGAAGCTGGGACCCCACAACTCTCCTGTGTCCTCATCGCGCAGGTACAGCACTTCACCCGGCCGATCGGTGACGGGATCGTTCGACCACTGCGTCAGCTGGTTCTCGCGGCTGTTGAGCGACCACGTGTAGCCGCCGCCGTCAGCCGCGACCTGGAAGCCGAAGTTCGGGTTGGCGATGACGTTGATCCAAGGCGCGGGAGTCGTCTGCCCCGCATCGAGCGTGATCGCGTATTCGTTGCTGTCGGTGTCGAAGCCGCCCATGCCATTGAAGAACTCGAGCTCGGGTGGCGTCGTTGCGGAGGTGCGGCTGTGCGCAAGCGACTGCGTTCGTCTCGTTCCTCGGGCAACGCTCGTGGACTCGGTGCGGCGATCGAGCTGGTCGGCGAGCGTGCCGCGTGCACCGACAAACACGACGCGGGCGGCGGACGACAACACTGCGCGAGTTTCGGCCGAGACCACGTCGGCGCGCAGTACGAAGACGGAGCCTCCGGCATCCTGTTGCGGATGAGAGCGACGCGTGCGAACGGCTGCTTCGAGAGCGATCTGGAGATCCTGCACATAGGAGGCCGCGCGGTCGTTCAAAATCACGAGGTCCACGGTGAGCTGCTTCATGCGCCAGTATTCGTGGGCCTGCAGCAGCTGTCGGGCGATGGCAAGGTCTTCGATGTGCTCGATCTTCAGCAGCACGATGGGTAGATCGCCCGAGATGCCGTGAGCCCACAGCGCGGATCGCGGGCCACTGCCGCGTTGGATGGCCGCCGATGAAGGCCGCATCGATGCGTCGGCGTAGAGCACGTGACCGGCGATGCGTTGAAACAGATTCGCCTCTTCTGCGCTCACGCCGAGATGGCGCAACTGAACTTGTGCCTGCGTCCACGATAGCGTTGCCGCCCGTGCGTAGGCATTGGCGTGGCGATGCTTGTCGAAGAGGTCCAGGACGCTGGCGCGCGCGTTGGAAACGTCGGTCCAGAACGCGAGTCGTGCGGTCGCGCCCGGTTGCACGCGGACGCGGCGTCTCAATACGAACACCGGATCGAGCACGGTACCGACGGTGTTCGACAGCGGTCGACTGTCGATCATGCGGACGGGCTCGTGAACCTCGCGGCCGCGCCCGAGAAAGCGGGCACGATCCGTTTCGTACTCCAAGGGTCCAACCACGTCGCCTTCGACGACGACGTGATGGGCAGCCCAGATCTCCGGTTCGTCGGCAGAGCGTCGTCGGCGCGTTGCGAGCAGCACGCCCAACTCGGCGACGTACTGCGTTTGCACGAACAGCTTCGAGAATGCAGGGTGCGCCGCGTCGGCGGCAGGTGATGTCAGCGCAAGCTCGCTGTACGAGGTGATCTCGAGCTCGCGCGCCTCACTGCCCGAATTCGTGAGCGATACTCGACGAACCTCCGCATCCTCATCGGGCGATACGACAACCTCCAGCTTCGTCGTCAGCGTCGCATCGACGCGGAGCAACTCCGCGCGATCTTCGGTGTAGGCAACCTCATAGCTGTCCGGTTCCACGCCGCAGGGTTGATAGCCGGGCGACCATACGGCGCCGCTCTCGACATCACGGATGAAAAAGTAGCTGCCGGAATCATCGCGCGTGACGTCCTCACGCCAGCGCGTCATGCCGATATCGCCCCACCGGCTGTAGCCGGAGCCCGCACCGGTGAGCATGACCGCGTAGCGTCCGTTCGAGAGGATGTGCGTTTGTGGAGTGGCGGCATGTGGCGTATGCAGCCGCCGTACCGCGGGAAGAGGTGTGTCGCTGATGCGTGCAGAGGCTTCGACTTCCTCGGCTCGCGGATGCGAGACAGACACGTCGCGCGGCGTGCGCTCCTGTAGCAGCAGCTCGGTCGCTTGCACGGTCGGCTCGGCATGAAACCGCTCGCGCATGCTGCCGTCGAAGATCACATTGTCGATGGCGACGATGGTCATCCCCTGGTGATGAGCCATGTACGCCTTCACGACGACGACAGCGGTGTTCTCCGGCAGACGCGAGCGCGTGTAGTCGAGTGCTTCGTAGTAGCCGTACCGCCCCAGTGCGCCGATGCTCGCGAGGTGCGCAAAGTTCTCCATCGCAGCTGCCGGATCGACCATGGCAGCAAGACCGGTCGCGTAGGGTGCGATGACGACGTTCTCGCTCAAGCCGCGCTTGAGGCCGAGGCCCGGCACGCCGAAGTTCGAGTATTGGTAGGTGAGTTCGAGATCGCGCGCGCTGTACGCCGACTCAGAAACGCCCCACGGCACGCTACGCGCTGCGCCGTATTCGATCTGCCGGCGCACGATCAGGCGGCTGGTCTGCTCGAGCAGGCTGCCTGCCGGTGCACGCATGACGAGCGACGGCATCAGGTACTCGAACATCGAGCCCGACCAGGAGATGAGGGCCGCGCCGCGACCGACCTGCGTGACGGCACGGCCGAGCCGGAACCAATGACGCGTCGGTACATCGTTCTTGGCGATCGAGAAGAAGCTGGCGAGGCGCGCCTCCGATGCGAGCAGGTCGTAGCAGTTCTCATCGAGTGTGCCGTCGGATGCCCGATAGCCGATCGACAGCAGCTTGCGCTCGGGATCGAGCAGAAAGCCGAACTCCATCGCCAGTGCCAGCGCGCGCAGGTCAGCTTCGAGTGTGAGCAGTCGTTGCCGAAGCTGTCGCCGAGCATCGGCCGTCAATACGACATCGCTCCGCCAGCTTTCGATGGCGCGTTGAGTCGCTTCTGCCCAGAAGAGCAGATCGCTGTGCATAGCATCTTCGTCGCTGGCCAACGCGCGGGCGCCGTCGATCAGAATGGTTGCATGCGCACTGGCGGCCGCGAGACGACGCTCGATGTCGCCTGCTCCGGGAGCCTCTCCACGCAAAGCCGCTTCGATTCCCGTCAACGCATCCGCAAGTTGATTGCGCGTGAGCGTCTGCGTGCGTTGGCCATCCGTCAGCGTGAGCAACGCATCGCGCGCCAGTCGAACCGTATCCTCGATGCCATTGACATGCGCCGCGTCCGCGATGGGAAGCGTGGTCCACTCCCGGCACGCATTGGCCACCGCGATGAGGTGCGCCGCCAGATTGCCGCTATCGACGGACGACACATACATCGGCTCGAGGGGCCGCAGGTCGCGCGTGTCGTACCAATTGTAGAAGTGTCCACGAAAGCGCCGCATTCGCTGCATCGTTGCGAGCGTCGCTTCCAGGCGCTCGACGCTCTCCGGCGTTCCGGCCCAGCCGAAGTCGCGCGCGCTGACGGTACATAGAAGATACAGACCGATGTTGGTCGGCGAGGTCCGATGCGCCACGACAGGCTGCGGATCCTCCTGAAAATTGTCCGGCGGGAGCATGTTCTCCGCCGGGGTGACGAACGTCTCGAAGTAACGCCAGGTCCGGCGCGCGATGAGGCGCAGGGATTGCAGATCAGGCTCCGACGCCGCCACGCGACCGGCGACGGCGGGTGACGTGCTGATCAGGAATGCGATGGCGGGCGCTGCGAGCCAGAGGATCACGAAGGGCAGGTCCACCCACGCGGAGGGCGATCCGGCAAGACTGACGAGAATCGCGGCGAGCAGTGCGATGAACACACTGGCGCTCATGCGCCGGTACATGCCGACGAGATTCAGTCGCGAGGCGAGCTGCGCCTGAGCCGCAGTCACCCATTCGAGCAGGTTGCTCCGACTCACGCCCAGGCGGTACAGCGTGCGCACGATGGCATCGACCATCAGCCACGCTTGATGAGCGAGGAATGTGATGAGCAACGCGCTCTGCGCAAGTGCCAGTGCGAAGTCACGAGTGAGCGCGCGGAAGTGACTCTGAGCGGCGATGTCGCGGCGAGGAATGATCGCGGCGAAGGCGGGCAGCAATGCGGGCAGCGCGAGAGTCGCGATCACGAAGCTGGTCCATATGAGCGCGGCATTCAGCGGCAGCAGCCATCCCACGGCCAGCGCGAGAACGCAGCTCGGTGCCGACACCGTGCGGCGCAGATTGTCGAGCATCTTCCAGCGACCGAGCGGCGGCAGTGAGCCGATGCCTCGACGTGCGGCATCGGCACGCCCCAGCAGCCAGGGCAGCAGTTGCCAATCCCCGCGCGCCCAGCGATGAGCGCGTGCGGCCGCAACGTCATATCGCGACGGAAACTCTTCCACCACTTCGATATCCGAGACGAGCCCCGCGCGGGCGAACGTGCCTTCGAACAGATCGTGGCTGAGCAGCGACTGTTCCGGCACTCGACCCGCCAGAGCGGACTCGAACGCATCGATGTCGTAGATGCCCTTGCCGGCGTAGGAGCCTTCGCCGAACAGATCCTGATAGACATCGGACACGGCGGCGTCATACGGATCGATGCCGGTCATGCTGGAGAAGATCCGCTGGAAGAGCGAGCCTTCGCGGCCGACGGGTAGCGACGGCGTGACGCGGGGTTGCAGTACGGCATAGCCTTCGACCACACGGCCAAGCGCCGCATCGAATCGCGGCTGGTTGAGCGGATGCGCGAGCTTGCCGATCAGCCGCCGCGCGGTCTCCCGCGGCAGGCGTGTATCGCCATCGAGCGTGATGACATAGCGGACATCGGCCGGTACCGCACGCGATCCGGTGTCGATGAAGGAGGTGTCGGTCGCTCCACGCAACAGCCGGTTCAGCTCGTGCAGCTTGCCGCGCTTGCGCTCCCAGCCCATCCATTGCCGTTGCCCTTCGCTCCAGACACGACGTCGATGCAGCACGTAGAAGCGCTCGCCTTGCGCCGGCACATCGTGCAGTCGATTGAGACGAGCGATGCCCTCGACCGCCATCTTCAACAGCAGTGCGTCCTCGGCAGTGCTCTCGGCGGTTGCGTCGGTCCAGTCCGTGAGCAACGCGAAATGCAGTTCCCCGTGCGATGACGCCAGATAGTGGACCTCGAGCCGCTCGAGTTGCGCCTCTAGCGCTGCGCGGGTCGTGAGCAGGGTCGGTACGACGATCATTGTTCGCATGTTCGCCGGCACGCCTTCGCGCAACGCAAGGCTTGGCAACAGCGTGGCGCCGAACCCGTGAGTGGCCGCGCGATTCACGAGCGCAACAGCCAGGTCGATGGCGGGAATGATCCCCAGCAGCGCACAGAGCACCAGGTACGGTGTGGCGATCGGCTGCATCATCAACGCCTTCAGCGGGACGGCAAGGATGCCTGCGGCGAGGACGAGGACCGCAACGATGTAGCCCGTGGGTCCGAGTGCGACGTTCAAGTCTCTGAGCCGCCTTCTCAACGGCGGCCGATAGCCGATCGCGCGTTCGAACGCGCGACGCCCACGGCCCAGCAGGTGGTATCCCGGATCACGCTGGCGCTGGTCATCTGCGCCCGCGTCGATGGCCGCGCGAGTGGCGTCGACGACTGCGTGGGCTACCTCCAGTTCGCTGTGCGTCGAGCGCCGAGACAGGGCCTCGATGGCGCTGCGATACAGGTTGCGCGTAGCGAAGTCCATGCTGGCCAGGTCGGTATCCTGTCGCAACGCTGCATCGACGAGGCTCACGGCCTCGAAGAACTCGGGCCAGTTCACGTCCGAGATCAGGCGCATGCTGGTGATGATGTTGCGCACCGTGACATTGGCCGCGCCTTGTCGTTGATGCTCGTTGTGAACCATCTCCTCCGACGTGGTGCCTTGAGCGATGAGCTGCTCTTCCAGCCACTGCAATGCCGGCGTGATGCGTGGATCCTGATCGCGCAGACGTTTGACCACCTGCACGACGAAGGCGTCCGAGAACGCACCGTGCCTTGCGTGGTGATCGAACAGCGCGCGCGGATCACCGTTCAGTCCGTTCACACCGAGCAGCCGATCGGAGATCTGATCGGCCCGTTCGCGCTCGATGCGGCTGCTCACGATGCGTTCTGCCGCCCGCCGCAGGTTCTCGACCAGCACGATGCGCAACGTGATTGCGATGGCCCACAACTCACCGATCGTCAGCGGTTGCACTCGTTGATAGGCACGCACGAAGCGGCGCAACGCTTCCAGATCGAAGCGACTGTCGCTGTGCGCGATGTAGGCCCATGCGATGCCGAAGACTCGGGGATAGCCGATGAAGGGGCCGTCCCCGAGCTTGGGCAGCTGTCGATAGAAGTTGTACGGTAGATCGGTGCGGATCTTGCGGATCTGCTCTTCGATCAGATGGTAGTTGTCCAGCAGCCATTCGGCCGCGGGTGTGATGCTGCCGCCGCTGCTCACCGCGGCGGCGATGGCGCGGTATGCAGTGAGCAGAACCGATTGGTTCTCGCTCAAGCGGCCATTGAGCGACCGGCGTTCGAGTGGCGTTGCCGAGACGGGCTGCGATCGTGCCAGGCTCGCGGCATGCTCTTCGAGTCGTTCGATGCTGAACAACTCTTCCCGAATGAGCGCAGCCGAGTTCCATGGCGAAGCGGCGGGTGCAAGACCGAGGGTGCGAAACAGAATGGATTCCTCCGGAGAGCGCGCGTCCGTGGCGGCCACCCATTCAGTCGGTGGCCCGCGAGCAGCGCGAACCATCGCGCGGGGCCTGCCAGACGCAGACGTGGCCGGATAGCCTCGTCTTTTGAGCGTTCGCGGTCTGTACGTTACCGCGCATTGGCCCAAGTCTTGACGTATCGATCGAGTGCAAGGCGCTGCGTGCGATCTTTATATGGGGCTGTGTGCGCTGGCGTACGGACCGACGGCATCTTGCTCACTATGCTTGTGCAAGTCGCAAAACTAGGAGAGGCGCGTGAGCTGGAAACAGACACTACCGAGGCAGTGGGGACTGACACGCAAAACGCGGGTTCCACCTGTACTCGTCGAGCGTCCTGTCAGCGATCTCCCAGCCGTGCCCTCATCCAGCGTCGACGAAACGGTGGCTCGCGCGGATTCCGATGCCTCAGGGGCAGCCCGTGAGGCGAAAGTGCGCGCGTGGCGCCGGCGCGTACTACTCAAGCGCGGTGTGCGAATGCACGCCTCCATGGTCACGCGTGCGCAGGACTGTTCGCTTGCGATGCTGGATGACACGGGTGTCGTCGTCTCCTGGTTCGGTCGATCCGATGGCAACGATCGCCCCGCCGATCAGGTTGTGGATCGCCACATGGCACAGTTCTACCTGGCTCAGGACATCGGTAGCGAGCAGCCGCTGCGCGATCTGCACGATGCCATCGTCGACGGTAGCAGCACTCGACAGGGTTGGCGGCTGCGCGCGGAAGGGACCGCTGTCTGGGCCACGACGATCATCGAAGCCGTAACGCTTCGCGACGGGCGTTTGCAGGGCTTCTCGTACCTTACGCGCCAGTCCCAGGGACCTTCCGACCGTATGCCCATCGCTCAAAGTCTCGATATCGCACCCGAGCAGAGAGACAGCGCGACTCAGGGTGCGCACCGACTGACGCTGCTGCCTGCGCGAAATCGCATGGCTGGAAGCAGTGCCTACGCACGCCAGCGACGCGTGTTCAGACTGGCCATTCGAGGGATGCAGAATTGATGATTCTTCATTGGTTGAGCGCTCCTTCGCGCAGCGCGTTCTTCTTTGCGCTCTTGGGCCTCGCTGCGCCCTGCCTCGCCGCCGTGGCCGAGCCAACGGCACTGCCAGAACATGCCAAACGCAATCGCTATGGGAGCGACTGGCATTGCATCAGCGGATTCGAGCGCAGGGACGATCGATGTGTGCGGGTCGCCGTGCCCGCAAACGCCTATCTCGATTTTTCGGGCAGCGCCTGGAAGTGCAATCGAGGCTATCGCAAAGACAACAACGCTGAATGCGTCGCCATCAAGGTGCCGATGAATGCATACCTCGATGGCTCTGGCATCGGGTGGACGTGCGATCGCGGTTATCGTGAAGCCAAGGGCCGCTGCGACGCCATCAAGGTGCCGGCCAACGCGTATTCACTGGGCTCCTCGTACGGACGCGGCTGGGAGTGTAATCGCGGGTTCCGGATCGTCGACGACGCCTGCGTGGCACTTGCGGTGCCCGTCAACGGATTTCTCTCGACTCAGGGAAACGATTGGCAATGCGAGCGGGGCTTCAAGAAAGACAACAGCGCATGCAATCCGCTTGCCCTGCCTGCCAATGCGCATCTCGACTATTCCGGGAATGACTGGAGTTGCGACGAGGGCTTTCGTCAGCGCGGCATCAGCTGCATCGCAGACTGAAATGCGTTGATGCGCCTGCGCGGGTAGCCGCAACCTCCGTGCGTAGTCCTTTCAGTTCGAGCTACGCGCTGTGAAGGAAGGGACGCTGCTGTGCTTTCTTTTCCTTTTTAGCGGCGCGCTTCTCCTCGGGCGTTTTTGCAGGCTTCTTCTTCGCTTCGCGTTTCTTGTCCAGGCCCTTGCTCATATGGCGCTCCCCGCACGGATGACGCTGCGACACAGTGCCGTTGCTTGCTCGTGCGTGCAGTCGAGTGTACGCGGATCGAGTCACGATGCCGCGAAATCTTCTGCCCGGCGGCTGTATCTATTCGTATGCGACAGGCGCACACTGGCCAGTGATTATGCGAGATGCACAAGCTCAGATTCGCGACACCCTCGAATACGTGATGGCGAGTGCCATACCGGCGCAGTACAAGGCTGTGCTCATCGAAGCGCTCACGCAGGCGCTGCGGAACCAACAGGACGCAGATGATCGTCGGCAATCCACTCAGGCCGGCGTCGCGTGGGACGCTCAGGAGTTGGCTCACCTGAAAACGTTTCTCGAAGGTAAAGTCGCCAAGAGCTGGCAACATGCCGATGAGCTGGCGATGCACCTTGCGGCGCAATTGCATCGCAGCCTGGGCGATGTCCGTACGAAAGCAATCGAGCTTGGATTCGGCGCCTCCATCGTTTATCACCGTGCCGTTCTGGCGGATTCGAGCGCAGTCGAATAGAGCACGCTGCACATACGGCCTGACCGCGCTTCGTTCCCGGAACACGTAACGCCCACTTGCGTTAGGTGCGTACGCTCAGCGAGCGTTCCCCTCACGCCTGCATGCCGCTGCGGCAGACTCGACGCCAAACGGATCCACGGGTCGTTTGACTTCGATCACTCACTGGTCAACTTAGGACATCGTCATGAATACGACCCAACTCAATGAGCTACTGGTGCAATCGCTCGAGCACGAAACAGGCGGCGTGCTGGTGTATGAGACCGCGCTCAAGTGCGTGATGAATGGCGACCTGCGTGCCGAATGGTCGAAGTACCTGGAGGAAACGCGCGAGCACGTGCGAGTTCTCGCGGATGTTTTCGCCGAGCTGAAGCTCAATGCAGACCTGGAGACACCGGGACGGCAAGTGGTGCGCCATCTGAGCGCGTCGCTGGTGCAGGCCATGGAAATGGCATTGACCTCGGCGCCTCCGGAAGCGGCCCAACTCGTTGCCTGCGAGTGCGTGGTGACCGCGGAAACGAAGGATCATCTCCACTGGGAATTGATCGGCAAGTGCGCGGACAAACTCGATGGTCAGTGGCGTCAGAAGCTGATGCAGGCGTATCTGCAGATCGAGGATCAGGAGGACGAGCACGTGTACCACTCGAAGGGATGGTGCCGGGAGCTCTGGATCGAGTCGCTCGGCCTGCAGGCGATACTGCCGCCGCCGGAAGAGATCAAACACGTTAAAACCGCATTGGCAGCCGCACAGGTGAAGCAGAGCGCGCCGGCTTCTCGCTGACCACGGGGCAGCGGTCCGTACGGATGGGGCCAGTGGTCATGGTCCAGTCACCGCAGGCCGCATGACTGGACCTTTTCCAGTCTCGAGGTCCTGTCGCAAGGATCATTGCCTACGGCCGCTTGTCTCGACCTGACCCATCCACTGTTGGAACCATCTTCGCGTCTCGAAGCTTGCAGTGTTCAGCGTAGTTCGTCGCATCGAGCAAACGGTCGTAGCGAAATCCGCCGAACCGATAGACGCCGTTCTCGAACGAGATGGAGAGCGCAGCCATGAGTTCTTCATCAGCCGCATCGGGCCACTCGACCGTATCAACTCCGCCCGATGAGATGGCATCCTGCGCCGGCATCGAATGTACGATTCGAGCATAGGCTACGGCGTCAGCGAGCCGTTCGTAGCGATAACCGCGATAGTGGTAATGGCGCCCGCGACTGCGTATCGAAAATTTTGCCATCAGGGAAGTGTCGTCCACAGCCGGTGACCCTACATCCAGGATTTGATCCCCTGTCGGATCGAGGAGTGTGGCGGGTGGTGGTTGCATCTGGGAATTCATCGCGTCCTCGCAACGTGTCGCCTGAAGCGGCTCGAGAGATCATCCTGCTGGTTTCGGCGACACCACCCGCGCTTGCTTTCGATCCTTGGCGTGGTCCCTCCGCCCCGGTGCGGTAGTGGTTCCGCCTTCATCTTCCCACGTGCTGATGGCTTCTTGCTGCTGTTGCTTGTCATTGAGCCCGCGCTGCTCGGCCTCGCTTTTCTGACGTTTCGGCGGATCCTTGATGTCCTCTTCGCAGGCGGCACTGACTGCGACGGTCAGAGCGCGATGGCCAACGCGCGCAGCACTTCGACCTCGTTGCCCAAGCCGATCGCGGACATGAATCGAAGTCATGAGGTCTTTCTCCAGGGCGAACTACAGTTCCAGGCAAGGCCGGACCCACGAGCAGATTCCACTGATCGGAGGGCGATGTCGGTGCGGTGGCGAACATTCGCTCGTGTTTTGGCGCTTGCATGCCCGTATAGTTGGATCGACCAGTCCGCAGAGACGCCATGTGTCCGCACCTCATGATCCCCGACAGAACCACCTGCTCGCCGCGCTGCCAGCGGCAAACCTGGAGCGCTTGCGGCCCAGCCTCAAGCTCGTGCAGCTGTCCCTAGGGGAGATCCTGTACGAATCCGGCAGCCGCCAGCGGGGGGTGTACTTTCCCAGTACGGCCATCGTCTCGTTGCTCTACATGATGGCTGATGGTGCCTCTGCGGAGATCGCCGTCGTCGGTAACGAAGGTATCGTCGGGGTGTCGCTCTTCATGGGAGGAGAAACCACCACCAGTCGCGCAGTGGTGCAAAGCGCAGGTTACGCGTATCGACTGAGCGGCAAGCTGCTCAAAGAAGAGTTCACGCGCGCCGGTGCCCTGCAGCATCTGTTATTGCGCTACACGCAGGCGTTGTTGACGCAGATGGCGCAGACCGCAGTTTGCAATCGCCATCATTCCCTCGATCAGCAGCTGTGCCGCTGGCTGCTGCTCAGTCTCGACCGCTTGGCGGGTACCGAGCTCGTCATGACGCAAGAGTTGATCGCCAACATGCTCGGCGTACGACGCGAAGGCGTTACGGAAGCTGCTGGCAATCTTCAGGACGCCGGGTTGATCAAGTACAGCCGTGGGCACATTACGGTGCTCGATCGCGCCGGCCTCGAAGCGCGCACCTGCGAGTGTTACGCCGTCGTCAAGAAGGAATTCGATCGCCTGCTTCCGGCCGCGTCGATCGAGTCAGGCTCGACTGCCACTCGATAGAACCTTGGCTCAGGGTGAGCCGGTAAGCCGCCGAACGGTACCTTGTGGCCGGCGCCGGATTGTCAGCGTGATCACCGTTCCGCCACGGTCAGGCTGCGCGGCGAACTCCAACAGGCCGTTCAGTTGTGATGCGAAGAGGCGGATCAGCTTGAACCCCATGCCGCCTTGGCCATCGTCGGTGTGCAGACCGATTCCGGTATCTGCGATCCTCAGTACCAGATCGTTCTCAGACGTGCACTGCAGGTGCACTGTGACTCGCCCCAGTGAATCGTGCGCGAAGGCGTGCTTGTATGCGTTTGTCACGGCTTCGTTCGCCATGAGCGCGATCGGAATGGCTTCCGTGGCGGGGAGTGTTATCGGATCGGACGTGATCTCCAGCGGTACATGGGCAGACATTTCAGCAAATGATTGCCGCAGGGCATCGCCCAACGTCTGCAGCAGCTGCGGCATGAATACGCTCTGCGCACTGTTGTCAGGATCCGTGTAGAGCAGTTCGTGAGCTTTGGCCAGTAACTGCAGGCGCCCATAGCAGCTCAGCAACGCTGTGCGTACTTGCGCGGAAGCTGTCGAGCGGGCATGCACGGACAGCAGGCTCGCGGCTGTCTGCAGCGTGTTCTTGGTGCGATGGTTCACCTCGTGAATCACTGCATCCTTGAACAGGAGGGCCTGCCTGTTCTCGCTGGCCTGTTCGAGGAGCCGCAGGGCCAGCACCAGCTGCGCCGCGAGTTGCTCGGCGATGCGCGCATCGTCGGAACAGAAGCGCGACGTACTCTCGTGATGAGCGATCCACAGAGTTCCCAGCGGCTTTGTCCTGCAGTCGTTCAGCGGCACGACCAGATACTCGACGATCGCAGGTGGGGTGTCCTTCAGCCAGTCGAACGCGCGTTGTGGCCGTGATACGACCATCGTGCCGCCGGTATCGAGGCACAGTCCGCAAGGACTGTAATTTTGTGGGGTCTCGGTTCCTTCGTAACCGTCCAGCGCTCCACTGACCGCCTCCCAGCGCACGATGGCCTGGCCCACCGGGTCGCGGCTCAGCAAGCTCAGTCCGGCGCTTCCCGCGCCGCAAAGCTCTCGCGCCATTCTGAGCAGGTGGCGCACGGCCAGGCTGGGATCGTCGGCGAGAACGTTCGCCAGCTCGCAGAATGCCGCTGATTCGGCGGCTAGATTTGGCGCGACTTCGCGGCGCTGCAACGCCGCGCCGGTGATGAACAGATCGGCCGGCCGGTTCCCTGCATCGGCAGTCGTCGCGCTGTTCACGATATTGCTCGCGAGACTCATTTTTCGCCGTGTCTGATTGGCAAGCCCGCGCAGGTTGGCTGCGCGGGCTGAAGGGCTACCGCTTGAACTCCGCGGACCTATGATTCATCGGCCGCGACTCGCGTTCGGTCCTCGCTGAATATCAGCTCGACGCGTCGGTTCGACTGGCGCCCACCCGCGCTGTCGTTGCCGGCAATGGGCGAGTGCTCACCTTTGCCGACCGCCGTTATCTGATTACTCGCTACGCCGCGTTCCGTCAGGGCGGACTGCACGGACTGTGCCCGACGTTCAGATAGGCCCTGATTGCTGTCATCCGAGCCCACGTTGTCCGTGTGACCCTCGATGAGCACTTTGCGCCCTGGCTGCTCTTGCAAGGCCGTGGCGAGACGATCGAGCGTGCCGTACGCGCCTTGTTTCAATGTCGCCTGACCCGTGTCGAACAACACATCGCCAAGCGTCAGGACCAGGCCCCTGTCGGTCTTCTGCAGTTTGAGATCTGCGAGCTCGGTTTCCAGAGAGTCGGCGCGCACCTCAGAGGCGTCCGCACGCATCTGCGAGGCATCTGCCTCACGGCGCGCATCGCCTGCCTGCTGAGCACTTCTCTGCGCGTCGCGTTCACGTGCCTGGATCAGAACAGCCTGCCGTTGGGCAGTGCCCTTTGCGACGTCCTCGTTCGCCTGAGCCGCCAGAATCTTCTCGTTGGCGATCTTCGCGCTGAGCACGGCGTTCGTTGCTTCGAACTCCATGTCTTCTCTCTTCGTCTTGGATTCGGCGAGACGATTTGCCGCGTCGAGCGCGGTGCGCGCGTTGGCGATCTCCGCGGCGGCTATGCCGGCACGTGGCGAGCGTTCGAGCTCGGGCACCATGGTGCGCGCCGCTTCCAACGGCTCGCTGCGTTCGGGTGTGGCGCTGCACGCGCCCAGTACTGCGGCTATCGCCAGGCTCAGTACAACTCGGTTGTTCGATTTCATGACCTTGACCTCATCTGTGAATGCGTACGATCTGGCTCAGCGCTGCGGGACGGTGCGTTCAGCCTCCTGACGGAGCGACTCGACACTCGCGAGCACCTCGTCGGCCGACTTACGCGCAATCGCGCTCTGAGATTTGGCCACTGCAAGTTCGGCGTAGAGGTGAGCTTGCGTAGCCGCACGCTCCGCCTCCTGCTGCCGACCGTTGGCCATGGCGCTCTTTGCCGCGCTCAGTTGCTCCTTGGCCTGCTGTAGTTCCACCGCACCGTGCTCGGATTGACCGAGGGTCTGTTGTGCCTGCTGCACCGAGGTGTCGCTTTGAGCTACGCGCTCTTTCGCGAGGTTGGATACGCCGCCGCACGCGCTGAGTGCGCCCAGCATGCTGATGCCAAGGACAGCGGCAACGGCTTTGCGGATGGAATGTGCCGCGCCAATCGGCCGCGACTGCAAGTGTCCAAAAGTTTCTGAAGATACGTTCATGTCGATTCTCGCGGTGTGAGTGGAAGCGGCGAGCGGTTGCTGGCCCTCTTAGGATCGCCAGGATGCGCCACAGTGTTCAGGATCTCGGTACGTTGGCGTACATAGGGTGTGGTTCTGGCCGGATTCCGTCCTTGGTGTACGCCAGCGCACATCATTGCGGTGTGAGTACGCGTACGGTGAACGCTCGGCAGAGGCAAATGACATCGCTGACCCTTCGAGACCGATATCGCCAGAGGTTTCTTGAGCAACTTCCTACGAGACGGGCGGGAGAATCGACTATTGTGGGCTTTGCCTCGGAAGAGCCTGCAGCTCATCCTGGCGAGCTGCGAGCAAGTTGAGCTCGGCTTTGCCGATGTGCTGTGCGAGCCCGGCGAACGCATCCGCTACGTGCACTTCCCGACCGACAGCTTCATCTCGCTCGTCACCGCGCTCGACGATGGCGGTCGATTGGAAATCGGGATCGTCGGTGACGAGGGCATGCTCGGGACGTCCCTCATTCTCGGTGTGAGCACTTCACCGCAGCATGCGGTGGTGCAGGGTGCAGGGACCGCATGGCGGATGAGCGCGCCGGCTTTTCGGCGCCACTATCGACAAAACGCCGAGTTGCGCCGGCGCTTGAACCGCTACGTGTACGTGCTCATGGGCCAGCTTGCGCAGACGGCAGCGTGCACTCGTTATCATTGCGTCGAAGCGCGGTTGGCTCGCTGGCTCCTCATGACTCGCGATCGCGCACATTGCGATCAGTTTCGTCTCACGCATGAGTTTCTGGCGTACATGCTCGGCGTGCGGCGCGTCGGCATCACAGAAGCAGCTGGTTCGCTGCAAGCGCGGGGTCTGATCGACTACGAGCGGGGCGCCATCGCAATCCTCGACCCCAAGGGCCTGGAGCAGGCGTCGTGCGCATGCTACGGAGGCGCAATTGAAATGTATGAGCGAACGCTCGGTTCATATCGCCTGGCGCGACCCCATTGAGCGGAGAAGGCGCTCTGCGGCGAAACGGCGATCTTCTCGTGTCCATTGAGCTCAAGCGAGAGTTGGTTCTCGGGGAGTTGAACAACCCGCGCATCGCCGCGCTGTCGGGCGTCTTGGGCAAGAGTCCTATCGGTGTATCGAACGCTCGGCAGCGGTTGGTCTTGCGGCGGCTGTGGTCGTTATCTCTGCAAAACTCGCCGCACCACCTGCTCACGCGACCGGCGTGCACGATTTCGCCATGCGCGGACTCATACTATGCCCGCACGGCAAATTGCGGTCTCGAGTATCGTCACTGCAGGCGCGATAGAGAGGTTTCTCGGCGTGAATCCTTCCGACTCGAGTTTGCAAGCAGCATTGCGGAGTGAGATGGCGATGGCGAGTCATATGGTTGAGATGTTCCGCTATCGGTGGGGCGCCTCGACGCCCGACCGACGATCATTTCCGGCTCCGATATGGGATCTTTTGTGGGAGCTTGGCCGCGCATTTGGCTGGCGTCCGGTGGGTACGACCTATGTGGCCCCGCCCAACGCTGCAGTCGAGGTACGGGCCCTGCGCGACTACGAACCAGGCGGCGTGCTGGACCATAAACGTGTCGAAGAGGAGGACGCCGTCGCCTGGGCGCGTGCGCTCGAGCTGGCGAAGGCGTCGCCGCACACCGCAGCGATGATCGATGCCCAATCCCTCGCGCTCGAGAGCAGCGGCAAAGCGACCGGTCAACTGCAGGCGGATGTGCTCGATGACTTCATCGAGTTCGTCCGCGGCGGCGCCTTTGAGTTTGGGTTCTCGGGTGAGGGTACAGGCAAGGCAGAGGTTCGCAGCGGCGGCGTATAGCGGTCGCATCCCTGCTCAGGTGCCCCGCATACCGCAGGGATTGTGTGTATCGCGAATAGCATCGCTCCGAGTCGCTGTCTAACATCCTCCGAGGGTCGTCCCGATCTGCGGAGGACGATATGAACACCCCGATACGCCATCGCTGGCTGGGGCTACTTGTGGCGGTGCTCACCTGCGCCGCGTTGGGAGCTGAGCAGGAGAAACCTGCGGCGGCCAAACCGCTGGTCGCTCTGCTGCTCACGATTCACGACGCCATCGGCCCGGCCACCAGCAGCTTCTTTCTGCGCACGCTCGAGGATGCCCGCAAACGCAATGCGCGGCTGCTGATCCTCGAGATGGATACGCCCGGCGGCCTCGACTCTGCGATGCGCGAGATGATCCAGGCGATTCTCGCATCGCCGGTCCCGGTCGCAATCTATGTGGCGCCGTCCGGCTCTCGCGCCGCGAGTGCGGGCACCTATCTGCTGTATGCAAGTCACGTTGCGGCCATGGCGCCGGCGACCAATCTCGGCGCGGCCACGCCGGTGCAGATCGGCGCGAGCCCGCCGCCGTCGCCGCCTTCGTCCGACGGGAAGGAGAAGGGCGACAAGGAACAGTCGGAGCCAGGTACGGCGCTCGAGCGCAAAGCCATCAACGATTCCATCGCCTATATCCGTGGGCTCGCCGAGCTGCGAGGTCGCAACGCCGACTGGGCTGAATCCGCGGTGCGCTCCGCCACGAGTCTCACCGCAACGGCGGCACTGGAGCAGAAGGTCATCGACATCGTTGCCGTCGATGTCGCGGACCTGCTCAAACAGATGCACGGTCGCGTCGTGAAGCTGAGCACGGGTGAGGTGACGCTCGACACGAAAGCGCTCGTGATCGAGCGCGTCGAAGCGGACTGGCGCACGCAACTGCTGGCTGTGATCACGAATCCGAACGTTGCGTACCTGCTCATGCTGGTCGGCATCTACGGCCTGCTGCTCGAGGGTTACAACCCCGGGGCCGTTCTGCCGGGCGTGGTCGGTGCGATCGCACTGCTCCTCGCGCTCTACGCGTTCCAGGTGCTCTCGGTGAACTACGCCGGCCTCGGACTCATCCTGCTCGGCATCGCGCTGATCGTCGCCGAAGCGTTCGCGCCGAGCTTCGGCGTGCTCGGCCTCGGCGGCGTGCTCGCATTCGTGATCGGCTCGATCATCTTGATGGATACGGAGGCGCCCGGATTTCAGATCGCGCGACCGCTCATCGGCGGCATGGCGCTCGCGGGCGCAGTGGTGATCCTGCTGATGGGATCGTACTTCGTGCGCTCGCGCCGCCAGCCCGTCGTCACGGGTGCGGATCAATTGCTGAGCGAGCCAGCCGTTGCGCTGGCCGCGTTCGATCGCAGTGGACCTGTGCGCATACGCGGTGAAATCTGGAACGCGGTGACACGGGTGCCCGTTCAGATCGGCCAGCAATTGCGCGTCGTTCGCGTCGACGGGCTCACGCTGCAAGTCGAGCCGCTCGACGATCCCCATTGAATCCACGGGAGCACTTGCATGGCATTCCTCGTCGCCGGAGTCGTGGTTCTCATCCTGCTGTTCGCTGCCATCAGGATTCTCAACGAGTACGAACGCGGGGTGATGTTCACGCTGGGCCGTTACACCGGCACCAAAGGCCCGGGCATCATTCTCGTCATTCCGTTCGTGCAGCGCATGACCAAGGTCGATCTGCGCCTGATCGTGCTCGACGTGCCGACGCAGGACGTGATCTCGCGCGACAACGTCTCGGTGAAAGTGAACGCGGTCGTGTACTTCCGCATCGTCAATCCGGATCGCGCGATCATTCAGGTCGCGAACCCCTTCGAAGCGACGAGCCAGCTCGCACAGACGACCTTGCGTTCCGTGCTCGGTCAGCACGAGCTCGACGAAATGCTCTCCGAACGCGAGAAGCTCAATCTGGATATTCAGCGCATTCTCGACCAGGCGACGGACGCCTGGGGCATCAAGGTTTCGAACGTCGAGATCAAGCACGTCGACCTCGATGAAACGATGATTCGCGCGATCGCCAAACAGGCCGAAGCCGAGCGCACGCGGCGCGCGAAGGTCATTCACGCGGAGGGCGAGAAACAGGCGGCTGCCATGCTGGTCGAGGCAGCCCATGCGTTGGGTGCCGATCCTCGTGCGATGCAGCTGCGCTATCTGCAGACGCTGGCGGATATCTCGAGCGAGAAGACGTCCACCATTGTCTTTCCGCTGCCGATCGATTTGATCAAGCCGTTGATCGATGAGACGGGGAAGTGAGTCCGCGGCGGCTTCCTGATGCGCCGTGATCCACTGCTCTCAACGCGCATCGCGCCTGATTCGAGCGCAACCGGCGAGCTCGCGCGCGGCATCGATGACCACCTCCGGCCGGTCGGCTTGAATGTAGTGACCGCTGCGTTCGACGCGCACCAGGCGCGCGGCCGGGAAGTCCGCGGCAATCTCTTCCTGCAGGCGCGCAGCGGCTGCGCGAGTAGCAGGGGTCTCGCCGCGGGCGGGACGCGTGCTGGACAACACGATCGTCGGAAAGCGCCCCGCGCGGGGGCTTTCATGCACTTGTTCGCCTGCGCTCACGCTGTCGGCAAGTTCGCGCCGCGCGATCCACGTCATGAACAACATCGTCGCTTGCCGTCCTGTGTAGGCCGGCGGCTTCGTGTCCAGCAGCAATTGCTGATTCCAATGTGTGGAATCGACGAGCACGAGACCGGCGACTTCGTCGGGATGCTGTCTTGCGAAGTACTGCATGTACAAACCGCCCAGCGAATGCCCTACGAGCACATACGGTGGACGGATGCCCCTGTCGTGCAATTCGGCCCGCAGTTCCTGAACGACATGTTCGGCATCCCGCGGGCCGAGCGCCGGCTTGCTCCCCGAATAGCCGGCGCGGTCATACGCCAGGGTGCGGGCACAGTTCGCGGCAATGAGTTGCTGCACGGTGTCCCAGGTATCCAGCGTATCGCCAAGGCCGCTGGCAAGAATCACCGTGACGGAGCCTCGGCCTTCGATGCGCACGGTGTGGTGGATCGGTTCGGCAGCCCACGCGGAGGTGCTCATCAACGCGCAGCAAATTGCCCGCTGAATGACGAGCCTGGCGGACAGCGCGCAGAGCCGAACGAAGTACATTTCGGGAGTGCCCCCAGCGCCGAGCGGTAGCAGAATCCGGGCGCATGCCGGAGCCAGCCATGGAACGTCAGACGCATCGCATAGCGCAAGTGTTTCGTGCGGTCGAACGGGTGAATGTCGATGCCTGCTACGAAGCGACGACAGGTGGCAGAGCGCAGTGTCTGACACTCCTCGTGCTGCTATTGACGAGCGCATTCCCTTCCTGGGGCGAAGAGCGCGCCGCTTCGCGCGAGCAGATAGCCCGGCAACTCGCCGCGGGAGTTACCGACTTCTCCAATCTGGTTGCGCCGGGCGTGGATCTCTCGAGCCTCGATTTCACCGGAACGAGACTGTTCGGAGCGAACCTTGCGGGCGCGAATCTCTCGGGCGCCAAGCTCGTGCGCTGCAATCTCGATGTGGCCATTCTGCGCGATGCCCTCCTGGTGAACGCGGACCTGAGAGAGGCAAGCCTCTTTGCGAGCGTGCTGGCCAACGCGAACCTGAACCAAGCCGATCTGCGCAGCGCGCGGCTGATGGGCAACTTCGAGCGAGCGAATCTTGAAGGTGCCGATCTCTCCGCGGTGCGAGGCGGCGCCGACATGCGCAACCAGCCGATGGGACTCATTCGCATGGTGCTCACGCACGCGCGCATGCAGGGCGCGAAACTCACAGGCGCGGACTTGTCACGCGCCGATCTGAGTTACGCCGATCTGCGCGACGCCGATCTGTCTCATGCCGATCTCACGCGGGCCAAGCTCATTGGCGCTGATTTCACCGGTGCGAAGCTGGATAAAGCCACTCTGACCGGTGCACAGATCGATCAGGCCGTGTTCAGCGGTGTGGTCGATCTGCCCGATCTCGCCGGTACGGAAGGACGCGAGACGGCGATCTTTCGCGCATCGGGCCAACGTGATTGAAGTCGGAACGTGCCGTCCGCTCCATCAGTTACGCCGTTACTGAAGGAGTACGCTTATGAACACATTGAAGACATGCGGCATGTTGATGGCGCTTGGTTTTGCCGCCATCGGGTGGGCGCAATCGCAGGAAACACCCCCGGCTTCGACGCCATCCACCAGCCAGGCTGAAGGAACTGCAGCCGATCGAACACAGCCGGGTAAAACACCGACGCGAGAAATGAGTAAAGCGGCGGGAACCGATACGGCCGCCAATCCTCAACCCTCGACGAGTGAGACGGAAGGCACTGCAGCAGACCGGACACCTCCCGGTAAGACGCCCACGACGTCAGGTACTGCGAGTACGTCGAAATCCGCAGGCCAGGAGATGATGGGCGTGAACGTCGTGAGCTCCGCTCAAGCACCGCTGGGCAAGGTTGTGGATGTGGTGTTCGACGCGAAGGGTCAGCCTGAGTTCGTGGTGATCTCCACGCAGCAAGGGAAGGCGGCGGCAGTGCCCTACGAAACTGCGACGGCGATGAAGAGCGGCAACAAGGTGGTGATCGAACAGTCGCGCCTGCAGCAAGCGCCCACGGTGAAGGAGGGCGAGTGGCGCGGTCGATCCCAAACTTGGAAGGACGATTCGTCGCGTTACTGGAGCAAGGGCTAGTGAGAAAGAAGCGGTTGGCGGTTAGCAGTTGGTCAGAGGGGCTACCGCGCTTTCATCCCGTGATAAGGCGTGTGATTGCGTCCTTTCCCTTGCGCAGCGGGGGAAGGACAGGATGGGGGCGCTCGAGTGGGCGCTGTCACTAGCCTTTCCACAACATCGCCCCCACCCCAACCCTCCCCCGCTTCGCAAGGGAGGGGGTCAGAGCAGGGGAGGGGGTCAGAGTACGCACCTGAAGCCCACCCACGCACTGCGCGAAGCCCCTGGTGAGACGAAGCGGCGGTCTTCGAATTCCTCGCCGAGCACTTCCTAGGTTTCCTGCCGCGTCGCACTGCGGTTGAGCGGAGTTGCTGCGACGGTGATTTCCTCCAACGCCCGGTTGGGTGGCTGGGCGGCGCTGGCAAGGCAGGGCACGGTCGCGAGCCACGCGAGAGGCGGTGCAGGGAAGAATGACGTGCGCTCAGCGCCCACGACTGGCGGTGATACCGAAGAAGAACACTCGCCCCGGAGCAGGTTCGAAGAAGCGTGCGTTGGCTGCATTCACGATGACGGAGCCGACGTACTCTTCGTCGGTGATGTTGTCGATGCGCACGAACGCGCTGAGCGCCCACCCGGCCACTTCCTGCCCCCAACCCGCATGCCAGTTGAGGGTGATG
>DATELY010000075.1:0-23482 GCA_035276085.1 Steroidobacteraceae bacterium | reverse complement strand
GGGAGATGGGTCACGGCTTTCCGTTCGAGGAGGTGACGCAGGCGGGGATTGCGATCATCGGGTTGGCGCTGGTGAAGGTGCGCTTCGTGATCCTGGAGTTCATGGAGTTGCGCGGTGCGCCGCTGCCGATGCGCCTCGTCGCTGAGGGTTGGGTGGTGGGTATCTGCGCCCTGCTGATCGCGCTGTATCTGGGAGCGGTGCGACTGCCGATGTGAGCGCAGTCGCGCTGCTAGCGAACCGGTTGCCGTGCGACGAGAGCGGGCGCGGCCACTATGCGCTTCAGGATATAAGCTGCGGCATGTCCACGTTACATCCGCATTCGGAAGGTGCGCGCCTGGCTACCGGTCCACCTGAACGCAACGCGAGGGCTGCAGTGCTCGAGCTGGTTGCCGCCGTCGTCGTCATTGCTGCATTCCTGTGGTTTGGCCGTCAGTTGTTTCCTGGGGCGCCGCTCATATTTGCGTCGGTCCTTTTACTGATCACAGCGTCATCGCACCGCAGGGTGGGTGAGCAGGCACGCGATATTGGATTTCGATGGGATACCGCAGCGGCTGCCACCGCATGGCTAGTACCCGTGGTCCTGGTGGGTGCGGCGATTGCGCTCGCGGTGGGCACGTATCTCGGATCGCTCCGGTTGCCAACTGCCGCGCAAGCTGCGCGATCTCTCGTTCAATTCATCGCGTCCGGCCTGCTCCAGCAATACCTATTGCTCGGTTTCTTCTATCGGCGGTGCATCGAGATCGTGAGGTCGCCTGCGGCGGCAGGCATCGTCACAGCCATCGTGTTCGCCGCGTTGCACGTTCCCAACGGCTTCTTGATTGCAGTGACTTTGGGCGCCGGACTCATCAGTTGTGCCGTCTATCGTCGTGCGCCCAACCTTTATGTGTCGGGGCTTGCGCACGGCGTACTCGTATACGTGCTGTACGAGGCGTTGCCGCACAGCATCACGGGCAACATGCGAGTAGGGATCGAGTATCTTCAACACTACGGGACTCGATAGACTTTCAGCGCGATCCGCAGCGGGAGAAAAAATGATCCTCATTGGCATGTTCGACTCTCCGTTCGTGCGTCGCGTCGCAGTGAGCATGCAGTTGCTGGGGATCGGTTTCGAGCACCGCAACTGGTCGGTCGGGAAGGATTTCGACCGCATTCGACAGTACAACCCATTGGGGCAAGTGCCGACCCTGGCGCTGGACGATGGCGAAGTGCTCGTGGAGTCCGCGGCAATTCTCGACTATCTCGATGAGGTCGTCGGGCCCGACCGTGCCTTGGTGCCGCGGTCAGGTGCGATGCGGCGTACGGCGTTGCAACTGATGTCGCTTGCCATGGGTAGCGCAGAGAAAGGCCGCAGCCTCATCTATGAAGGCGTATTCCGACCCGAAGACAAGCGGCACGAGCCATGGGTCGATCGCTGTCGAACGCAGATGTACTCAACGTTGACGGAGTTGGAGCGGCGGTGTCAGGCACGCAGCACCGAGGGCTGGTTATTCGGAAGTCGCGTCATGCAACCCGACATTACGCTCGCATGCGCCTTTACCTTCTTGAAGGAGAGTGTTCTCGAGAGCAATACGGCGGCGTACCCAACACTGTGCAACCGAACCGAGCAGGCCGAAGCACTCACGGAGTTCAAGTCCACCTATGAATCATGGGGGCCACCGCGTAGTCCTTAAGGATGAGTACGGCTGCGAGTGGTCAGTTGTGAAGAGACAGCACTGATGTAGTCGTCGCTCTCATCGGTCGCTCGGTATTTCTCTTGCTCTCATGAGGGGGCGATTTTGAGTTCGTCGCTTAATTCAGCAGGACGAGTTGCAAGGCTACGGATGGACTTGCAGCGCCTTGGAGGACGCGAGTCGTGCAGGGAGCACGTAGCGAAACGAATCCCGTAAGGAGGTGTGATTCGCTTCGCATCCGCCTGGGAGTGAGCGGGCTCGTTGTCTTCTGATCACGGATGGAATGGCCCATCCCTACATAATCTCGACGTCTCTACGCTGTTGTGTTCTACAGCGTTCCCGCCAACGAAAACTCGCGTCGTCCTTGCGAGTCCGGTGTGCCCAGATACTCGATCGATCGTGCGATCTCTTGCGGCGCGTCGTTGCGCGCGGCGACTCGGCCATCGACGACATAGGAGTGATCGGGCGACAGTGTAAGCGTACCGATCACGTTCAACGGCCCCCCTGTGTCTTGCAGCGCGCCGGCCAGAGCACTGTCATTGCCACTCACATCGGGCGCGGGCATCACGAGGCGATAGCTGCCGAATGACGCTGCGCCCGCACCCGCAGGACGTCGCAGATCCAATACATCGATCTGCCCTTCAGCTGCTGTGGGCCAGCCGCGCTCGAGATCGAGACGCGTCAGGTTGGCGTTGATGCGTCCCGTCCAACCCTGCGGCAAGCTGCTGAGAGGAAGGAACTCCAGCGGCAGCGCGATCGTCACGCGGGAGCATTGCACGCTCTGATCCATCGCGAGCAGGCACCGCGCGGCACCGTTGCCATTCGGTGGGCTGATTTTCGCATCGATGTCCAATCGTCCCCGCAGCAGTGGCAATGCGAACAGGCGCCATTCGGTGGGTCCCAGCGCAAATCCCTGCACGCTGAGCATGGCAGCTCGACCGGACCAGATACTGCCACTGACGCCACTGGCCTCCACACCAGGAATGCGGCCCAGGAGTACGCGAGCGGGAAGGGTGACGACGAGCAGGATCAAAAACGCAAACAGGCCCAACAGTGTGAGCACCCAGCCTCGTTTCATCAGGCGCCCGTGCGGGTGAGGACGAAACTGGCGTTGACGAGCCCCGGCTTCTCGCCGCGATCGATCGTGGCCTGATCGATGTACACCCCATGACGTTGCACCAGCGAGCCCATCCACAGCACGAGCGTGTCGAAGTTGGCGTTCTCGAAGCGCACGCGAATACCGCCGTTGCCAGTGGGAGTCTGTCCCGTGAGCTCGGAAGCCAGGTTGCCTTCGCGAGCCGTGCGATCGACCAACACCACGAGCGATTCGCCCGTGGGTACCGCAGCGGGCATCGCACCGCCAGATGATTGCAGCTCAGGCGCAACGCTGTGCATCCAGCTCAGATCGGCCTGCTTGCGATCGAGCCGCTCCGCGCGCGCATCGAGGGCGCGATAGAAGGGCGACAAGGCGAGCATGTAAACGGCGACCAACACGACCAACACCGCGCCACCGATGACGATGGCGCGTTCGCGTGTGCTCAAGGCCGTGAATTTCTGCTTCAGCGTCATGCGTCAGGCCCCGGCCGTGCGCACCTGCATGCGCCCTTCGATCTTGTTGTCGCGCGGGTTGGCCGATTGGATTTCTGCATTGGCACCCTGTGCTGCCACGCTCTGCCGAATCTGGTCGAGGGCGCCGACGTTCGGTGCGAGCACGCGCAGATCCGTCGTGTTCTGTCGATAGGAGACGGCTTCCAGTTGTGTGCCGGGGGCTTGTTGAAGTGCGCTGGTCAACGTGTCGAGTGCGCCCATGAAGCCGCCGGTGATGTTGGCGCCACGAATGGCTGTCAACCGAGCTTCCATCTGCGCGCGTGCATCTTTCGGATCGGGCTGCGGTGCACCGGGCATGGTGGCTTGAAAGACCTGCTGAATCGCGGCATCGAGCTCCACCTCCTGCCGCTTGAGCTGCGAGTACTGCACGGCCTTGTAGCCGATGTGACTCAGCAGGAACACGCCGGCGAGCATCGCGGCGTAGCGCCACGGTGCGAGCGAGATCTTGGTCGGCGATGCGATAACGTACGGGCCTTGCAGCAGATTGACCGGCGGCGTGCTGACAACGGTCGCAGCGAAGAGCGGCAGGGCGCCTTCCGGCAGCAGCTTCATCTGCAGGCTCGCCGTGAATTCACGCAGACCCTCCAGCAAGTCACGCTCGCGTTCGTAGTCCGACTCGGTCACGTACAAGGTGACGTGCTCGTGGGCTTCGGCCCCGGAGTCCAATCCGAGCTGCACTCCTTCGATCAACGGATCGACATCGATCACGGCGCCGGGTTTGCCCTCGCGCTTGACGTAGACGCGCGTGCCGTCGATCAGCAGCGACACACCATTGGCAACAGAAGGCAGACCTGAGGTCTCCGCATGCAACGCGTCCGCGCGCAGACCGGCAGCCGTGAGTACCTCGAGCCAGGCTTCGATCCGCGCACGCGTGATGACGGCGACGGGAGTGCCGGCCTGCTGCGGCTCACGCCGGCCGACAGCGAAATGCAGATCCTCGATATCGCTGGCGAGCTGTTCTTCCAGCGCGTAAGGCACGAGCTGGACGAGCTTGTTCCCACCCTTCGCGGGCAGCACGGGCTCGGCGAGCAGGACATCGGTGCCGGGAATGAGCACGACAACACGCTTGTCGCCAGCTTGCGTCGCAACCTCGCTGAGCACGCCGCGTTCGACTCCGCCGATGCGTCCGCCATTCGCATCGAGCACGATCCACTCCGCGCTGTGCGCAGCGGGCGTGCCCTGCAATCGAATGACTAGCACTTCAGGCATCAGCGGGTTCCAAAGCTGCGGAGAAGAGGGCCGACAGTATTCGTCTGGGAGCGATACAAAAGACTGTACAGCGTGAACTGAGTAGTGCCAATAGTGATCCAGACGTTGGCCTCGAAGTAGTTGCTGCTCTCGCCAATGTTCTTCTTGTAGTAAGCCTTCGCGTTGGCGTTGATGCTCGCCGAGTCGAGCTCGGCATTGAACGTCCGCTTGTCTGGAACGCAGCCGTTCTGGCGCGCTTTCGTAAAGCTCTCGATGGACAGCGTGTAGTTCGTCTGGTCGCTCATGGAATCGAGTACGTAAGGCGATGCCGTGCAGAGATTGATCATAGTGACGTTGCTCGGCAATGCTGTGACATGCGGCGCAAGTCGGCGATAGCGCTCGATGCCGAACCCTGGCAAGGCCAGCAATTCGCTCACCCGCGTCATGGGCATGTTCGCTGTCCGATACGGTGGTGTCTGGGACGTGTAGATCGAGTCCTCGGCGCCATCATTGTTCACGGGATTGTCGTCGGGGTCGATCCAATCGGTGATCTTGGCGGCCCAATGCGTCTCCAGATTCAACAGCCCCAACAGTCGTACGAGCTGTTCATAGGCGGGCTGGTTCGTAACGATCTTGCCGGTCTGGTCCGCGACGATCAGCGTGTTCAAGTTGAAGCGGCCCTGCAGGTCCTGAAGCTGCCCCTCGAGCTCACCGCCATCGATCGGCAACGGCGGCAGCGGCGTTGCCCACCGCTCGGTCAGATCGTCCCGCTTGCTACCCGAAGCGCCGTCCTCCTTGAGAATGTCCGCGGCCCATGCCTCCGCGCCTTTGGCCACTTCGAACGCTTGCTCCAGCGCGAAGGACGTTGCGGCCCGGCGCTGATCGAGATAGGCCTTGAAGCCGACGTCCACGGCCAGGATCGTTGCCAGCGCAACGATCAGCACGGCCATGATCAGCGCGACGCCGCGTTGCGCGCGGGGAAGGCGATGGGCGCTCATCCCGCCACCTCGACGATGCGCCTGATCTTGCCCCAGTCTTCCAGCTCCAGATTGATTTCGACGGCGATGGGGCGGAGGTTGGGGTACTGCGGCACAGGAGGCACATATCCCGGCGGCGGCCATTGCTCGTTCCACTGCCGATTCAGATCCATGAATCGAAGCCTTGCCGATTTCACACCGCTCAGCAGCTCGGTGGAGACGGGCTCGAGTGTCTGCGTGCGATCCATCACGACCCAGTAATCGCGATAGAGCTTGCCGTTCTCGAGGCGATACGCGACGCGCTGAAGGGTGGGGTGCTGCACGCCCGCGGGGTTACTCCAGCCGGCGCGACTGAACATGACGAGCGGCGAAGTTCCCGTCTTCGCTTCCAGTGCCGGCTCCATGGATTGGCCTAGCGGTTCGCGCACAGGGCGCGGCTCGAGTTGTTCGAAGTCCTGCACCATCCGGAATACGGCGCTTTGTACCTGTCGCACTCGCGCCGAGCTCCTGGTCGCGAGAACGCCCTGGCTCGTGAGCTCGTTGTATCCGCTCAGCGCCATGACGCCGATGACGGTGAAGATCGCAACGGCGACCAGCACTTCCATCAGCGTGAAGCCACGCGCCACATGCGACTTGACGTACCCGGCGCACATTAGTCCGCCCCTGGTTCAGGTACCGGAGCGGTCGGCGGATCCGGCGGCACATTCTCAGGCAGCGGCGGAGCGATGTCCGGTGCGGGCTCGTCAGGCGTACTGCCGTTATTCGGGTTATTCGGGTTATTCGGGTGGTTCGGGTTATTGGGGTTGTTCGGATTGTTGGGATTGTTCGGATCGTTGGGATCGCCCGTCAATGCAGGGTTGAGCGCCCACGATTGCGCCGTCGAAACGACGCCCGGCCGCTCGACCGCTGTGCCGTAGAAGCCAGTGATCGCCGCGAGCGAACTCTTCTCCGGCATGCCATCGCGACGCACATTGATGTCGATCCGGCGCATCGACTTCACTTGTGTCTGCGTCACGCTCATCTTCCAGCGCCATTTCTGACCGGCAAATTCCAGATCGCCGTCCGTCTTGGCGACTTCGGGAACGCGCCCGGCAAGGCGTAGCTCGGCCAGACGGTTCATCGCGATCCAGTGGGCGAGCGTCTTGTCGCGCAGATAAGCCGCGTTGCGAACGGTCTCGTTTACGCCCTTGATGACGGCAAGCATGCCGATCGCAACGATGATGAGTGCGGCGAGCACTTCGATGAGCGTGAAGCCGCGATCAGCGTTTGCTCGCATCGATGGCCTCCGCTTTCACGCTGTTGTCGGCGGCACCGATCACGCGCCACTGTTCCGTCGTGCCTTCGCGCTCCAATCGCAGTTCAAAGGGACTGACGTCGCCACTCGACAGCGCCATCACCTGGGGCGCGTGCTTGTCATGCTCCTTCTCGTCGTAGGGCTCCAGCTTGGGCTTCAGTACGACTTCGCGACCGTCAATCCACAAGCGGGCACGTACGCCTTCCGGTAGCTCTCGAGTTCGGAACAGCCGATCGTCCTCGATGGGCTTCCAGTACTCGCGCCGTCCGTCGTAGCGCAAGTACTCGTACGCCGGTTGAGTGACGAACACGCCCACATCCATGCCCTGCAGCTCGGCTTCCTCGCGAGCCTGGCTCAACACGGCCGTGAAGCGTTTGGCTTCCTCCTCCAGCTCCCGATCGCGGCCCAGCACACCGACGGACAGGGTGGCGGTGGCGACGATGATGCCGACGATCACGACGACAACCAGGATCTCGATCAGCGTGAAGCCGCTGCTGGTTGACTCACATCGGATCGGGGCGCGGCGCATGGTCGCTCAGCGCAAGCGGTCGGTCACTCGACGTTCCAGTTGCCGATGTCGGCGTTGGTCCCTTCGCCGCCTTCCTCGCCGTCGGCGCCGAGGGAGTACAGATCGTATTCGCCGCCCTTCGAGCCGGGATTGGCATAGTGATAGTCGTTGCCCCAGGGGTCCTTGCGCAAACCGGCCACGTAGCCCCCCGGCTTCCAGTTGCGGATGGTCGGGTCATTCGGCTGCTGCACGAGCGATTGGAGACCTTGCTCGCTCGTCGGATAACGGAAGTTGTCCATCTTGAAAAGGTTCAAGCCGGTTTCGTACGCACGAATGTCCTGCTTGGCTTTGGCGATTTGGGCATCATCGATGCGGCGAATGACGTTCGGTGCAACGAGCGCAGCCAGAATCCCTAAGATGACCACGACGACCATGATTTCGATCAAGGTGAAGCCGCGTGCGTTGCACACGATGGCGCTCCTCGATGCTCTTCCCAACGATGTGTCCGCTGTCATGGATGATCTCGTATGACTAGAAATGAAGCGCAATGCAGTGCAGCGCGCGGTGGATGGGCGGGCGATCATAGCAAAGGGGTTTGTACGCTTGAGTCAGACCATGACTGAGTCGGGCCCACGTCACACACAGACATGGCGCCAGGAGGCGACAAGCCGGGTTTTCGGCTCGCTGATCGCGATCTGCCTGTTGCTTGCCGCATTGGGATGGGTGTGGCCGGCCGCAACCGATGCATTGCGCTACCAGCGCGACGCCGTGCTGCAGGGACAGGTATGGCGTCTGGTCACGGCCCATCTGGTCCATGGGGACGGCCAGCATCTCGCGCTCAATATGGTCGGGACCGTGCTGATTGCGGCTTTGTTCCCGCAGACTTATCGGGCGGGGCAGTGGGTAGTCATTCTTCTAATGAGTGCCGGCGCGATCGGTATCGGATTCCTGGCTTGGAACCCCGGTCTCCACTGGTATGTCGGCGCGTCGGGAATCCTGCATGGAGCACTCGCGGCGGGTGTCATTGCCTGGTGGCGGTCGGGGCAGCACGGCCTGGCCACGGCTCTGGCTGTGGTCCTGGCCGGCAAGTTGGCGTGGGAGCAATGGCAGGGCGCGCTGCCCCTCACCTCCGGGCTGGCGGTCATCGTGGACGCTCACGCGTATGGCGTTGGCGGCGGGATCCTCGGCAGCATGGCGGTGCTGGGTTGGCAGCGACGGAGCGAGCAGCCGTAGCGCGCATCGCTATAATCGCGCCCCTTTCGCGCCACGCTCACCGCCAGGTTGCCAATGACAGTTGCCGTCGTGTTTCCGGGTCAGGGCTCACAATCCGTGGGCATGCTCAAAGACCTTGCCGCTGCCGAGCCGCTCGTGCAGGAGACGTTCGCAGAAGCGTCCGATGTGCTGGGCTATGACTTGTGGCGCCTCGTCCAAGCCGGCCCCGAGGAAGAGCTCGCATCGACCGAGAAGACACAACCGGCGCTCCTGGCCGCGAGCGTTGCAGCTTGGCGGGTGTGGCGCCGTCACGGGGGTACATTGCCGGCCATGATGGCGGGACACAGTCTCGGTGAGTACACGGCACTCGTCTGCTCGGAAGCGCTCGACTACCGCACGGCCATCGATCTGGTTCGCTATCGCGGGCAGCAGATGCAGGCCGCGGTGCCGACGGGGCAGGGGGCAATGGCAGCCATCCTGGGTGTTGACGACGCGGTTGTCGAAGTGGCCTGCATCGAAGCGGCGCAGGGCGAAGTCGTCCAGCCGGCCAACTTCAATTCGCCAGGCCAGGTCGTCATCGCCGGCAAGGCATCTGCCGTCGACCGCGCGGTCGAAGTGCTCAAGTCCAGGGGTGCCAAGCGCGCCATCAAACTGCCGATCAGCGCTCCCTCGCATACACCGCTGATGCAGCCGGCCGCAGAGCGGCTGCGGGAACGTCTTGCCCAGGTGCAGCTCGCCACGCCCATTGTGCGGGAGATTTATACGGTGGATGTCCGTAAGCATGGCGACGCACAGTCCATCCGCAGTGCATTGGTCGAACAGCTGGTGAAGCCCGTGCGCTGGACACAAACGGTGCAGGCCATGATCGCAGCCGGTGCGCGGGTGATCATCGAATGCGGCCCCGGGCGCGTGCTCACCGGTCTCAATCGCCGGATCGACCGCAACAAGGATCTGCAATTCCTGGCGGTCGAGGATCCGGCCTCACTGCAGGAAGCCTTGAAGACAACAGGAGCCGCGGCATGAACGCACCAGCCAACACGGCCCCGCTGGCACAGGAGATCGTGCTCGTCACCGGTGCATCGCGCGGTATCGGCCGCGGCATTGCACTCGAGCTTGCACGGCAGGGTGCTACGGTCATCGGTACGGCGACCACCGAAGCCGGTGCGGAATCCATTACTCAGCTGCTAAAAGACAACGGCTTTCGCGGCCGTGGAATTGTGTTGAATGTGGCGGATGCAACATCCGTCGACGCGGCCTTGAAGAATGTCGAAGCAGCCGAAGGCGCGCCGACGGTGCTGGTCAACAACGCCGGGGTCACACGCGACAATCTGCTCATGCGCATGAAGCCGGAGGAGTGGGACGACCTCATCAATACGAATCTCGGCTCGGTCTATCGGCTGAGCAAGGCGGTATTGCGAGGGATGATGAAGGCCCGTCGCGGGCGCATCATCAGTATCGCGTCCGTCGTGGGTGTGATGGGCAATCCCGGCCAGACCAACTACGCGGCGTCCAAGGCGGGAATCATTGGCTTTTCCAAATCGCTGGCGCGGGAAATCGGCTCGCGCAACATTACGGTCAACGTGATAGCCCCTGGTTTCATCAGCACCGACATGACGGGGCAGTTGCCTGCAGAACAGCAGCAGAAGATGCTGGACCAGATCGCGTTGGGACGACTGGGCGCGGTCGAAGACATCGCCCACGCGGTGGCATTTCTAGCCTCACCGCAAGCCGGTTACATCACCGGCGAGACTTTGCACGTCAACGGTGGGATGTACATGGTTTGAGTGCATGCCAGCAGGGTCGCGGCCTTACGACCGGTGGCAAAAATATTGGACGGTTCCAACGCTTAACATACAATGCGCCCCCCGACGCGACCCACCTAACCCATAACCGGGTCGCCTTTCGGCAAGGGCAGAGTAGTCTCACAGAGGACTCGTAAACCAATGAGCAGTATCGAACAGCAAGTCAAAGCCATCGTCGCCGAACAATTGGGGGTGAAAGAAGAAGAAGTCACGAACGACGCCTCCTTCGTCGATGACCTTGGCGCTGACTCACTCGACACGGTCGAGCTCGTCATGGCGCTCGAAGAGGAATTCGAGACCGAAATTCCGGACGAGGACGCCGAGAAGATCACCACCGTTCAACAGGCGATCGATTACATCACCGAGCGCCGCAATCAGGCGTGATGTCCGTATCCCTCGCTGAGCTCCCTCGAGGGCTCAGCGAGCTGCAAAGCTTCCCCCCTCGATCAATCCACCAGAGGTGACCGCTTGTCCAAGCGACGCGTCGTCATCACCGGCCTTGGCATCGTATCTCCCCTCGGTAGCGACATTGCGACCGCGTGGAACAACGTGCTCGCCGGTAAGAGCGGCATCGGTCCGATCACACGCTTCGATGTCAGTGCCTTTCCCGTGCGCTTCGGCGGTGCGGTTACAGGCTTCGAAGCACAGTCTTATCTGTCGCCGAAAGATCTGCGCAAGATGGATCCGTTCATGCAGTACGGGTACGCCGCTGCAGCGCAGGCCATTCGGGATTCCGGCATCGTCGTGACTGAAGAGAACGCCGCGCGTATCGGCGTGGCGATGGGCTCGGGTATCGGCGGCCTCGATACCATCGAGGACAACTACGAAAAGTACATCGAGACGCGCAGCCCGAAGAAGATCTCACCCTTCTTCGTGCCGGGCAGCATCATCAACATGATCTCGGGCCATGTCTCCATTCAGTTCAAGCTGAAAGGTCCGAACATCGCCACTGTCTCCGCCTGCACGACGTCGACTCATGCGATCGGCCTTGCCGGGCGACTGATTCAGTATGGCGACGCGGACGTGATGATTGCCGGCGCCGGCGAGATGGCAACGACACCGCTTGGCCTCGGCAGCTTCTGCCAGGCCCGCGCGCTCTCCACTCGGAACGATGATCCGACGGCAGCGAGCCGCCCATGGGATCGCGATCGCGATGGGTTCGTGCTCTCGGACGGCGCCGCTGCGGTGCAGCTGGAGGAGTACGAGTTCGCCAAGGCTCGGGGCGCAAAGATCTATGCCGAGCTGATCGGCTTCGGTATGAGCGGCGATGCGCATCACATCACGGCACCTCCCGAAGATGGCGAAGGCGCGCGCCTGGCGATGGCGAATGCCGTGCGCGATGCCCAACTGAATCCCAGCGATGTGCAGTATGTGAATGCGCATGCCACGTCGACCGATCTGGGCGATGTCGCCGAAACCCTTGCGTTGAAGCGTTGTTTCGGGGATCACGCGTACAAGCTGGCTGTGAGCTCGACGAAATCGATGTCCGGTCACCTGCTGGGTGCCGCGGGTGCCATCGAGGCCATCTTCTCGATCCTGGCGTTGCGCGACCAGGTGGCACCGCCGACGATCAACCTGCAGAACCCGGGCGAAGGATGCGATCTGGATTACGTGCCGAATACGGCGCGACAGATGAAGATCGATGTCGCGCTGTCCAACTCTTTCGGGTTCGGCGGCACCAATGGCACACTGATCTTCCGCAAGTTCGGTTGACGTTCACCGACGCGGTGGAGCCCGCCGCGTGACGCTGCAGATTCCTTCCCACTGCCACTCGCGCCCTGTGAAATTGCAGGGCGCTGAGCTGCGCGCATTGCACGCGGCCGATCCCTTGCGCTTTCCGGCATTGCTCGAGAGCACCGGTACACACGAGCGGCTCGGTCGCTACGATCTTTTGTTTGGCTACCCTCAGGCGAGCCTGTCGTTGCGGTCGGATGGCCGCCTGGATGGAAGTGAGAGCGGCGACTTCCTCACTGCCCTCGATGAATCATGGCTGCGCGATCGCGTCCCGAGCGCGCCTTCCGATCTGCCGTTTACCGGGGGCTGGCTGCTCTACCTGGGCTATGAGCTGGCGCAGCAGATCGAGCGCACCCTGCCATTCTTGCGTTGCATCGATGACCTCGTCGCCACGGCGATCCGCATTCCGGTCGTGGCTATCCGTGACCGCATTGATGGGCAAGCGTGGGTCGTTGCCGAACAGGGATACGACGCCGAATCGCGAGAGCTCGAGCGCGAGCTTTCGCAGTGGCCACGCGGCGATGCGATGCAGCCTGTGCATGCGCAAGGAACCAGCGAGGAAGATCCCGATCGCTTCATCGCAGTGGTCGAACGTTGCCAGGAGTACATTCGCGCTGGCGATATCTATCAGGCGAATCTGTCGCGTCGCTGGCAGGCGGTGCTGTCGAGCTCGAACGCTGCGCCGGGTCTCTATCAGCGCCTCCGGCGGACCAATCCGGCGCCGTTCGGCGCGCTTGCGCAGCTGGATGGGCTGGCAATCGCAAGCTCATCGCCCGAGCGCCTGATACAGGCGCGCAATGGCTGGATTGAGTCGCGCCCGATTGCGGGGACGCGCCCGCGTGCCGGCAACGCCGCAGATGACGCCGCGTTGATACGCGAACTGCGCGAGCACCCCAAAGAGCGGGCCGAGCACATCATGCTGATCGATCTGGAGCGCAACGATCTCGGACGCTTGTGCCAGGCGGGGACGGTCGCAGTCGATGAGTACATGACCATCGAAACGTACGCTCACGTGCATCACATCGTTTCCAACGTGCGCGGTCGCTTGCGTCCCGAGACAACTCCGGGGCAGATCATCGCGGCAGTGTTTCCTGGCGGCACCATTACGGGGTGTCCCAAGGTGCGCTGCATGCAGATCATCACAGAGCTCGAACAGCTCGGCCGCGGACCGTACACGGGATCGCTGGGTTATTTGAACCGCGATGGCAGCATGGATCTGAACATCCTGATCCGGACCCTGGAAGTACGTGACCGGCAACTGAGTTTCCGAGCCGGCGCCGGCATCGTGGCCGACTCCATTCCCGCACGGGAACTGGCAGAGACGCGCGCCAAGGCGCGGGGTCTGCTGCGAGCATTGGAGATCGACGCGTGACAGTGCAGGCGTGGCTGAATGGCGAGCTCATCGTCGAGCCCGAGCACGCACTCGCCATCACAAATCGAGGTCTGCACTATGGCGATGGCGTGTTCGAAACGATGCGCCTGCTCGATGGACAGATTCGGTTCCTCGATGCTCATGTCGAGCGTGCCACCGAGGGCTGCGCCCGATTGGGCATCGCACTTTCAACTGACGGATTGCTGCAGGAGCTGAGCTGCCTGCCGCGTCAGCCGCAGCCGTCAATCGTCAAGGCAGTCCTCGTGCGCTCAGGTGCCGCCCGTGGGTATCGACCCGCGTCCAACAGCGAAGCGATGCGGCTCATCATGCTGTATCCCTGGGCCGAAGCATCATCCACCGTACAGGCCCAGTGGTGTTCGACGCGCTGGAGTCGCAATCCACGACTCGCAGGCCTGAAACACCTGAATCGACTCGAGCAGGTCCTGGCGCAGCAGGAGCTTCGCGATGGTGTCGATGAGGGCCTGATGCTCGATACCGAAGGCGAGGTCGTGAGTGCGACTTCCGGCAACGTATTTATCGTGCGCCAGGGCAAGCTCTACACGCCGGACTTGCGGCTGTGCGGGGTCAGGGGCGTGATGCGAAAGCAGGTGATCGGGGCGGCAAGAGCGCTCGGTTTCAGTGTCGAGGAATGTTCGCTATGGCCTGCCGATTTCGACCGCGCCGAGGAAGCATTCATTACCAACGCGCTGCGCGGGATTCGTCCGATGGTACAGCTCGAGGGACAGCGCTGGCCGAGCGGACCGATTGCACAACAGCTCAAGCGGGCACTGTCGCTCTAGCATGCGCAAAGCGCTTTTTTCGGTTCTTGCGCTGGGGATATCGATCGCGATCGCCGCCATCGCGAGTGGTATTCATGCACACCGTTGGCTGAATGAACCGCTGCCGAAGTTACGCGCGCCGGTGGCCTATGAGCTGCCGAAAGGCAAATCCATGCGTGCATTGGCACAGGATCTTGCGGGTCGCGGCATCATCGAACGACCCCGTGTGTGGGCGCTCTGGGCCCGCTACACCGGCGACGCGAACAAGCTGCGGGCAGGTGAGTACGCGTTGACGCCGGGGTTGACTCCCGTCCAGCTGTTGCGGTTGTTCACGTCGGGTGAAGTGATTCTGCACAGCGTAACGCTCATCGAGGGCACGAACGTCCGTGACCTGCGCGCCACGCTCGCCCGCCATACGTCGCTGCATTCCCTGACTGCCAGGATGAGCGACGATGAGTTGATGGCTGCCCTCGGCGATCCCGGCTTGCATCCAGAGGGACAGTTCTTCCCGGACACGTATCGCTTCCCGCGCGGCACCTCCGATCTGGACATCTTGAAGATCGCGCATCGCCGCCTGCAGACCGAGTTGGCCGCGCGCTGGGATCAGCGTGCAAGCGATCTGCCACTGGCATCGCCTTACGAAGCCTTGATCCTTGCCTCGATCGTAGAGAAGGAAACTGCGCTGGATCGCGAACGACCACTGATCGCCGGTGTCTTCGTCCAGCGCCTGCGGCGCGGCATGCGGCTGCAAACGGACCCGACCGTGATCTACGGGTTGCAGGAAGCGTATGACGGCAATATCCGTCGCGCAGATCTGACGCGAGACACCCCGTACAACACGTACACTCGGGCCGGATTGCCGCCGACGCCCATAGCGATGGTCGGCGCTGCGTCGCTGGATGCCGCCGTACGACCGGCATCGACGGACGCGCTGTTTTTCGTTGCAACGGGTGAACCTGATGGCAGCCATTACTTCTCGCGGACCAATGACGAGCACCAGGCGGCGGTACAACGCTACCTGCGCAAACTGAGGAGCCGCTGATGTCGCCCGGCCGATTCATCACCCTGGAAGGCGGGGAGGGCGCGGGTAAGTCCACGCAGCTCGCGCTCGCGTGCGAGCTGATTCGTGCGGCGGGGCATGAAGTCGTCGCCACGCGTGAGCCCGGCGGGACGATGCGGGCCGAACAGATCCGTTCGCTGTTGCTGGACAAGACATCGGAGCCGATGCCGGCCACGTGCGAGTTGCTGCTGATGTTCGCAGCGCGCGCAACTCATCTGGAGAATCTGATCAAGCCGTCACTCGCTCGTGGCGCGTGGGTCGTGTGCGACCGCTTCACGGATGCTTCATATGCCTACCAGGGGGCTGGACGCGGAATGTCGAGCGAGCACATCCGTGCATTGGAGACGATCGTGCAGGCGGGATTGAAGCCGGATCTGACGCTGCTGCTCGACACGCCGGCCGCGATTGGCTTGCAACGTGCGCAGCAACGAAATCGTACGCAGCACAGCGCTGCAGACCGCTTCGAATCCGAACACGCCGCGTTCTTCGAACGTGTTCGCAACGGCTATCTCCAGATTGCGAAGCGCGAACCGGAGCGCGTGCGATTGATCGATGCGAGCCGTCCTCTCGAGCAGGTGAGTGCGGACGTACGCGCGACTCTGCAGCGCTTCATTGCAGGAGTCGTGTTGTGAGTGAAGATGCAGCCCAAGCGCTACCGCAGCCGCTGTGCCTGCCATGGCATCGCGAGCTGGCCGATCGGCTTACCGCGGCACACGAGGTCCAGCGCCTGCCGCACGGTCTGTTGCTGCAAGGCGCGGAAGGATTGGGCAAGCGCAACTTCGCCATGTGGCTCGGCGCTGCACTGTTGTGCGAACGCGCGCGCGCGGCGTTCGCGCCGTGTGGCGAATGTGCCGCGTGCACGTTGCTGCGGGCGGGCACGCATCCGGATTTCCAGTGGATCCAACCGGAAGAAGACAAACAGCAGATTTCCATCGATCAGATCCGCGTCGCCACGCAAAAGCTGGCGCACACGAGCGCGCGTCATGGATGGAAGGTCGCGGTGATCGAACCCGCTCATCAGATGACGATGGGCGCGGCGAACAGTCTGCTCAAGACATTGGAAGAACCCACACCACACAGCTTGCTGATGTTGTTGACCTCGCAGCCTGGCGCGTTGCCGGCGACGATCCGCAGTCGCTGCCAGCAACTCGAGATCGCGAAGCCGACGCCGGACGCCGTGCAGAAATGGTGCTTCGAGACGGCCGCTGTACAGCTCGAACCGGCGCTTCTGGAGTTCTGCTCGGGCGGTCCCCTCAGTGCTCTCGCGTATGCACAGAGCGGTCGGTTCGCCGATCTCAACGAGCGGATGATGCGTGCTGTGGGCGATCTGCTGACGGGCGCGGCCGATGTGACGCAGATCGCGTCGGTGTGGGCGGACGAGCGCTTGCCTGAGCGTCTGAAGTGGCTCGATCTATGGTTGAGCCAGCGCCTGCGGGCGTGGATTGTGGGAAATGACGAGTTGATCACGTTCCCAAAGAGAGCTGTGCCCTTGCCAACGGGTGGACCCCCGTTGAACATAACCGCCATATACGAAGTTCTCGATCGAATTCGACAGTTGCGGGCGCAGTTGACCAAGACGGCTTTGCAGCGTGAGCTGGCGGTTGAGAGTTTGTTGCTGAGCCTGCTCAGCGCCCTGCGCCCGGACAATAGACACGTCGCTTGACTAAGCGGCTTTGGGAAGATCACGAGTCAGACGCGAATGAATATGCGGCAACCAAGCAGTAAGCCCGGATTGTTGACGCTCACGATCAAGGACAAGAGCGCGCTGTATCTCGCCTACATGCCCTTCATCAAGAACGGCGGCTTGTTCATTCCCACCAACAGCAACTATCGACTCGGCGACGAAGTGTTCATGTTGCTGAACCTCATGGGCGAAGACGAGAAGCTTCCTGTTGCAGGTCGTGTGATCTGGATGACGCCAAAAGGTGCGCAAGGCAAGCGCACTGCCGGCATCGGTGTGCAGTTCAGCGAACAGGATCGCGGCAACACGCAACGAAAAATCGAAAGTTATCTCGCCGGCGCGCTCGGTGGCGATAAGCCGACGCACACGATGTAACGCCTTCGAGTCGCATCGAGGCTCGTGCCGAGCGTTCAACGCATGGTTAGTCGGTTCCTTAGGTAGCCTTGCTTGTGCAACAGCGTCGCGGCGCACCTGAAGTGCAGCGCGATGCCATCCCGTGTGCAATCGCCACTGCGCAACATCGCGCGCACCCACGTCTGCGATTTCTGTTGCGCGCGATGGACAATCTTTTTTCAATCGTCGCAAATACCGGACAGACCTGAACTTGCATCGGCAGTAAGGTTGTGTCTTCGGCGCCTAACATGAATGTGAAACGCGCTGTCCAACGCTCGGTCAGGGAAGATGAAATCGGGAAGGGGGGTCGGTCATGCACTCGCCAACACGAGTGACCTATTCGAACATCGCGTCGGTCGACGCGGTGATTACGTGTGCTCGCGATCTGCGCGCGATTCTGGAGCGACGTGTTGGGACGCTGGATGCGTGCAACGTGCACGTGGACGGAGTCGTCTATACAGACAGCCTGGAGGAGTCGTTCCGAGTCAAGCTCCACGTGACCGCAGGACCGTTCGAAATTCAGCTCACGATGGTGCCGCATGCGGATGTTTACATGGCGCTGACACAGACATTCGATCAGGTGGCGTGGCTGTTGCCGCGCTTGCACGAATCATCCAGCACCAACCTGCTGCGCAAATTACGCGCGATTGCGATCGATGCGCTGCGCAGTGACTCGCGTCGATTTCGACCCAACGGCTCCGCGCTACCGGGTGACGAAGTGCGGCTCAGCTGAACGCGGACATAGTTCGACTATTTCTGGTTGCGCCAGTCGGTTCCGCCCAAGCCGTCCTTCAGCACGCACGCATCGAAGCCGCGCTCCGACAGGATGTAGGCGGCGGCCGAGCTGCGCCGGCCCGTATCACAGCACACGACGTAGCGGATGTGACGATCGAGCGACTTCATCTTCATGCGCAGGAAATACAGCGGCACGTTGGTGGCGCCTTGAATGTGATCGTGCTCGAACTCACTGGGCAAGCGCACGTCCAGCCACATGCCGCCGAGTTGGATGACCTTTTGCGCTTCTGCCAGCGTGACCCATTGCAGTAGCGGCTCGTTCAACAACGTACGAAAGTCTTCCTTTCCCAGGCGCATCAACGTTCCGGGCGTCATCATCGTGACGGTGGCATTGCGCTTGGCATCGGCAATCAGCGCTTCCTCGCCGAAGGTGTCGCCGACCCCCAGCTCAGCCAGGCGGATGCCTTGCTGATTGAGCGGGGTCTCACGCGTCACCGCACACTTGCCGTTGACGATGACGTAGAAGTAATCGCCGTCGTCGCCTTGCTTGATGACCGTTTCGCCCTCCTTGTAATCCACGCGTTGCATGCGCATGAAGATCGCCTGGATGTTCGCAGGTGGAATGCGATGAAACGCCTTGGTCTGCAACAGCGTCGTCATCCAGTCATCGGGCACGGCGGCTTCGGCGTCCGCGCTACGCAGTTCGGCGACGTGATACGAGCCGGTTTGATCCCACGTCAACATCATGTCCAACGTGTCGCTGTCCATCGCCAGGTACTCGGCCTTGTCCGATAGCACGCGCGCGCTGTAGCGCCGTGGTAGCTGCGGTGCCAGTGGATTGCGCGCCTCGGGGGTGCCGCTGCGGATGGTCAGCATCACGCGCCCATCGCGCATCAACTCGATGGCGCCCTTGGCGAGGTAGTACGTGCGCTTGTCGGTATCGCCTTCCTTGAACAACAAGCGACCCATGGACAGTTCACGCAGCGCAGCCTTGCGTGAGAGTCCGTGTAGATTTTCCTTTTTCATCCCGTCGAGCGGCGAAAAGCTGCGTAGCAATTCGAGCTGGGGATGCCTGTTGTCGGCCATATCGTCGATGGGACCTTGAGATCGAGTGGAGGTGGTCCGATCGTAGCAGCGATCGTCGATTGCGGCGCAGCGGGATTACACGGGGGCGGCGGCCGGCGTCAGTGCAGTAGCTGCCAGCCCGCATCAGGGTCCAAGGCTGGACCGTACTTCGCGGCCAGCTGCTTCAAGCGCTCGACCACTTCAGTCACGCCACGCTCGCGCGCGTAGTGAATCGGCCCGCCACGGAAGGGCGCAAAGCCTGCACCAAAAATGGCGCCCGCATCGATGAGATCGGCATCGTCCACGATGCCCTCGCGAAGAACGGCTACGGCTTCGTTGACCAGGGCCAGGATGAGGCGGTCTTGCAGGTCCGGCGGGATGGTTTCACGTTCCAGCGGGGGTTTCATGGCTTTGCCATTTTCCCAGCGATAGAACCCTTCGCCTGTTTTGCTGCCGAGTTTTTTCTGATCGAGGAGGAGCGTCAGTGCCTTGGGCGGGGCCACCATGGCTTGCGCATTCAGCACGTTGCCTACGCTTGCGATCACGTCGAGTCCAACGACATCTGCGAGCTCGATGGGACCCATCGGCATGCCGAAGTCCTCGGCCGCCGCATCGATCGCGGCAAGCGGGATGCCTTCTTCCACGGCGCGCAGTGCCTGTGTCAAGTAGGGCATCAGGATGCGGTTGACGACGAATCCGGGTGCGCTATGGCAGGGCAGGGGCAGTTTGTCGATCTGCCGCACGAAGGCGAGCGCGCGCTGTAATCGCTGGGTATCGGTCGAGTCGCTGCGGATGACCTCGACCAGCGGCATCTTCGGCACCGGATTGAAGAAGTGCAGTCCCAACAGGCGCTCCGGTCGTTTGAGCGTGCGTTGGAGCACCTCGAGCATGATGCTCGAGGTGTTGGTAGCCAGTACCGCATCCGCCCGCATGAGGGGTTCCGTGCGTGCGAAGAGCTCTTGCTTGGCCGTCGCGTTCTCGAAAATGGCTTCGATGACGACGTCGGCGGTCGCGATGCCGTGCCCTTCGAGATCGCCGACGAGCCGCTCTTCGACGGCCGCGCGCTGTTGAGGATCCCGGGAACGTCGCGCAAACAGCTCGCGTGCACGCAGCAGTCCTTTGTCGATGAACTCTTGACCGCGGTCCTGCAGCGTGACACTCAAGCCGCGCAACGCACACCATGCGGCGATGTCCGCTCCCATCACGCCGGCACCCACGACGTGTACGCGCTGTACGCTCGATCCCTCCTTACCGAGCGCCTTCATGCGCTCCTGCAGGAAGAAAACACGAACCAGATTGCGGGATGTCGGCGTGCAAATGAGTTGCGCCATGGATTGCGCTTCAGCCTCCATGGAGGCTTCTCCTTTGCCGCCCCCGCGCTCCCACAAGTCGATCAATGCAAAGGGTGCTGGGTAGTGCTCGGGGCGGACGCGGCGCGCCGTCTGTGCGCGCATCTTGTTCGCGAGCACCTTGCGCACGGGCGCGAGATTCATGATCGAGTGCTTGAGATTGACTCCGCGAACCGGCGGTGGATTCAACGCTACCGTACGGGCCCGCTCGAGCAACTCGGGCGCAGGTACGACTTGGTCGATCAGTCCCAATGCGCGCGCCTGATTCGGACGCAAGGAACGGCCTGTCAGCATCAGTTCCATGGCCGCGATCGGGCCAGCAAGACGCACGGCGCGTACCGTGCCGCCAAATCCGGGATGCAGCCCCAGCATGACCTCGGGAAAACCGAGTGTGGGTTTGTGGGATTCAGCCGCGATACGGTACTTGCAAGCCAGGGCGAGCTCCAGCCCGCCGCCCAAGGCATACCCATTGATGGCCGCCACCGTCGGAAATGGCAAGCGCTCGAGTCGAGTCAGAACGGCCTGTCCTGCCTTGATCAGAGGCACCGCTGCTGCTGCCGTCTTGATACCCAGGAATTCCTTGATATCCGCGCCGGCGATGAACCCCTGGGTCTTGTTCGAGTGCACGATGAGCGCACGCGGTGGCGACTGTGTCAGTCGCGCGAGCTCCTGGTCCAGCTGTTCCATGACATCGCGTGACAGGCTGTTGGCGCCGGCGCCTTGCTTGTCCAGCGCGAGCCACGCGATCCGATCGGCATCCAGCCGCAAGGCCCAGTGCTGTCCCAGGACTTGCGCATTCACCGTGTGTGCTCCGGCTTCACGCAGCTTTGCGCTTCACTTCGAAATCGCACACGAGCGGCAGGTGGTCCGACATGCGCACGTCCGGGATTTCGAAATGCGTGATCTCGATGCAATCCGAATGCAGGATGAAATCGAGTTCTTTCCGGGGAGTTCGGCTGGGATACGAGGGCAGGCTCTTCTGATTCGCACTGCGCAGGCCCGCGGCCTGGGTGAACAGATAGATCTCGTGATCGCCCCAGAACGTGTTGAAGTCGCCCGCGACGATCACGGGTTTGCGGGCTTGTTTGACCAGTTCGTGCAGATGCCGCAGCTGGTCGTGCCGATGCCGAAATTTCAACGACAAGTGCACGAGGAAGACGCAGACCTCTTCCAGCTCCAGTTCGATGATCAGGCGTTTGATGCCGGTATCGAAGTAATGGAAGCGTTCGCCTTCCACGCGGGGCGCGGCCAGAAACGCATTGCTCTGCTTGCGCACGATGGGGACCAATTGATTGAGCGATGTGGTGCCGTATTTGCACTGGTAGGTCGAGTAGTGGCCAAGCGATTCGGCGATTTCGTGCGCCTGGTTTACCAATCCCGAGCGGATCGACCCCGTGTCCACTTCGATCAACCCGACCAGATCCGGATCCAATGACTTCAAGAATTGGGTAATGCGCTCGAGCACACGTCGGTTGCTGCGTAGATACCCGGCGCCTGGTATGGGCAGGTGGAACGAAGGGCCTGCGCCTGTAGCGTAGCGGATGTTGTAGAGCACGAATCGCATCAGGAGTCCTGGCTTTGCCCGGCGGCAGCGCGCCGCATTCTATCGTAGCCGCTCCAGGCGCTGCGGTACGGTACAGCGCAATCGATCTCTGGGCGGCCGCGAAGGGAAAGACTCGATTACAATTCAGCACCCGCCGTGCGAGGGAGCCTTCGTGAACGCCATTTCCCAGCAGAACCCGGTCCGCATCTTCGTTGCCCATCCGTTCGAAGAAGTCGAGGACTATCTGCGGGTCTTCGAATACCTCGAAAGCTCGCACAATTTCTACTATCGCAACGTCGGCGTTCCCGATCGCAAATTTCTGGCGGACCCGGAAGGCGCCCGCACAGAGTTACGTCGCCAGATCGGACTGTCGGAAGTGGTCATCATCCCGGCCGGGCTCTACAAGCCGCATCGCGATTGGGTGGAGTTCGAATTGAACTGCGCAAAGGGCTTCGACAAGCCCGTCATCGTGCTCGAGTTGTTCGGGGTGAAAGAGAAGCTGCCGGTGCAGCTCGAGGCACTGAGCGACGAACGGATCGAGTGGAATGAGCGTTCGATTGCCGACGCGATCCGCCGTCAGGCTCGTCACGAAGACACGGCCCGCTGGGACGTCATCGACTTCAAACTCGATTGAAGTCAGCCATCCGATTTGATCGCCCGAAGGATCGGCTGACGCGGGAGTTGCGTCTGAAGACGCGTGAGCGTCCCCAGGAGGTTCACGATGTGAACGGCGTGCTCTCCGGCTTGCAGGTCAGACATCTTGCGAACAGTGGCCTGCACAGCGGTTTCGCCACGCATCGGCTTCACGGCTGACAGGCCATTCTTGAGCTTGTCGAAATCCTCGCGGACTTCGCCAGGCAGTTCCCGTCGTTCCAACCGGTCGAGATGCTCTGTATACGCTGCGGCGAGTCGTTGTTTGATGGGTCCAGCTGAGGCCAGGGTCACGGTGGCGGCGAAGAGGGCTTCCCAAGCGTTGTTCATGTACAACAAGGCCTCTCGAGTGTGCTGTTTCGGCGGCGCTAAGACCACGAGTAGTGTGGGTACCCGAACGCTGGCACCTAGAATTCACTTTAGCTTCGCGCCAAAAAATTCTTTCGCTAGCTCAGGCAGGTAGCGCATGAATATACGCCGCAGCGTTGCAATTTCAACCTCGAAATCGCGCTTGTCGGTGACCGCCGTCAGCCGACCCGAAGATGCCCGCTGCGATGCGTCATTGACGAAAGCGAGACGCATGCAACGGGCAGTGCGGGCCGGTTTCACATCAATACTTATGTAAAGACTGAAACTTAGGCCAAGGAGCTCATGTAGATTTGCAGAAAACCTCTTGGCAGCTCTGCGCTCGCCATTGCATTCGCAAGCTGTCGCCGAGCACGAGGCATTGCGCTTGAGAACTTGTGCCCATTCGGTTCAGCGCTTGCAGAAGACGAGCAACTCGGGCGTGCGAAGTGCTGTTGAGTTGCACACCGCCAGTTAGGTGCAAGAGGTCGCGCGGTCACGTTGAGTCGAGACGCT
>DATELY010000074.1:0-3266 GCA_035276085.1 Steroidobacteraceae bacterium | reverse complement strand
TCCGGGCTGGTCGTGGGTGCGGTGGGCATTGCGTATCTCATCTATTACGCGATCGAAGGCCGGAAGCACTCGAGCACAGCGACCACCGCTGTCGTCAGCCCACGCGAAGAACTGCGGTAGCCACCGCGGGACTGTTGTCTTCCGGCCATGAGCTCAGCACCGGTCGCCGCCGATGCCGATATTCACTCGCGTCTGGGCGCGGGCGACTACCGTGCTGCGTTCGACCTGCTCGTACCGCGCTATCGCGAGCGAGTGTTCCGACTGTGTCTGAGCATCGTGCGTGAACGTGCGTTGGCCGAAGACACGGCCCAGGAGGTGTTCATCCGCATCTGGCGCGCATTACCGGGCTTTGCTGCGCAGTCGTTGTTGTCCACCTGGATCTACGCGATTGCGCGCAATGCCTGTCTATCGCAATTGCGCAAGCGCCGCGTGCACCTGTCGCTGGACGAGCCCGACAGCTGGCAGCAAACTCAAGTGCCAGTGACCGAGATGCCGAGCGATGCAGCCGTGACCAGCGTCACGCAGCTGCTCGACCGCCTGCCGGAACGTTACCGTCAGGCCGTGACTTTGTTCTATATGGAAGACAAATCGTACGAGCAGACGGCCGCCAGCCTCGAGTTGCCGCTCGGCACCGTCAAAGCTCTATTGCATCGCGCCCGCAAGCGCCTTATCGAGCTGGTGGGTGAGGAGCGCCAACGTGAACAGACCGCCTGAACAGCAGCTCTCAAGCGCGGCCCACGAAGAGTGGGAGCTGCGCCTGCAAGAATGGTTGGATGGCGCGGCCAGCGCGGACGAAGCCGCCGCCGTACAACACCACATGGCATCCTGTGCCTCATGCACGCAGCTTGCTGGCGCGCTGCGCAGCATCGATGAGTCGCTCGCAGCGACGGTTCCTGCAGAGCCGGCGCTGGGATCGAACTTCGACACTCAGTTGTTCAGCCGCATTGCTCGAGAAGATGCAGCCCGCCAACGCGCTCGAAGTGCCGCACTGGAATCCGCACCGCAGGAGGAGCTGGCTGCTCTGCGCCAGGCGTGGCACAGGAGTCTGCTGCGCATCGTGGGCGTGGCCTGCGTGCTGGCGGTAGCGTTGATCTGGGCCATCATGAGCGGCGCTGTGCCATTCCTTTCGCCCGCAACCATTGCGGTCACCGTGGCGAACGTGACGCCGCTGCAATGGCTCTCCATTGGTCTGCTCGGTGGCGCGGCGGCCACGGCGCTGACTCGCTGGCTGCAGTCGACGTGACGAGAGATGGGGCGGTCAGCTGGCTAGCTGGTCGGCTGGCTGGCTGGCCAGAGGGCCACATAGTCATCTGGCCAGCTGACCAGCTAGCCAGCTGACCAGCTAGCCAGCACGCGCGTCCTGACCTCCGACTTACGTACAATGCGCGCCCTTGCAGCCATCCTTCCAGGTTTCGCATGAGCGTGCGCGCTTCCACCGCCCCGGTCGACCTCGCTCGGCACAGTGCCGAGCAGTCGCCCAGCAGAATCCTGATCGCGGCGCTCGGCGTCGTCTTCGGCGACATCGGCACGAGCCCGCTGTACGCCTTTCGCACCTGCTTCAATCCCCACAATCATGTTCCGGTCAGCTCATCCTCCGTGCTGGGATTGCTGTCGATGATCGTGTGGTCGCTCATCCTCATCATCTCGGTGAAGTACGTCGGCGTCATGCTGCGTGCGGACAACCGTGGCGAAGGCGGGGTGCTCTCGTTGAGTACGTTGTTGTCCACCGCGAGCCGCAACTGGCGCATCTGGAGTCCGGTGGGTGCCGTCGGCTTGTTCGGCGCGGCATTGTTCTTCGGTGATGGACTCATCACGCCGGCGGTGTCGGTGCTCAGCGCCGTAGAAGGCCTTGCCATTGCAGCACCGGAGTTGCACCGCTTCGTACTGCCGGGCGCCGTGCTGATTCTCACCAGCTTGTTCTTCGTGCAACGGCGTGGCACCGGCGCCATGGGTCAGCTGTTCGGACCGGTGACGCTGGTCTGGTTCATCACGTTGGGACTACTCGGGCTCGCATGGATCGCCCGCAATCCCAAAGTGATCGCTGCGATCAATCCGGTGCACGCGGTCGAGTTTATCTTCAACAACGGCACCGCCGGATTCGTCGTGCTCGCTTCGGTGTTCCTGTCCGTGACCGGTGGCGAAGCGTTGTACGCCGACATGGGCCACTTCGGCCGCGCACCGATTCGTCGCGCGTGGTTTCTCATCGTGTTGCCCTCGTTGATCCTCAACTACTTCGGGCAAGGTGCATTGCTGCTCACGGATCCGACGGCGGTACGCAATCCGTTCTATCTGATGGCGCCGCCGTGGTTGCTGCCGCCGTTGATTCTCCTCGCATCCGCAGCGACGGTCGTCGCATCGCAGGCCGTGATCTCCGGTGTGTTCTCGATCACGCGCCAGGCGCTCAACCTCGGCTATCTGCCGCGCATCCGGATTCTGCATTCCTCCGAACACGAGATCGCACAGGTCTACGTGCCCGTCGTGAATTGGATGCTGTTCGTCGGCGTGCTCGGTCTGGTGCTCGGTTTCGGCAACTCGGATGCACTGGCCGGCGCTTACGGCATCGCGATCTCGAGCACCATGGTGATCGACAGCGTGCTCGTCATCATGCTGATCTACATCAAGCGCTGGATTTACTGGCGCGCGCTGATCGCAGTGATGATTCCCATCTTTCTCATCGAGGTCGCGTTCTTCAGCTCGAACATGCTGCGCTTTCCGCACGGCGGCTGGCTGCCCGTGTTGGCGGCGGCGATCGTGTATCTGCTGATGTCGACGTGGCATGAAGGCCGGCGCACGCTCAATTGGCTGATCGCCAAGGATCAGGTGCCGACGCGCGACTTCCTCACAGAGGTGGAGAAGCAGGAGCCGGTGCGCGTCCCCGGCACGGCGGTGTATCTCGCCTCCGAGGCGAGCGGCATTCCCCGCTCTTTGATGCACAACCTGCGCTTCAACCGCGTGCTGCACGAGCGCATCGTGATGCTCACCTTCGTGCAACCCGAAGTGCCCTTCGTGCCGCCTGAAGAGCGCGTGGAAGCCGAATCGATTGCGGCGGGCATCGAGCGCATCGTCGCGCGCTACGGCTACATGGAAACGCCCAGCGTCGTCGCGGCGCTGCGCGCAGCGGATGAGCAAGGCGTGGCGTACAAGCCGGAAGAGACCGTCTATGTCGTCGGCCGCGAGAATCCCGTGCTCGCACGCAGCTCCGGCATGCCGATGTGGCGCAAACGTCTATTCGCGCTGATGGGACGGAACAGCCAGCTCGCGTCGAT
>DATELY010000073.1:0-5845 GCA_035276085.1 Steroidobacteraceae bacterium | reverse complement strand
CCGTTGCCCGTTAGCCGTCATGCCCGAACTCGTCTGTTGGAAATGCGGTGCGTCACTCGCCGCCTTGAGCCTGCCGCTGCGACGCCAGGATGAGTGCCGTGCCTGCGGCGCAGCGTTGCACGCGTGCAAGCTCTGCGAGTTCTACGACGTCACGGTGGCCAAGCACTGCCGCGAGCCCATCGCCGAGATCGTGCGTGAGAAGGATCGCGCGAACTACTGCGATTACTTCAAGCCGCGCCCGGGGGCTTACTCGACGAAGCGCGACACCGAAGCGGGCGCGGCCAAGGCGCAGCTCGATGCGCTCTTCGGCGGCTCGACTGCCGGCCCGAGCGCCGCTGACGATGTACGCAGAAAGCTGGACGACTTGTTTAAGAAGGGTTGAGACGGCTGACAGCTAACGGCCAGAGCACTACGTCTGGCCGCATGCCGTCACCCGTTCTCCCGATCCCGCACGAGCTTGCCCAGTTTCTCCAGTGCGTGTTCGATCGTGACTGACCACGGCATGCCGCAACTCAACCGGATGTAGTTGCGGTAGTCGCCTTTCGCGGAGAACACCATGCCGGGTGAGATGCCGATGCGGCTTGCGAGCGCGGTGCTGAACAGCTCTGTGCCATCCACCCGCTCGGGCAACTCCAACCACAACACGACACCGCCTGCGGGGCGTGCCACTCGGGTGCCGGGCGGGAAGTAACGCGCGATTGCATCCATGAAGCGTTGGGCATTCACCGCTTGCTGTGTGCGCACGCCCCGGATGAAGCGATCGTAGCCGCCGCTTGCGTAGTAGCGCGCGAGCACACGCTGCTGCAACGTGGCGCAGCCGCCAGAAGAGAAAAACTTCGCGCGCGAGATGTCGGCGTGGAACTGAGGCGATACAGCCCAGCCCAACCGGAACCCGAGCGCAATCGTCTTGGATACCGAACCGCACGAGATCACCCAACCGGCGTCGTCGAACGCGCGTAGCGAACTTGGGCGCACGCTGCCGTAATGCAGATCGCCATAGAGATCGTCTTCGATGATGGGCACGCCCGCGCCGGCCAATGTTTCCACCAAGTCGCGCTTCGCCTCATCGGGCGTCAGGCTGCCGACGGGATTGTTGAAGTTCGGCATCAGCAAGGCGGCGGCCAGCTTGTTCGTGCGTACGGTCGCGCGCACGGCATCCACATCGATACCGATGCCGGGTCGATTCGGTACTTCGACGACTTTCAATCGCAAGTGCTCGACGGCCTGCAGCATGCCGAAGTAAGTGGGCGACTCGAGCAGCACGGAATCGCCCGGCTGACACAGCACACCCAGACTCAACGTGATGGCGTCCATCGCGCCATTCGTGATGACGACGTGATCGGGATCCGTCGGCGCTCCTGCGATGGCCATGCGCTTGGCAATCTGCCGGCGCAGCTCGGCATCTCCGGGAGGCATCAGCAACTCGCCTGCGTGCAGCGGATGATCGCGCAGCACTTCGCGTACGAGATTGTTGAGGCGCTTGGTGGGATACGAGGTCGGCGAAGCAAACGCGCAATTGAGCGGCACGATGTCGGTACGCGACGTTGCCTCACGCACGATGTCCAGCACCTCCGTGGCCACGGATCGCGGGCGGGTCGCACGTGAAATCTTCGGCCGCGGCTGCAACAGCACACCGGTGCTCGGCCGTCGCACATAGAAGCCGGACTGCGGTCGCGCCTCGATCAGTCCCACACTCTCCAGATGCACGTACGCCTGCACGACCGTAGACACGCTCACACGTGCAGTACGACTCATCGAACGCACCGACGGAATGCGGTCATTGGCGCGCAATGCGCCATTGGCGATCTGCGCCTCGATCAACCGGGCGACGCGTTCGTAAAGCAAGGGTTCGGCGGCGGCCATCGCTGTACTGCTCTGTACTGGTCCACCGGCAGTGTATCTGAATCTGTATTGGCCAACAGCCGCGCGGTAAGGTACAGCGCATGAACACGAATCCAGGCACCGATGCTCGTGCCGGCGTCTTTGCCAGCTTCGCGAGCATCTACCTCATCTGGGGCACGACCTATCTCGCCATTGCGTTCGTGATCCAGACGATCCCGCCGTTCATTGCGGGCAGTGTCCGCTATGGTGTCGGTGCTTTGCTGCTGTTTGCATGGTTGCGTTGGCGCAGCCGCGAGCCGCTGCGCGGCGTGCCGATTGCGGCCGCGATGCTGTGCGGTGTGTTCCTGTCCGGCATCGGTAACGGCTTCGTCATCTGGGCGCAGCAAGGCGTGCCCACCGGCGTCGCCGCATTGATCGTGGCGTCAATGCCCGTCGTGGTGAGTCTGTTCGATTGGGCCTGGTTCAGCCGCAAGGTGCCGAACGCGCGTGCGCTGCTCGGCATTGCGGTCGGCCTTGCCGGCGTCGTAACGATCGTGACACATACGCACGATCTCACGACTGGCGCGCAGCCCTTACACCTCGCTGCGATGTTCGCGGCCGTCGTGGGTTGGAGCTTCGGCACGCTGCAGCAGCAGCGCCTCGCCAACAGTGCGACCGTACTGAGCTTCACTTGCGTGCAGATGTTCGGCGGCGGCGTGTTTCAGTTGGCAATGGCGACGCTCGATGGCGAATGGCTGCAGCTCGATGTCACGCAGATCTCGCTCGCATCGTCCGTCGCGCTGGGCTACCTGATCGTCTTCGGCAGCATCATCGCGTTGAGCGCGTATCTCTGGCTGCTGACGCGTGTGCCGCCGCAAAAGGTCACGACCTACGCACTCGTGAATCCGATCGTCGCCATGATTCTGGGAGCAGTCGTGTTGCACGAGCGAATCACGTTCGTCGCAGTGATCGCGGCAAGCCTGGTACTGATCGGTGTCGCGTTGGTGATGTATCCACAGCGCTCGAAGCCAAAGCGTCCGCGTCGCTCCGAGTCTTCTACCGCGTGCGCGGAAACGCCGTGAGGCGAAGCGCCTGACTGGCGTTAGCAACTGCACATGGACCATCGCAGGACGGCTGGCGAGCTGGCCAGAAGGTTCTGTCAGGCTTCTAGCCAGCCGACCAGCAAGCCAGCAAGCGGAATACCCGAATCTCAAATCAGCTGTTACCCGCCACCCGCCACTACGCCTCGCGCACGGCAACCACAACCTGTCTTCGGCGCTCGCGCCAGATCAGGTACAAGCCGCTCAGCGTGACGATGCTCGCGCCAACGTACATGCGGCTGTCCGGCAGCACTGACCACAGCACCCAATCGAGCGCCACTCCCCACAACAGCGACGTGTATTCGAACGGCGCGACTACTGAAGGCGAGGCGCGTCGAAACGCGTCGGTGATGAGTTGCTGACCCAACGTGCCCGCGATAGCGATCGCGAGAATCCACGGCCAGTGCTCGGGCCTCAGCGGTTCCCACTGCGGCCATGCCAGGAACGCAGCGATGACAGTCATGACGGCAAGCGACCAGAACACGGTGGCGGAGGCACTGTCCGTGCGCGACAGGACTCGAATACACATCGCGCCAACCGCGTAGCCGACCGCAGCGCCAAACGCCGCAAGGCCACCCAACGTGATCAGGTTCTCGCCGCTCGGTCGAAGTATGAGCAGAATACCCATCAAACCGATCGCGATGGCGACCCAGCGTGAAGCGCTGACTCTCTCGCCCAGCATGGGCCATGACAACGCTGTGATGAGGAGGGGTGCGCACAAGAAGATCGCATACGCATCCGCAAGCGAAAGTATTCGCACGGCGTAGACGAACGCCCACAGCATGAAGACGAACAGCACGCCGCGCGCGATGTGCAGCCCGACACGCACCGGCTTGAGCTCGGTCCATTTGCCGAGCATCCACGTGACCGCGAGCACGCAGGGCAGGGACGCGGCACCGCGAATGAACGCCACCTGCATCGGCGGATAAGCGCCGACGAGCTGTTTCATCGAAGCATCCATCAACGAAAAGCAACCAACGGCGCAGAGCATGGACACGATGCCGCGCACGTTTGCGGACAGCGCAAGCGCGCGAGGTTCACGTCGGATATCGGATGCAGAGCTCATGCGGCGCGAGCGTAGCGCGACAGCACCCTGTGCGGGCAGGAACTTCCCCCGCACGCAGGACGTTCGCCGCTTACCACCGCGTTCCAACCCTTTGTGGGAGATTTCTGCATGGCCAGCTCAGATCCGTTGCAATCGCAAGTCCGCACCGATGTGCCGCAAACCGGCATCGCCACGGAGGATTCGCGCCAGCTGGCGCAGGGGCTGGCACGGGCGCTGGGCGAAACCTACGTCCTGTACGTGAAGACGCAGGGCTTTCACTGGAACGTCGTCGGGCCGCTGTTCTATGGCTTGCACAAGCTCACCGAAGAGCAGTACCAGGACCTCGCGGACGCTGCAGACAAGCTGGCCGAGCGCATCCGCGCACTGGGTTATCCGGCGCCGAACAGCTTCAAGGATTTCGTGCGCCTGAGCGCGGTGAGCGAAGCAGATGGCAATCCGCCCGCGCGCGAAATGATTGCGCAGCTCATCAAGGATCACGAGACGATCGCACGCACGTTCCGTGAAACCGTCGAGCTCGCCACCGACAGCGGCGATGTAGTGACCGCCGATCTGCTCACCGAACGCATCTATGCGCACGACAAAGCCGCGTGGATGTTCCGCGCAACCATCGCGCAAGACACGCCGCCGAATCAGGGCCTCAGTTCCTGATCCGCGGCTAACCGAATTTCGAGGTGTCTATGCCATTCGAGCTCATGCCATTGCCGTATCCGAAGGACGCGCTCGAGCCCGTCATGTCGGCACGTACGCTGGAGTTTCATCACGACAAGCATCATGCGGGCTACGTGAAGACGCTCAACGAGTTGATTGCCGGCACGCAGTACGCGAACCAGGATCTGGAAAGCATCATTCGCGCGACGGCGAAGAGCACGGATCCGAAGCAGCGCAAGATCTTCAACAACGCGGGCCAGGTGTGGAATCACAATTTCTTCTGGGAGTCCGTTGCACCGACGGGCGGGAGCCATCCGCCCGAGCAGATTGCCAGGCGCTTGAACGACACGTTCCAGTCCTACGAGAACTTCCGCGATCGCTTCGTGCAGGTCGCGATGGATCAGTTCGGTACGGGCTGGGCGTGGCTCGTCGTGAAAGACGGCCGCCTGGACGTGATCTCGACCGAGGATGCCGACACGCCGATCGTTCGGGGCATCCAGGCCTTGTGCACGATCGATGTGTGGGAGCACGCGTACTACCTCGATTATCAAAACGAACGCGCTCGCTTCGTCAAAGCGGTGATCGAGACGCATCTCAACTGGCAGCTGGTCAGTAAGCGTCTGGTCGAAGCAGGGCAGCTCGCCGCTTGAGTTACCGCGCGGCCCGGGCAATCGATGCCCAGGGCCGCGCAGGGCGCTATGAACACTGCGATCCCCGCGATGCGTCCCCGGGTAACTGCTTACATCTCCATGGTTCAACTCGCGTCAGTCACCGCGCACCATGCGCATTGCTAGGACGCGCCGTTATGCACCGAATATTGCAAGCCGATCCCTCTGAAGCCGCGCTCTACTGGACGGCGGTCAGCCTCATCGTCTGCGAAGGGCTGCCGCTGAAGGATGCGGCCGAGCGTCTGCAGATCGAGGAGCGGCGCCTGCGCTCGATCATGGAAAAACGCGAGGCCGTGTGCTCGCAGGACTCCAGTGACGAGTTGTGGCAATGAGCAAGCGCCGCACTCCTCTCTAATTGCGAATCGTTCTCGACTAGGTGAGAATTCCGCCCCCTCAAGCGGAGCCCGGCTCTCGATGCCGCTCACCACCCAAGCCAAGTCCCCGAAATTCCGCTGGTTTGCGCTCGTACCGTTGAGCGCGGTGTTGCTCGCGAGTTGTACGCGCGAGCCGCCGGACGACCCGCGTCGCCCCGTCGTCGCAAC
>DATELY010000072.1:0-3592 GCA_035276085.1 Steroidobacteraceae bacterium | reverse complement strand
GCCCCCACCCTGTCCCTCCCCCGCTACGCTTCGCTGCGCAAGGGAGGGGACGCATGGGCACGCTGCATCAGTAAACGTCCCCTCCCTTGCGCAGCGAAGCGTAGCGGGGGAGGGATAGGGTGGGGGCAGTCTTCTCTCGTTCCGCTCGTGCTCTACAAGCTCGCCCGCACGAACAACTCCGGCCCGTTGAAGTGCAGATCCACACGTCCCGTATCGCCTTCGTCCTTCGAATCCACTTTGATGTGGAACGCGCGATATCCAAGCCCCCACACGACGTGCGGGTTCTGTCGCCACGTGAACGAGCCGCGCACGTCTGAAATGAACGCATCGATGTCGCGCTTCTTCCCGCCGAGATATTGCGCGCGCCCTTCTGCCGACCAGCGGCTGCTGAAGGCATAGCGGCCTTCGACACCAAACAGCGGAATCGGCACCACGCCGGTTTCCGATTCGCGCACCACGCGGCTGCGCACGACCGCATTGGCTTCGATCTCCGTGATGTGGATGCCGAAGGTCGCTGCGAGCTCGGCGCGTTCGCTTGCGATGAATCGATAGCCGTAGGTCAGGCCCACGAGCGAGAGATTCAGTTCGGAGTCGACCCGTTCGTTCGGCAGATACACCTCGTCATCGAAGATGATCGTTTCGTCGATGACTTCCTGTGCAGAGCGCCGCACCGTGAACGCGGAGAGCCGCACGAGGTGATGTTTGCCGGGCAACAAGGTCAGCTCGAGCTGCGGGACGAACTTGGAGTCGGTGAGGCCCAGATCGCTTTCGCCATCGACGTGCGTGCCGGAGACGGTGTCTGATGGATCCAGGCGAAACTGAGTATCGATCGATACCGGCAGCAACCCCACTTCCAGACGGAAGCGATCTTCGACGAGGCGCGGCGGACGATTCGGCGACCAGGACGACGGGTAGGTCTGCGCAACGGCGATTGAGCTTGCAAGACTGGACAATGCGACGAGTGCCAGGCGGGTCCGCAGACGCATGAAGACCTCGGGACGGTGACAGTGACGCGCGATTCTGCCATGCGCGTTCAAGCGGCAACTGTGATCGCGTCCTCGTGAAAGCGCCAGTGATCGTCCCAGCGAATGCGGTCGGATACAGCCAGATGGCGCGCGGCATCGTGCTCGATGGCCAGCGCCGTGCCGTCACGTTGCGAGGCACAGGGCAGTCCGTCGGGTGTCTGCGACAGTCCATACGCTTCGACTGCTTCGATCGTGCCGACGAACTCACCCGTATCGAGCCGCCAGGTCGCGACGCCCGTGCCTCGCGGGCAAGCGGCCAGCACGCGATTGCGCTTTGCATCGGCCAGGACGCTGGCGATGTAGCCGTTCGAGCGCTGCAGCTCGGCCGCCGGTGTCGGCAGCAACGCGAAGCCGCGGCCCTTGCGATACGCAGCCACGAGTCCCGGCGCACGTTGAGCATCGCCCTCGTACTGCAACCCCGCCACGGCGTGTTCCGGACTGACGACGGACAGATGGCGAATGCTGAGCAGGTGATCGGGCAGGCGCAGCTGCTCGATGCAGCGGCCCGACGTTGCCTCCAGCCGGCACAGCGAAGGATCCATCGTCGGTATGTTGAGCTTGCGTCGATAGCTGGATGGATGCGTCATGATGCCGCCGTTGGCGACGAGCAGATCCTCTCCCAGCCATACGACTTCGTGGGGATCGAGGCCGCCGCTGGAGAGCTCCGCCACGATCCGGAAATCCCGCGTATCGCGCACGCTGATCACACCGCGTGCCTGTTCATAGTCGTGCTCAGGCGTGTAGAGCCACTGCCCATCGCGCGAAAACAAGCCGTGACCCGCAAGGTGACGACCGGCTGGCGTGGCAAATGCGGTACGCACGGCGCCCGAGTCGATGTGCAGCTCGAACGCTTCGACTCCGGGACGGCGCGCGAAGAACAGGACTCGATGCGGATCGCGCGGATCGGCATCGCAACCGTGCGCGCGCACGGGAATGGGCGCACCGAATGGACGCAGGGTCGCCAGGTTGAGACCACCGATGAATTGTTGTCCGCGTACATCTTCATACGCGGACAGCAGCACGCCCTTGAGAGGACTGCGTGACGCGACATACAAGCCGAGCGCACCGCCCGCGAACGCAGCGGCTGTGGCGGACAGGAACTGTCGGCGAGTGAGCGGCATCGGCTACAGCGAATCCAGGAACTTCAGCAAGGCAGCGCGATCCTCCTTGCTCATCGTGCGGAAGCGCTCTCTCGCGCCGTTCGCTTCACCGCCATGCCACAGAATCGCCTCGCTCACGTTGCGGGCACGACCATCGTGCAACAACAGCGTGTGATCGTTCACGGTATGCAAGAGGCCAAGACCCCACAGCGGCGGCGTGCGCCATTCCGAACCGCTCGCCAGGAAATCTTCGCGGTGATCCGCGAGCTCGGGACCCATGTCGTGCAACAACAGGTCCGTGTAGGGATGAATCGTTTGTTCCGATAGCCACGGCATTTCGGGCAAGCGTGCCGTCTTCAGCGTGGGCACGTGACAACTGTTGCAGCCCGCCTCGAGAAACAGCTCGGCGCCACGACGCACGTGCGGATCCTCGAGATCGCGTCGCGCAGGCACGCCCAGCATGCGCTCGTAGTTGACGATGCGGGTGAAGATCTCGTCGCTCAGCTCAGGACTTCCGCCAGTGGGCGCAGCCAGACACGCCTTCTGCTCGGGCATGCAGTTCTCATGCGGATTGAGCGCGGAGGTCATGCCGATTTCGCCATTGAAGGCGGCAGCCGTTTGATGGGCGATGTCCGGTTGATTTGCCTTCCAGCCGAAGCGGCCAAGTGCCTGCCGATTCAACGCGCGATTCCATACGCGATTCGCACGACCGGAGATGCCGTCGCCATTCTTGTCGTCGGGGTCTTCGCGCTCGAGGATCTCGTCGGCCGGTACGGCCTCGAGCAGTCCCGAGCCGAACACCGCGGGCGCCACACGAGGAGAGAACCGAACATCGGGTGCGAGCGGACCGAACTGCAGATCGCTGAATGCGTACTGCGGCACGCGCAGTGAATACGGTTCGCCATCGGCGAACTGGCCGGGTTTTTCGGTATACGTGATATCGAGGGTGCCTTCTGCACCTTCGCCAGCGATCGCGAACGGATTCAGATTGCCACCGTAGTTCGGCTCCGGCAGCGGCTCGCCGTGCGCGCCTTGTCCCGGCATGCCGAACTGCACCACGAGCGCGATCGGCCGCGCACCGTGTTCCGGCGGTCGACCACGACCGTCGTTGTTGTGGCAGGCGTCGCAGGAGCGCGCGTTGAACAGTGGACCCAAACCATCGCGGGCGCCCGCACTCGCAGGCGCAACGATCCATGGGCTGTTGAAGAACGCATTGCCGATTGCGAACTCGGCACGCTCGGCGGTCTCGAGATTCGCTGCGGGTTTTGAATAGGCGTGACGGGTGAAATCTTCGACGGTGGTTGCGCCGCCGCTGGTTGGCTGGAGCAGGGGGTCGATGTCGCTGCTGTGCTTGGAGCAAGCAGTCAGTGTGAGTAGGAGGGTGAGGATCGCTGCGCTCTTGCCCCCACCCCAACCCTCGATGTGCAGGGATGCACGAATGGCGCGGGCGCATGGATGCGCAGGAGC
>DATELY010000071.1:0-2077 GCA_035276085.1 Steroidobacteraceae bacterium | reverse complement strand
CCCCTACACGGTTGTGAACAGCTTGCTGACGATCTTCCAATTGCCATCCAGCTTCACCAGATGGAAATAGGTCGTAAAGTCCATGCCGAAGAAATCCTTCTCAGTGAGCGTCACGCTTGCAATGGACCCGGTGACTTCGATCACCGGAATTTCCCAGCGATGCGTTCCGCTCGTATCCCCCTGCTGCTGTCGCAGGAAATCGTATAGCGGCCGCAACGAACCGATCATCTTTTGATCGTTCAGGTACCCTGACATCAAAGCCTGCGGATGGAAGATCGCTTCGAGCCTCGCGACGTCGCGTACCCCAGCTGCTGCCACATACTCTTCCACTACGGCACGTACTGCGGTTTGCTCGTTCATGATCGATTTCCTCAATGACTGTGTTTTGTTTCGCAGCGTCATCCGCACGGACGCGCTCGTGAAATGCGGTGCGCGGTGCGCCGTCCGAGCACGGCATGCTCAACGGGTCCGTTCTGTTGCGTTCACCAGGAGGCTACGCCCTCCGACGCGAACGGTGTTAGCCGGAATCGGCGGCACTCGAGGCACTGCCGCTGTCAGCGAGGAATCTTGAAACGATGGACAGCATCGCGCTCGACCCGGGACAGTGCCTCCCGGTTGCAATCGAGCGCGCGCTGTCGGCCGATGATGCTAAGCCGACAGCCCACCGTCGACGACGAGATTGGTGCCAGTGATATACGCCCCGGCAGGAGACGCAACATGAGCAACCATCGCCGCGATCTCCTCGACCTTGCCGTAGCGCTGCACGGCCACGCCAGGCAGGACGAGTGCCGCAAGCGGACCGTTCTCAGGATTGCTCTCGGTGTCCACTGCACCCGGCATCACATTGTTGACGGTGATGCCGCGCGGCCCCAATTCGCGGGCGAGCGCACGCGAGAAAGATGCCAGTGCACCCTTGACCAGGACGTAGAGCGAGTTGCCGGGAAAGGCCGTGTAGTGGCTGAGTGAGCTGCCGATGTTGATGATCCGGCCACCGCTGGGCATCCCCTCGAGCACTTCGCGTGTAGCGACGAACACGCCCTTGAGATTCACGCTCACCATGCGATCGAAATCCGCATCGCTCGTCTGAGCGAGGGGACCACCGGCCCCGGCAGCGGCGTTGTTGACCAGGATGTCGATGGCACCGAAGCGCTTCACCGTGCTTGCAATCGCCGCGCGCACTGCGTCGACATCGCCATTGTCTGCTTGAATCGCGAGCGCACGACCCTTATCCGCCTCGATCTGCGCGACCACCTCCTCGGCCCTCTTGGCGTTGCTCACATAAGTGATCGCCACCTGCGCACCCTCGCGCGCCAATCGCTTGGCGATGGCTGCGCCGATCCCCCGCGAACCACCCGTCACCAACGCCACCTTACCGGCGAGTGGGCGGCTGCTCTGTTGTACATCAATGTGTGACATGACATTTTTCCTGATCAAGAGTCTTTCGGTGCTGCGATCACGAGCAGGTGTAACTGGACGCGACTTTCGGATTGCCGCTGCGATACTTCGCCTTCTTGGGGTATGCACAGGCGGGCATGCTGCGAGCCCTCGCTCCAGCGCCGCTGTGCAAAACCGCGCGCTCGGGCGCCTGGCCTTTTTCCACCCAGTTGGTCAGCAACTCATAGAACTGCTTCGGCGTGAAGCTCGGCGGGTTCGCCTCGGGGTTCGACGTGCCGTTCGGCGTGCCGTGCCCGATCCCTGGCAACAGGTACAGACGGTAGAAGCTCTGCACGTCGGCCAGACTGCCGAGCTGCGCGGCAACGCGGTTGTAATAGTTCACGGTGCCCTGCGGCATGATCAGCTCATCCGCGTAGCCATGCCACGTGAGCAACTTGCCGCCGCGCTGCTTGAACGCCGACAGATCCGGGTTGTCCGTGTTGATGTGTGCGAACAGCGGCTGCAGCGCAATCCCGCGGTCGAAGGCATTGGACAACTGCGCGTAAGAAAGCAGTTTCCACAGCGATTGGCCGCTGCCGCTCGCGTTGATGAACGTGGGCTCCGACAGGGTCGAGTTCTGCAGCGAGAGCGCGACTTGATCGGTGCCGATCGAGAATGGCGTCCTCGGATCGGCCAGGCCCAT
>DATELY010000070.1:0-7030 GCA_035276085.1 Steroidobacteraceae bacterium | reverse complement strand
GTTGGCGGTTAGCGGTTGGTTCGGAACGCTCCGTGTGCTGCTGCTTGCTTTCCTTTTCCGCCCAACCGCCAACCGCCAACCGCTAACCGCTTCCTTATGGCCATCCATCCCACCGCCCTCGTTTCCCCGCAAGCGCAGCTCGCATCCGACATCGAGGTGGGGCCCTATGCCGTCATCGGGGCCGGTGTCGAGATCGGGTCGGACTGCACGGTCGGTCCCCATGTCGTGATACTCGGCCCCACGCGCATCGGTGCGGGCAACCGCTTCCATCAATTCGCCTCCATCGGCGATGCGCCGCAGGATCTCAAATACAAAGGCGAGCCGACCCGTCTCGAAATCGGCGACCGCAACACCTTTCGCGAGAACTGCACGATCAATCGTGGCACGACGCACGATCACGGCGTCACGCGCATCGGCTGCGACAACCTCTTCATGGCCTACACGCACGTCGCGCACGACTGCGTCGTGGGCAACAAGTGCGTGCTGGCGAACTGCGCCACGCTGGGCGGCCACGTGCACGTCGGCGATTGGGTGATCATGGCCGGCTTCTCGGGCGTGCATCAGTTCTGCAAAGTGGGACAGCACGCATTTCTCGCGAACAACGCTGCCGTCACGCGCGATGTCCCGCCGTACGTCATGGCGGTCGGACAGCCCGCCCGGCCGCACAGCATCAATACGAATGGCCTGAAGCGGCGCGGCTTCACGCCGCCGCAGATCCAGAACATCCGCAACGCCTACAAGATCCTCTACCGCTCGCGCCTGAAGCTGGTCGAGGCGACGCGTCAGCTGGAAGAGCTGGCATTGACGCAGCCGGAGATCACGCCGTTCGTGGACTTCCTCGAGGCGAGCCAGCGCAGTCTCGTTCGTTAGCGATGCCTGCCAGCGCTGGCATCCGCATCGTCCTCGTTGCCGGCGAGCAATCCGGAGACAATCTCGGTGCCAAGCTGATCGAAGCGCTGCGCGAGCGCCTGCCGCAGGCGCAATTCGCGGGCATCGCCGGTCCGAAGATGGCTGCCGCGGGCTGTGAGGTGTGGGAGCGCGCGGAGAGCCTCGCCGTTTTCGGGCTGTTCGAAATCCTGCCGCACTTGCGCCGGCTCCTGCGCATCCGGCGTCAGCTGGTCGCGCGCGTGCTGGCCGATCCGCCCGCTGTGTACGTCGGTGTCGATGCCAAGGAGTTCAACCTGCGGGTCGCACCGGAGCTGAAGCGCCACGGCGTGCGCACCGTGCAATACGTGAGCCCGCAAGTCTGGGCCTGGCGGCAAGGCCGCGTGAACACCATTGGTGCCGCTGTCGATCTCGTGCTGTGCCTGCTGCCGTTCGAAGTCCCGTTCTACGCCAGGCATCACGTGCACGCGCAGTTCGTAGGCCATCCGCTGGCGGACCAGATTCCCATGACCGTCGATCAGTCCGCCGCCCGTGCGGCACTGAATCTGAACCCGACCGGCGAATACGTTGCGTTGTTGCCCGGCAGCCGCCAGAGCGAAGTGCAGCGGTTGGCTGACGACTTCGTGCGTACCGTCCGGTGGTTGCGTGAACATCGGCCACAGTTGCGTTACGTCGCTGCCCTGGCCAACGCCCGTGCGCGGGAGCTGTTCGGGCAAGCACTCGAACGTCACGGCGAACGCGACAGCGTGACGCTCGTCGATGGGCAGTCGACCGCCGTGCTCGCGGCCTGCGACGTCGTGCTGCTCGCCTCGGGGACGGCGACGTTGGAGGCCACGCTGAGCAAGCGTCCGATGGTGGTGGCTTATCGGCTCGGAGGTTTGACCAGTTTCCTGCTACGTCACTTGAAGTTGTTCAAGGCGCCGTTCTTCGCGCAACCGAATTTGCTGGCGGGCCGCGAAGTCGTCCCCGAGTACTTCAACGATCAGGTACGCGCCGACGTGCTCGGGCCCGCCGTGATTGCGCAACTCGAGCGCACCGATCGCAGCGAGTTGCTCCAGACCTTCACGGCGATTCATCAACAGCTCAAGCGCGATGCGAGCGCACGCGCAGCCGACGCCATCGTCCAATTAATAAATCCTGTTGCTTCCCGGCCCGCGACTGCTTCACCCTATGCGCCGCCCGGATAGCAGGGGGCGCTATCACGCGAGCACAAGCAGGGGAGAAGATCGCAGCCATGAAAAAAACGGCGGCACAGTTGCGATTGGCGTGGGTGCGTGACGGATTGATCGCCGGTGTCGACGAGGCCGGCCGCGGCCCCCTTGCCGGACCGGTCGTTGCAGCCGCTGTGATCCTGGATCCGCGACGTCGCCTGCGCGGCGTGCGTGACTCGAAGCAGATCGCCGATCCCGCCGAGCGCACTGTGCTCGCAAAACGCATTCGCGCGAGTGCCATCGCCTGGTCCGTGGCGTGGGCCGATGTCGAAGAGATCGACTCGCTGAACATCCTGCAGGCGACTTACCTCGCGATGCGCCGCGCGCTGTGCGGGCTCCACGTTGCGCCGGAGCACGTGCAGATCGATGGCAACACCTGTCCCTTGCTCACCAACCTCGGCTTGCATTGCACGTTCGAGCCGATCATCGGCGGCGATGCCTCGCATGCCAACATCGGTGCCGCATCGATTCTCGCGAAGACGACGCGCGATGCGATGATGCTGAATCTCGATGTCGTGTATCCGGGGTACGGGTTCGCCTCGCACAAGGGCTATGCGACGCCTGAGCACTATCGAGCGCTCGATCGCCACGGGCCGACGCCGATTCACCGGCGCAGTTTCGAGCCGGTGAGGCTGGCGCGTGAGGCGATGGCGAGTGCAGCGAAGGTGGGTGGCTGATTCTCTACTGGCGCCGGGTCGGGGAGAATGTGGAACGCACGAGCGAGTTCAGTGGACGAGTGCCTCCCGCCACAAGTTCCTTCCAGGACCGCCGTGAATACATCCCTGTAGGCTCTGAGGCCGACATCCATGTCGGCCACAGTCCTGGAAGAAACTTCTGGCGTGAGTCCCTCGACTGCCTGCGGTGGCCCTCGGAGTTTCAGAACCGAAGATCGTTTGGAACTGTCGTTAACGAGTAGTCGCAACACCGATGTCCTTCGTCCACCTCCGCCTGCACACCGAATACTCGCTGGTCGACAGCGTCGTGCGCATTCAAAGCGAGGGTGCGGCGCCGGGGTTGATGGATGCCGTGGCGAAGGCGCGCATGCCGGCCGTTGCGTTGACGGATCAGTGCAATCTGTTCGCGATGGTGAAGTTCTATCGCGCGGCGCAGTCCAGCGGCATCAAGCCGATCATCGGGGTGGACCTGTGGATCAAGGAAACCGGCGAGCGCGCTGAGCCCTCGCGGCTGACGCTGCTGTGTCAGAACGACGCCGGATATCGCAATCTCACGCGGCTCGTCACGCGCTCGTATCTCGATGGCCAGCAGAAGGGCCTGGCGTGCGTCGATCGCGCGTGGTTGTCGCCGCCGGCCGTCCAGGGGCTCATCGCGCTGTCGGGCGCGCGCGAAGGCGATATCGGTCGCGCCCTGCTCGCCCAAAAGGAGGGCGACGCGGACGCGGCGCTCGACTACTGGCTTGCGCTGTTCGGCGATCGTTTCTATTTCGAATTGCAGCGAACCAATCGACCGCAGGAAGAGCTCTACATCCGCGCGGCGCTCCAACTGGCGATTGCCCGCAACGTCCCTGTGGTGGCCACAAACGATGTGCGCTTCATCCGCCGGGATGACTTCGAGGCGCACGAAGCGCGCGTCTGCATTCACGAAGGCTTGCTGCTCGAGGATTCGAAACGGCCGCGTCCCTATACCGATCAGCAATACCTGAAGACGCCTGCGCAGATGAGCGAGCTCTTCAGCGACATCCCGGAAGCCGTTGAGAACACGATCGAAATCGCGCGCCGTTGCAGTCTCGAGTTGAAACTCGGCAAGTCCGTGTTGCCGCCGTATCCGGTGCCGGAAGAGATCACGACCGAAGAGTTTCTGCAGCGCGAGTCGCGCGCTGGGTTGGAGCGACGGCTGGTTCAGCTCGCCGCGACGCCGGTGGAAGGACGCGACATCACGCGCGAGGAGTACGAGCAGCGTCTGGAGATCGAGCTGGGCGTCATTTGCCAGATGGGCTTCGCCGGCTACTTCCTCATCGTGGCCGACTTCATCCGCTGGGCACGCGAGAACGGGGTTCCGGTGGGACCGGGGCGCGGCTCGGGCGCTGGCTCGCTCGTGGCCTACGTGCTCGGTATCACCGATCTCGACCCGCTGCGCTACGACCTGCTGTTCGAGCGCTTCCTGAATCCCGAACGCGTCTCGATGCCGGACTTCGATGTGGACTTCTGCATGGATGGCCGCGATCGCGTCATCGATTATGTGGCGCACCGCTATGGTCGCGAGCGCGTCTCCCAGATCATCACTTACGGCACCATGGCGGCCAAGGCCGTGGTGCGCGATGTCGCGCGCGTCTTCGGCATGAGCTACGGCTTTGCCGATTCCATCGCGAAGCTCATTCCGTTCGAGCTGGGCATCACGCTGAAGGACGCGCTCGAGAAGGAAGAGGAGCTGCGCCGGCGCTACAACAGCGAGGAGGAGACGAAGGCCGTCATCGACATGGCGATGTCGCTCGAAGGTCTCGTGCGCAACGCCGGCATGCACGCCGGTGGCGTCGTGATCGCGCCGTCCGTGCTGACGGATTTCGCGCCGCTGTATTGCGACGATTCCGGCGGCGGTCTCGTAACGCAGTTCGACAAGGACGACGTCGAGGCGGCGGGCCTCGTGAAGTTCGACTTCCTTGGCCTGCGTACGCTCACGATCATCGATTGGACGCTGAAGACCCTCAACGCGCAACGTGGCGAGCACGGCGCAGAACCGCTCGACATCAACGCGCTGCCGATGAATGACGCCGCTGCGTACGAGCTCCTCAAGCGCTGCGAGACGACAGCGGTCTTCCAGCTGGAATCGCGCGGCATGAAGGATCTCGTGCGGCGCCTGCAGCCCGACCGCTTCGAGGACATCGTCGCGCTCGTCGCGCTGTTCCGTCCCGGGCCGTTGCAGTCGGGCATGGTCGATGACTTCATCGATCGCAAGCACGATCGCACCGGGCAGCCGATCGACTATCTGCATCCCGATCTGAAACCGGTGCTGGCGCCCACCTATGGGGTCATCCTGTACCAGGAGCAGGTGATGCAGATTGCGCAGGTGCTGGCCGGCTACTCGCTCGGCGGCGCCGATCTCCTGCGTCGTGCGATGGGCAAGAAGAAGCCCGAGGAGATGGCGCAACAGCGTTCGATCTTCATCGATGGCTCGACGCAGCGGGGTGTCGCTGAAGCGACGGCGGCACACATTTTCGACTTGATGGAGAAGTTCGCGGGTTACGGCTTCAACAAGTCGCACTCGGCTGCGTACGCGTTGCTGTCGTATCAAACGGCATGGTTGAAGGCGCATCACCCGGAAGCGTTCATGGCCGCGGTGTTGTCCTCCGACATGGACAAGACCGACAAGATCGTGACGTTGATCGACGAGACGCGGCGCATGGAGCTCACCGTCGAGCCGCCCGATGTGAACAGCTCGGAATACATGTTCACGGTGTCGGGCAAGCGCCGCATTCGCTACGGCCTGGGCGCCATCAAGGGCGTCGGGCAGAACGTCGTCGAGATGATCGTCAATGAGCGCTGCGCCAACGGCCCGTTCCAAACCCTTGCGGACCTGTGCCGCCGCAGCGATCTCAACCGTCTCAATCGGCGCGTGCTCGAAGCATTGATCCGTTCCGGTGCCGCAGATGCGCTCGGCGCAAATCGAGCGACACTCATGCATTCATTGCCAGCCGCTCTGCAACTGGCGGATCAAAGCATCCGCGCGCGCGCGGTGGGGCAGAACGACATGTTCGGTCTGGTGAGCGCAGGCCCGGCCGAAGTTTCCAGCATGCCGTCCGAAGTACTGCCCGAGTGGAGCCGTCGCGTGCGGCTCGATGGCGAACGCGAAACGTTGGGTTTGTACCTCACCGGCCATCCGTTCGAAGAGTTCGAGCAGGAAGTCAAACCGGCCATCAGCGGACGCATTGCAGACCTTACCGGCGACCGTCCCGTGACCACGGGCGAGAACGGCTTTCGTTTCCAAGGCAAGCCCGCAACGATCGCCGGCATGGTGTTCGACATGGGCAAGCGCGGCAGCCGCATCATCTTCACGCTCGATGACCGCAGCGGGCGCATCGAAGCGTCGATGTTCGAAGACGTGTATCAGCAGTACCGCAACGTGCTCGCCAAGAATGCGATCGTCGTCGTCGAAGGCTCGATCCGCTTCGACGAGTTCATCGAAGGCTGGCGGCTGACTGCCAAGCGGGTGCTGGACATCGAACAGGCCCGCGAGCAGCACGGGCGCCGACTGCTTCTGCGCTGGCCCGAACAGCCCGAACGCGATCTCGTGCGCACGCTGGAACAGACATTGAAGCCCTTCCGCGGCGGCCGCTGTGCCGTTGCGATCCGTTATCGCAGCTCGGATGCACGAGCAGATCTGGTGCTGTCCGATGAATGGTGCGTCAAGCCGACGCGTGAGCTGACGGAACGGCTTGCGCGATTGTTCGGCAACGATGGCGTGCGGTTGCTGTATGCGCCGCGGTTCGATTCGTGACGGCGAGATCCGATTGGACGTCGACCAGATAGGGATAAGCACTACGAGTCTTCGCATTCTTGTTCTTATGGACCGAGAAGTGCGCCATCAGAAACTCCGGCGGCCCTCGGACGCAACCCCGTTCTCAGCTACGAAGTCGTTGTAGGCCGCGATGGCATCCTTGTTTTCTCGGACCCAGTGTTTCCGCTTTACTGCGGCAACTTTCTCCACCAAAGCCTCCTCCAGAACTGCAGAGAGATTCACACCTGTTTCACGCGCAGCATTCAACAAGTCCTCGTTGATGCTCAAGTTCGCAGCTTGCTTCGCGGCGTTGCGATCGTAGACATGGCGCATATTCAGTCTCCTTCGACCTGAGCTTGTACGCACGTACTGTGCGCAGCAATCATGCGCATAAAAATGGGGCCCCAAGATGCTAACTTCGTCTCGTGAGATCCGTTCCCCCACCGCGCATGAATTGCTTTGCTCTTCCGGCCAAGTGCCCGCGG
>DATELY010000069.1:0-3190 GCA_035276085.1 Steroidobacteraceae bacterium | reverse complement strand
CGGTGGTGGTCCAACCCGTGACGCCGCCGGCGGCGCCGATGGTCACGGCCCCGCTGCTGGTCAGGTTCACCGAGCCGGTATTGGCCGCAACTGTGCCGATCAGGTTGCCCGGATTGTTGAGGGTGTAGTTTCCACCGCTTCCCAGCAATGCAAGGTTGGTCGCAGTAATCGCGGCCGACTGTGTCGCCGTGTCGGTGGTATTCAGCGTGAGCGTAGCGTTTGCGCCATTATTGACGGTAAGCGGATTGCTGACCGTGATACCACCGGTAGTGATCAAGCTCAGATTGGTGAGGCCCGTCGTCGCCAATGTCACTGGACCGCCCACGGTGATGCCGCCGGTCGACCCGGTACAACAAGGCTTGAGAACGCCCACGGTACCGAGTTTTGGGAGCTGCTGTATCCGTGGCATCCATGGTCCGGCCTGCGGATCGGCATTCATGAGGCAATTGAGAGGCCGGGCGGTGTTGTCTTTCGCTGCGACCTGACTGCATCCGACGCGAACCGTTGGCTGGAGATTCCAGCGTGGATGTTTGATCGGTCGGCCTGCGCCAAGATGCGTCTGGCGGTCGAGCCCCGCACCGACTTGTCGGCGCTCGTAATGCTCGGGGTGCTCTTGCGGGACGTACGGAACAAACGTTCTACAGCATTGGATGCCGCCGATTCGAGCGTATCACCTCTCCCTGGCGACCATAATCGGGGAGAGACCCATGCTACGCCAGAGCAGACAGAGGTCGGCACGCCGATGCGTGCCGCAGCAAATCGATCTGTTCGCAGAGAACGCGCCGGCCATCGGCGGCATGCCGGCGTGGTTCGGACTACCGATGGAGACACAGGCAGCGCTAACCACCCTGATGACGAGGCTGATCCTGGACCATGCCGACAAGCACGAGATGGGTTCGACGAGGGACGGTCATGATCTCTGACAAGATCCGCCCCCAGCATTTGGAGCGCAAAGCGATCCTCTACGTTCGCCAGTCGTCGGCTCATCAGGTTCTGCACAACCGGGAGAGCAGCGCGCTGCAATACGCCATGCGCGATCGCCTGACTACACTTGGCTGGTCCGAGATCGAGGTGATCGATGATGATCTTGGCCGTTCCGCTGCAGGCGGCGTCCAGCGCGCCGGTTTTGAGCGGATGGTGGCGCAAGTCTGTCTCGGCAAGGTTGGCGCCGTTGCCGCGCGCGAGGTCTCGCGGTTCGCCCGCAACAGCCGGGACTGGCAGCAACTGATCGAGATGTGCCGCGTGGTCGATACCGTGCTGGTCGATCAGGAAACGGTCTATGCGCCTCGTCATGGCAACGATCGACTTCTGCTCGGCCTCAAAGGAAGTCTCAACGAGTATGAGCTTGACCTGTTGCGGCAGCGTTCGCTCGCCGCCCGTTACGAGAAGGCCCGCCGCGGCGAACTCGTCGTCGGTGCGCCTGTCGGCTTCGTCAAGGCGGGCGATCGCTACGAGAAGGACCCGGACCGCCGCGTGCAGGAGGCCATCAGCTTGGTCTTCAACAAAGTCCTGGAGCTCGGCAGCGCACGACAGGCTCTGCTTTGGTTTCTCGAGCATAACCTGGATTTGCCGGTGAAGGGCAAGGACGGCGAGACGGCTTGGCGGCGTCCAAACTACGCCACCATCCACCGAATGATCGAGAACCCCATCTACGGCGGTACCTATGCTTATGGTAAGACGGCCGTCGTGGCGGGCTACGATCGGACCGGTGTCAAGGTGAAGATCCGCCGCAAAGCACGCAGCGACTGGCTGGCGCTGATGCCGAACGCCCATGAGGGTTATGTCAGCTGGGACAAGGCCGAAGCGATCCGCAAGATGATCAGCAGCAACGTACCCACCAGCCGCCACCATGGTGCGCCCAAGCACGGCGAGGCTTTGTTGGCGGGCCTGCTCCGCTGTCGCCGATGCGGGCGTAAATTAACCCTCCGCTACTCAGGAGCGAAGCATCACATCCCGCGCTACAGCTGCACCCGCGGCTGGATGGACAATGGCGAGCCGCGTTGCATCGCGTTTGGCGGGCTGCGGGTGGATGACGCCATTGAGGGTGCCCTTCTCACTGTCGTTGGCCCTGGCGCTATTGCGGCAGCCGTTGCTGCCGAGAAGGAGGCGGGGCAGCAACGGGACCAAGTGCGTGAGGCGCTCCGGCGTGATCTCGAGGCGGCGCGCTATGCAGCCGATCGGGCCTTCCGGCAATACGACGCTGCCGATCCGGCTAACCGATTGGTGACCGGCGAACTGGAGGCGCGATGGAACACGGCGCTCGCCCGCGTGGCGGAGGTCGAAGCCAAGATTGCCGCCCATGACGCCGCCACGGTCCCGTCCACCGTCGATCCGGCATCGTTCGCCATGCTCGCAGCCGATCTCAAGAGCATTTGGACCGACCCCACGACCGATGCACGGCTGAAGAAGCGCATCGTCCGCACCGTGATCCATGAGGTGATTGCCGATATCGATACCGATGCAGCCGAGATCGTTCTGCTCATCCATTGGGTTGGCGGGGTCCACACCGAGATACGCCTGCCCAGGCGGCGGCGCGGGCAACGCACCAGCACCTCGGCCGATGTGATTGCCGCCGTACGCCAACTGGTGCTGATCGCCAACGACGATCTCATCGCCGGCATCCTGAACAGGAATGGGTTGGTGACCGGCTATGGCAATCGCTGGACGCGCGAGCGTGTCACCTCGCTCCGCTCCCATCACGACATCGCCGTCTACAAGCCGGATGCCGACGGTATCGAACCGTGGCTTAACCTCAACAATGCCGCGCGGCTTCTTCAGGTGGCGCCTAAAACACTCAGGGTTGCGGCGGAAGCTGGTAGGATCGAGGCACTCCACCCTTTGCCGGACGGTCCCTGGATCTTCAGCCGTGCCGTTCTCTCCACAGCGCCGGCGTGTGCCATCACCGAACGCGCACGCCAGAACCCAAGGCACCCCGCGGGATCGCATCCCGATCAGCAAAGCCTGTTCTCTTCAATGACATAGACAGATGGGTGTTGCGATGCGCGCTTGTAGTGGCGTCGCCAACTCTCGATGACGATCTGGGCCTCGCGTAAAGTGTAGAAAATCTCGCCGTTGAGCAGCTCATCGCGAAGGCGGGCATTGAAGCTCTCGATATAGCCGTTCTCCCAGGGGCTGCCCTGCGGATTCCGACGATTGCGGACACCTGTTCCGATTGAAAGCGGACAGTGAT
>DATELY010000068.1:0-3005 GCA_035276085.1 Steroidobacteraceae bacterium | reverse complement strand
AGGCGGACACGAAGGTGCGGCTCGAGCGGTTGCTTGCGTGCGGTGTGACGACCTTCGTCGACCTCACGCGTGACCTGGAGATGGAAGCCTATGCACCGCTCCTGGGTCAGCTGGCCCATCGCGCCGTCCAGCATCATCGCTTTCCGATCCTCGACCACAGCATCCCCGAACGCCCGCAGATCGTGATCGATGCGCTGAATGCCATCGACGCCGCGCACCGCCGCAAGGAATGCGCATACGTGCACTGCCGTGCAGGCATTGGCCGCACGGGGCTGGTGGCTGCGGCGTACCTCATGCGACAGGGGCTCGACAACGAGCAGGCGTTCGATCGCCTGCAAATGCTCTGGCAAGAGTGCGGTCGCGCCAAACGTTGGCCGATCGTGCCGGAGACCGACGAGCAGATCGAATACGTGCGCCGTTGGCATGAACCCGGTCGCGGAACCTCCGCTTATGCCGACCGCGCCCAAGGCGCGTTGCTCGGGCTGGTGCTGGCGGACTCGATTGCTTCTTCGATCAACGCCAATGTGCTCGCTGCGACGCTCGATCCCACTGCGGCGCTGGCCTTGCCGGATGTGCTGTATCCGGACAGCGGCCTGACCGTGGCCGTGCTCGAGAGTTTTCTCGTGCGCGGCCAGCATGACCCCCTGGATCAGCTGCAACGATACGTGGCGTGGTCGCGCGGCGTGCAGGCAGATGCGCGCGTGAGCATTCCGGATGCGTTCAAGCGTGCACTCGCGGCGTCGCAGTGGTCACGCAAGCGGTACGCGGGATCGCACGACCCGCGCAATCTCGATGCCCATAGCATCTCCCGCTCACTCGCCGTCGCGCTGTGCTTTCCAAACAACGGCGAGCGGACGGTCGAGCTCGCGGCGGACGTCTCCCGAACGACGCAGCAGGCGCCGATCGTGCTCGATGCGTGCCGTGCGTTCGCCGCCTACGTGCTCGATGCATTGCTCGGTTCATCGCCCGATGTCGTGGCGGCTGGTCGCGGTCCACACGTTGTGGCGCTTACGCATCGATCGCAGAAGCCCGAGATACTCGAAGTGATCGAGCGTCGAGCCGGTTACGGCAAGCGCGACAGCACCGCTCCGGCTGTGCTGAATGCAGCGCTGCAGGCGTTGGCCACGACATCGAGCTTCGCAGGCGGCGTGCAAACGCTGAGCGCGAGTAGCGTTCCCACCGCTGCAGCCCTGTTCGGTGCATTGGCAGGCGCCGCTCGCGGAGCCAGCGCGCTCCCGCCAGCGTGGCGGCGATCGCTGCCGCGACAAGCAGTGCTCGCGCAACTCATCGAACGCCTGCCGACCGCATGAGCACGCGACGCAAAACACAGCCCGTGCGCAGTGCGCGATGGAGTCGCATGTCCGATGAGGAGCTGTTGCAGATGCGCTTGTGCGACTTGCAGCTCTCCTTGCGCGGATCGCTCGTCGCGCGTTATCTGGCGCAATTGCAGAACGAGCTCAAGCGCCGCGGCATCCGCTTCAAACCGCACGTGTGGCTGGCGGACGAATGGTTCTCGCCCGACGGCGTGCCCGGCATCGCGATTCCGTTCTACATGGCCCATCCGCGCCTCATGCGCCTGGAACGCAAGATGATGGGCGAAGTGGAAGGCGGCAACGCGAGCTGGGCGATGCGCATCATCCGGCATGAAGCAGGGCACGCATTCGACAACGCGTTTCGCGTGCGCCGTCGCAAAGACTGGCGCCGCACCTTCGGCAAAGCGTCGCGTCGCTATCCGGACGTCTATCGCGTGCGGCCCGCGAGTCGTCACTTCGTATTGCATCTGGGTCACTGGTACGGCCAAAGCCATCCGACGGAAGACTTCGCCGAAACCTTTGCAGTTTGGTTACAGCCACGTGCCCGCTGGCGGCGCGAATACGCCGATTGGCCTGCATTGAAGAAGCTCGAATACGTCGACGGACTGATACAACAGATCCAGGGCGAGCCGCCGCTGGTGACGGAGCAACACATCGTTGCTCCGCTCGAAGACAACCGCCGCACGCTCGCGGAGCACTACCGTCGCAAACAAGCACGCTATGCAATCGCCGGCGCGGAGGCTTACGATCGCCGCCTAAAGCGCGTGTTCGGCACACGCGATGGCAAAAGAAGATTGAGAGCAAGTACGTTTCTACGCCAGGTCCGCCCGCAGCTCACGCGTTTGTTGACGCGCCGCTCGCGTTTGCATCCATACCTCGTGCATCAAGTGTTCCGCGCGTTGCTGCAACGTAGCCGCGAGCTCGACCTCGTCGTCACGCGCTCGCAACGCGTCAGCAAGCGCGCCGCCTTGGGCCTGCTGGAGCGCGTCCTGATCGACGTGCTGCGTCGTGACCGGGAGCGCTACACGCTATGAAGAAGCCCCAGCGTGTGCTCGTGCTCGTCCATGAAACGTTGGTTCCGCCGCAAAGCCTCAAGGGCTACACCGAAAAGGAAATCGACGAGTTCAAGACCGAGTACGACGTGATGTCCTTCCTCGAGAAGGCAGGCCATGAAGTGCGACCGCTGGGCTTGGGAGACAACCTGGGCGATCTGCGTAACGCGATCACCGAATGGAAACCCGACGTCGCGTTCAACCTGATGGAAGAGTTTCAAGGCATCGTCACGTACGACCAGCACGTGGTCGCGTTTCTCGAGCTGATGCGTCAGCCCTACACCGGCTGCAACCCGCGCGGGATGATGATTTCGCGTGACAAGGCATTGGCGAAGCAGATCCTTGCGTATCACCGCATCCCCACGCCCAACTTCGTCTTGTTGCCGAAGGGTCAGCGCTATCGGATTCCCCGCAAGCTGAAGTTTCCGCTGTTCGTGAAATCGGTGACGGAAGACGCCTCACTCGGCATCTCACAGGCCTCCATCGTGCCGGATGCGGACAAGCTGAAGGAACGCATCGAGTTCATCCACGAGCAAACGAGCTCCGATGCCCTCGTGGAGGAATATATCGAAGGACGCGAGCTGTACGTCGGCGTCATGGGCAACGAACGACTGCGGACATTTCCCGTTTGGGAAATGGA
>DATELY010000067.1:0-2256 GCA_035276085.1 Steroidobacteraceae bacterium | reverse complement strand
TCGACGTCTGCAGACGCAAATCCTCGCGCGTGTCCGTCGCGAAAGAAGGCGGCGATAGCAACGCGAGCCACATGGCCACGATGCTGGTGAACAGGGTGAGCTTGCGCATAGCACTCTTTCCACTCACGAAGTTTCGAAGGGCCGGAACTGTAGCAGGTGCGGGCGGAAGATGCCGCTGAGGAATCAGGTGTCAGGGGCGACGAGTCGCGCGAGTCTTTCCGCTTGGCCCGTTTCGCGATAGAGGCGCACGAGTCGCTCGTGGCTGCGCTTGCGTGCTTCGCGCGGTGCTGCCATATCGGACAGCAGGTCGCGATAGCCTGTCAGCAGAAGCCGCTCGCCTTCCGCGAGACGATGCTGTCGATAGGTAGCCTCACCCAATGCGCTGACGGTGCGGGCAACACGCCAAGGTGCAGCATCCGAACGCATCCAGCGATCGCGTGCAGCGATGAGAACTTGTTCGGCTTCCCCATATCGACTCTGTGCGATCAAGATCTCGCCAAGAACGTGCTCCGCAGACGCAACATACTGGTGATCCGCAGACAGCGATTGTGCGTAAATGCGCAGAGCTGTGCGCAGTTCGCGTTCCGCCTCGACGGGCTTTCCGCGATGGAGCAACAAAACACCCAACGAGGTGTGGTCGTAGCCCACTTGGTAATGCTCCGACCCCAGGGTTTGTACCTGGATGTCGAGTGCTTCGCGCATGAGCTGCTCGGCCTTTTGCCACTGGCCTCGACGTTCCTGAACGCCGGCCAGTGCACTTAGCGTATTTGCGACTTCGCTGTTGATCCGGCCGTAGAGTGTGCGACGTGCATGCAACACGCTTGTCAGAAGTGCTGCAGCTTCTGCGTCTGAGCGGGCGTTTTTCAAGAGCAGGTCCGCCAGCTGACCTTCCGCCGATATGCGGGACGGATGAAGCGGTGGCAAATGAGCTCGGCTGATGGCAACGGCTTCTCTCAAGGTCTGCTCCGCTGCAACGACGTCACCTTTCCACCACTGCGCACCGGCCAGATCGCGTAACGCATCGACGAGCTCGAAACGCTCATGGGTGCTCGCTGGACGTAACAGCGCCACGCTTTCGGCAAGATATCTTTCCGCTGCACGCCAGTCGCTGCGCTCCAGATCGACGCGCCCAAGCGCGGCCAGCACTCGCGCGCGAACGAGGCCCGCACGTTCATGGTCGGCCTCCAGGAGATCTTTCGCAGCGAGCAAATTGGTGTTCGAAGAATTCAATGCGCCGTGGTTGCGTTGTGCGACGGCAAGCTCGAGCAGCGTGTTCGCCAGTACCACGTGGTCCGTTTCTGGCAAGCGCTTGCGTAGCTGTAGCGCTCGCTCCAAGTACGCCACGGCGCGCGCGTAGTAGCCCTGTCGTCGGTACGTCTGGCCGATGGCCTCCAGCAGGCGTACCTGCACCTCCGGCTGCTGCGATAGATCGCGATCGATTCGTTGAGCGGCATGATCGAGTAGTTCGCGTGCCGTTCTTTCATCGCTAACGACGCGCGGATCCGTCGTTCCGAATACGTCGAGCATGAAGCTCGAGACGGCCTCGGCGCGAGAGCGCTCTTGTCCTGCCCGATCGCGCTCGACAGCAATGCGTTTTGCGTGGACGGACGTTGCAACGGCGAAGGCAACGAGGACTCCGATGCCGGCGACAGTCGCAACGACGCCCAGCGCATGGCAACGCACGAACCGCGCGCTGCGGTAGAACCCGGTTCGCCGCCGCGCCGTGACGGGCCGATGGGTCAGATGCCGGCGAATGTCATTGGCCAGTTGTTCGACCGACGCATAGCGATGCAGCGGCTCCTTGCGTAACGCGTGCGTGCAGATGGCATCCAGGTCGCCTGCCAGGCGCTGGGCAAGGCGCTGCGCGCTGAGCTGACGTGCCGCCGCGATGCGAGCCAGGTTCTCGTGCGGTTCACCCGCTGCGCTTTCGATGATCTGCTTGACCGCAGCGCTGGGAGGTAGCGGATCGCTGCGGCTGATCAATCGCTCGAGTTCGAGTTGTAAGGGGATCGGTGCGTTCCCGAATGGATGCAGGCCCGTCAACAGCTCATAAAGGAGCGTCCCGAGGGAATAAACATCCGTTGCAGTGGTGACAGGCCGACCGAGAATCTGTTCGGGTGAGGCATACCTCGGTGTGAGCAGGCGGTCGTTGACGCGCGTGAGCGCGACGGCAGCCGGTGCTGCATCGTCGGCAGCGAGCAACTTTGCGATGCCGAAGTCCAGGAGTTTAGGAATGCCGTCCGCGGTGACGAGCAC
>DATELY010000066.1:0-18189 GCA_035276085.1 Steroidobacteraceae bacterium | reverse complement strand
CGCAACCGCAGCGCATTCGTGATCACGGACACCGACGACAAACTCATCGCGAGCGCTGCAATCATCGGCGAGAGCAGCCAACCGGTGATGGGGTACAGAAGACCCGCCGCGAGGGGCACGCCCAACGCGTTGTACACGAAGGCGAAGCCCAGGTTCTGGCGCATGTTGTGCACCGTTTCGTCCGAAATCTCCCTGGCGCGTGCAATACCACGCAGGTCGCCTTTGACGAGCGTGACCTGAGCGCTGCTCATCGCCACGTCGGTGCCCGTGCCCATCGCAATGCCGACGTCCGCCTTGGCCAGCGCTGGGGCATCGTTGATGCCATCGCCGGCCATGCCGACGACATGCCCGGCCTGCTGGAGGCGCTCCACCAATGCGAGCTTGTCGGCCGGCTGCACTTCGCCATGGACTTCATCGATGTTGAGTCGGCTTGCCACGGCGTGTGCCGTCGCGATGCCATCTCCGGTCGCCATCACGACTCGCAGGCCCGCGTCGTGCAGACACGCCACGGCTTCGGGCGTGGTGGCCTTGATGGGATCCGAGACGGCGAGTAGTCCGGCGAGCACGCCATCGACTGCCAGATACATGACACTGCCGCCCTGCCTGCGCAGCTCATCCGCAGCGTTCGCCAGCGGCTGCACGTCGCTGCCTTCTTGCTGCATCAACGTCGTGTTACCGAGTGCGATGCGTCGACCTTCGACCACGCCGCGCACGCCGATGCCCGACGCCGATTCGAACGCCTCGGCCTTGGCGAGCTCGAGACCTTTGGCACGTGCAGCGGTGACGATCGCCTGCCCGAGCGGATGCTCGCTGCCTTGATCGAGGCTGGCTGCGATTCGCAACACTTCATCGGGATCGTGGCCGGCCGCACCGATGGCTGTGTCGAATGCCGGCTTGCCCTCGGTCAGCGTGCCCGTCTTGTCGACGATGATCGTGTCGAGGCGCCGGAAGTTCTCGATCGCGGCCGCATCGCGAAAGAGCACGCCCTGAGTCGCTGCCTTGCCCGTGGCGACCATGATCGACATCGGTGTTGCGAGCCCCAGAGCGCAGGGACACGCGATGATCAACACGGAGACCGCATTGATGAGCCCGTACACCCAGCCCTGTTCGCCGCCGAAGAATCCCCACGCGAAGAACGCAGCCAGTGCTACGAGCACGACGGTGACAACGAAATAACCTGCCACGCGATCCGCCATGCGTTGCATCGGGGCTCTCGAGCGCTGCGCTTGCGCAACCATCTGCACGATCTGCGACAGCACCGTCTGCGAACCCACGCGCACGGAGCGCATCGTGAGACTGCCCGAGGTATTGAGCGTCGCGCCAATGAGCCTGTCGCCAGGCCGCTTCGTCACCGGGAGCGGCTCGCCCGTGAGCATCGATTCATTCACGGCACTCGTGCCTTCGAGCACGACGCCGTCCACAGGCACCTTTTCACCAGGACGCACGCGCAACACATCGCCCACGTGCACGTGCGCCAGCGGCACATCGCGCTCGCTGCCATCCGGTTCGATCCGTCGCGCCGTCTTGGGCGCCAGCCGCAGTAGCGACTTGATCGCGGCCGAGGTTTGCGAGCGCGCCTTGAGTTCCAGAATCTGTCCCAGAAGCGTGAGCGAAATGATGACCGCAGCGGCCTCGAAGTAGACGCCGACACGGCCGTGCTCCGCGAAGCTCTCGGGAAACAACTCCGGCGCGATCGTGGCCACGACGCTATAGATGAATGCAGCGGCGGTACCGAGCCCGATGAGCGTCCACATGTTCGGGCTGCGATGCACGATGGATTGCACACCGCGCACGAAGAACGGCCAACCCGCCCACAGCACGATCGGCAACGACAACGCGAGCTCGATCCACGTCTGCGTCGTGGGTGCCATCCAGCCCAGACGATGACCGAACATGGCGAGAACGAAGACCGCAATCGTCAGCGGCAATGTCCACCAGAAGCGCCGCCGGAATTCTTTCAGCTCCGAATGATCCTCGTCATCGAGCTGCGGCATCTCCGGCTCGAGCGCCATGCCGCACTTGGGACAGTTGCCTGGATGATCCTGACGAATCTCAGGATGCATGGGACAGGTGTAGATCGTGCCCGGCGTCGCATTCGGGATCTGAGTGTGATCATTCATGAGCGCTCATTCCGATTGGCCGAAACGCGCGGCAAGCTGCCGACGTCCGGAATGTACGCTCGTGACGCTCGCTCAGGCAGCGTTCGCTTGTGACGCCGGCGCCGACGTGCGGATCAGATGATCGAAGGCACTCAACGCTGCTTTCGACCCTTCGCCCATCGCGATGACGATCTGCTTGTACGGCGTCGTCGTTGCGTCGCCCGCGGCAAACACGCCCGGCAGCGAGGTCTGACCGCGCTCGTCCACTTCGATCTCGCCGCGATTGCTCAATGCGACCGCCCCCTTGAGCCACTCGGTGTTGGGCAGCAAGCCGATCTGCACGAACACGCCTTCGAGCTCGATGCGATGCTGCTCGCCCGTCGCGCGGTCCTTGTACGTGAGCGCGTTCACTTTGCCGCCCTCGCCGTGCACTTCGGTGGTCTGGGCGGACACGATCACGCGCACGTTCGGCAGGCTGCGCAATTTCCGCTGCAGCACTTCATCCGCACGCAGGCGGCTGTCGAACTCGATCAACGTCACATGCGCAACGATGCCGGCCAGATCGATTGCAGCTTCCACACCGGAGTTGCCGCCACCGATCACGGCGACGCGCTTGCCCTTGAACAAGGGCCCATCGCAATGCGGGCAGTACGCCACGCCGCGACCGCGATACTCGCGTTCGCCCGGCACATTCATCTCGCGCCACTTGGCACCGGTCGCCAGCACGACGGAGCGGCTGCGCAACCTGGCACCGCTCGCGAGCGACACCGTGAACAAGCCGTCTGCAGCGGCAGGCGACAAACTCTCGGCGCGCTGCAAGTTCATGATGTCCACGTCATATGTCTTGACGTGCTCTTCCAACGCGGCAGCCATCTTCGGCCCTTCCGTCTCCTTGACAGAGATGAAGTTCTCGATGCCGAGCGTATCCAGCACCTGGCCGCCGAAGCGTTCCGCGAGGACGCCCGTCTTGATGCCCTTGCGTGCCGCATAAATGGCAGCCGCCGCGCCTGCGGGACCACCGCCGACGACGAGTACATCGAACGCGCCCTTCGCGTTGATCTCGTCCGCCTGGCGGGAGCCTGCGTCCGTGTCGAGCTTCGCGAGGATCTCTTCGATCGTCAGGCGGCCCTGGCCGAACTCCTCACCATTCAAGTACACCGCCGGCACGCCCATCACCTGCCGCGCTTCCACTTCCTGCTGGAAGAGCGCGCCGTCGATCATCGTGCTGCTCACGCGCGGATTGAGCACCGCCATGAGATTCAGCGCCTGCACGACATCGGGACAGTTGTGGCAGCTCAGCGAGATGAAAATCTCGAACCGATATTCGCCTTTGAGCGCCTCGATCTGCTCGATCACGCTCGCATCGACCTTCGGCGGATAGCCACCCGCCTGCAACAACGCCAGAACGAGCGAGGTGAACTCGTGGCCCATCGGGATGCCGGCGAAGCGAATGTTCGCACCGCCGCCTGTGCGACCGACGGTGAACGACGGCTTGCGCTCGGCATCGCCTGTGCGCTCTTCGAGCGACAGCAGCGGCGAGAGCAGGACGATCTCCTGCAGCAGCTCCTGCAGTTCACGCGACGCATCGCTGTCGTCCAGCGAGGCCACGAGTTCCACGGGCTGACTCACCCGTTCGAGATAGGTCTGCAACTGTTGCCGAAGATTTGCATCGAGCATGTTATTCACCGTTTGTTTCAACTCCCTCCCCTGCGATAGCGGGGGAGGGCTGGGGTGGGGGCGTTTGAGAGAGCGATGCGCTCGATCAACCACCCCCATCCTGTCCTTCTGATGTGCAGGGACGCACGAATGGCGCGAGCGGCCCCGCTTCGCAAGGGAAGGGACGTAACTTGCAACTGTTACCGCTAGATCTTGCCGACCAGATCCAACGAGGGCGCCAGCGTCTTCTGACCCGGAGTCCACTTGGCCGGGCACACTTCACCCGGATGCGATGCCACGTACTGTGCCGCCTGCACCTTGCGCAGCAGCTCCTTGGCGTCACGGCCGATGCCGAGATCGTGGATCTCCGCGATCTTGATCTGACCTTCGGGATTGACGACGAACGTACCGCGCAGCGCCAGGCCTTCCTCTTCGATCAGCACGCCGAAATTACGGCTGAGCAGGTGGGTCGGGTCGCCCAGCATCGGGTACTTGATCTTCTTGATCGTGTCGGAGGCGTCATGCCACGCCTTGTGGGTGAAATGCGTGTCGGTCGACACGCTGTACACCTCGACGCCCAGCTTCTTGAACTCTGGATAGAGGTCGGCGACGTCGCCCAGCTCCGTCGGGCAAACGAAGGTGAAATCCGCGGGGTAAAACACGAATACGGACCACTTGCCCTTCAAATCCGTATCCGCGACGGGCACGAACTTGCCGTTGTGGTAGGCGGTCGTCTTGAAGGGTTTGATCGTTGTATTGATTACAGAGCTCATCGAGCGATCTCCTGAAATGATCTGCCGAACGGACCCGGAGGAGCCGTTCCTCCGGGTGATGGCAGGTACAGTACAGTGAGATAGCCCGTGGGGCCAGTCGATGGTTTCGTTCGCCGCGATAGATCGTCCCTATCGACCGGTCACACAACCTACTCTGGCAATGTGCTACCGCTGCCGCCCATCTCCTTCGGCACGTCCTTCATCTTCGGCAGCCCGTCCTTCATCGGCAGCACGGTCTCCTGATAGTTCACGTGCACGCCCGGCTTGTAGGGGAAGTCGGGAATCACGGCCGCGTACACATCCGTGAGATTCCAATGCGGATGATGAGTGAACACGTGGCCGCCGCAACTCTTGCACCACTTGCGCTCACTGCGCGGCGTCTTGTTGTACGTACCAATGTTGTCGGCACCCCGAGTGATTTTCACGGCGTCCGGGCTCCACAACGTGAAGGCGTTGACCGGACCGGCCGACCAGCGCCGGCACGACTCGCAATGACAATACCCCATCGCAGCCGGCTCGCCGGTCACGGTGAACTGCACCGCTCCGCAAAAACAACTGCCCGAATAAGCTTTCGCGCTGTTCATGTCACACCTCGATTGTAGAAAATCCAGTCAGTGCGTCGCCGCGTTCAATGCGCGCTTGCGGGTCAGCCGGGGCCACAGCATGCCGACCTGTTCGCGATAGCGGCGATAGCGCTCGCCGTACTGCGCGATCAAATCGCGCTCTTCGAACCAGATGCCGAGCAGAATGTAGCCGGTGGTTGCAAGCGCAAACAATAGATGCCCCGCCGTCATCGTCGGCGTTGCCCAGAAGGCGAGGACGAACCCGAGGTAGATCGGGTGCCGTACATACTTATAGAGCGACGGCGTGCGGAATTGCGGCGCGGGCAACTCGCGTCCGCGCACGAAAGCCCAGACCTGCTGCAAGCCGAAGAGCTCGAAATGATGGATCAGAAAGGTGCTGACGAGCACCAGCAGCCAGCCCAGCCAGAACACCCCGTGAAGGATTTGCACGATCACGGGGTCGCTCACCACCCAGATCGGTGTGAGAATGGGCTGCCATTGCCAGTACAGCAGCAACAGCGCCGCGCTTGCGAACAATACGAACGTGCTGCGCTCGACGGGTCGCGGCACGAACCGCGTCCACCCGCGCTTGAACGCGGGCCGGGCCATGACACTGTGCTGCAATGCGAACACCGCAAGCAGCGCCAAATCGATGACCAGCGCCACGAACGCGGATCCACCGGCCCCCGAATCGATGGTTTTTGGCACGCCCGTGTTACCGACGAAGCCGATCGCGTAGAGGAATGTCCCGAGGAACACGGCGTACGCTCCCAGCCCATACAACACAGCTATGATGGCTCGCATAGGTTTCTCCCGTAGTGTGGATGGCGACGGCTCTCCGTCCTGTCTTTCCGATGTGAGCTCACGGTAGGCACCGGCTGTGGTAACGAGCGTGGAATCAACCGTGGAAATGCAACGGGCAGCGCAGCCCGGAGGGAACTTGCAAATCCGTCTGCTCGGACCGCTTTCGATCTCTCGGAACGGCGTCGCCGTGCCCCTGCCGTCTTCGCGCAAGGTGCGCGGGCTGCTCGCTTATCTGGCGCTCCACCCGTCTGGCCTGACCCGCGCACAGCTGTGCGACCTGTTGTGGGATGCGCCGAATGACCCCCGCGGCGAGCTGCGCTGGGCGTTGAGCAAGATCAGAGGCGTCCTCGACTCGCCCGAGCGCCGTAGGGTCGTGACGACCGACGACCGCGTCAGCCTGGACCTCGGCGACTGCTTCGTCGATGCCAGCACGATCGATGCGGCCCAGATCGGCAAGCGGGACTGGCTGCCCACCGAGCGGCTGGGACCTCTCGCAGAGCTGTTTCGTGGCGAGTTCCTGGACGGTCTGCATGTCGACAGCGCGCCGTTCGCCGGCTGGTTGCACGCGCAACGACATCGTTATCACGTCTGTCACATCGCCCTGCTCGAGCACCTCGCGCAATCGTTGCCGCGCGACAGCGATCAGCTGCTGCGTCACCTGCAAATCTGGCTGCAGGTCGCGCCGTTCGACCGCCGGGCTCACGAAGCGCTGATGCTTGCGCTCGCCGATAGCGGGCGCGTGCCGGATGCGGAAGCTCACTTGTCTGCAACGATCCGCCAGTTCGAGGCCGAAGGCCTGAACTGGTTGCCGCTACGAGAGGCGTGGCGTACTGCTCGTGCCGGATATGCAACTCGGCCAACCGCGCCAAGCGTCATCGTCGCAGCAGCGGACGACTCGCGCGTGGAGAGCAAACAACCGCGGCGCGCAGCCATCGCCGTGATGCCATTCGCCGATGCCTCTGCAGACAACACCCGCGGCGGATTGGCCGATGGACTCGTCGACGACATCATCACGGGACTCGCCAAGCTGCGTGTGTTCTTCGTCATCGCGCGCGGGAGCGTCTTTGCACTCGACGCACACAAGATCGATCCGCACGAAGCCGGTCGCATCCTGAACGTCGACTACGTGGTCAGCGGCTCGGTGCGCCGTCGCGAGCATCGTGTGACCGTTGCCGTCGAGCTGGCCGAAACGCGCACGGCGCGGATTCAGTGGACGGAGCAGTTCGACTCACCGCTCGATGGCACCTTCGAATTGCTGGACGACATCAACAACCGCATCGTCGCCGCCATCGTCGAAGAAATCGAGATGACGGAGCGCAATCGGGCCCTCTTGAAAGCGCCGATGTCGCTGGATGCGTGGGAGGCGTATCACCGCGGCCTGTGGCACATGTACAGGTTCAACGCGGCCGACAATGCACGCGCCGAGCACTTCTTCCAGACGGCCGTGGGCCTGGACCCTACGTTCGCGCGCGCCTATGCGGGACTGTCGTTCACCCACTTCCAGAATGCATTCCTGCATCGCGTCGCCGAGCGCTCGCAGCAAATCGATCTGGCATTCGAGACGGCCGGTCAAAGCCTCATGGTGGACGATCGCGATCCCGCGTCGCATTGGGCAATGGGACGCGCGCTGTGGTTGCGCGGCCGGCAAGACGAATCGCTACAGGAGCTGGAGCGGAGCGTGGAGCTCAGTCCCAACTTCGCACTCGGTCACTACATGCTGGCTTTCGTTCACGCCCAGTCGGGCGATGCGCGCAGATCGATTGCGGCAGGAGACTACTCGCGCCGCTTGAGCCCCTTCGATCCACTGCAATTCGGCATGCTTTCCTCGCGCGCCATGGCCCACGTTCGACTCGGGCAGCTGGCAGAAGCCGCCGACTGGGCCGTGAGAGGTGCGGCACGCCCGAATGCGCACATTCATATTCTGGGAATTGCGACCCTCTGTCTTGCGATTGCAAACCGAGTGGATGAAGCGCGGTCGTTCGCAGCGCTCGCGCACAAGCAGCAGCCGAGCTACTCCCTGCACGATGCACTGTCGGCGTTCCGCTTCGCTCCCGACATCGTCGAGCAATTTCAGCGCGGCGCCGAACGCATCGGTTTCACCTAGTCATGTAACGGTCTGAAACCGGACTGCCCTTGCAATTCAGTTGCCGATCGAAGAAAACGATTCCAACGCGCAAACGACTTGAGCTGCAGCGCGGGTGAGCCCTCGGATGCAAGTTGCGCTGCGGCTGGGGAGGCGATGAGAATCACAGCGCCACTCCCGGTATCCAGTCTCGAGCCGACAGCTTCATGGGCCTCATCACCGTTGTTCGTCATGGACAGGCCAGCACGTTCGCCAAGGAATACGACCGCCTGACACCGACAGGGCACGAGCAGGCCCGACAGCTCGGCGAGTACTGGGCTGACAACGGCATCGGCTGGGACCGCGTGCTCATCGGTCCGCGGTTGCGTCACAAGCAGACCGAAGCGGAAGTCGCGGCCGTGTTTCGCGCGCGGGGGTTGCCGTGGCCCGAGGCTGAGCGCCTCGATGAGCTGGACGAGCTCGACATGGCGCGCGTCATCCTGCACCTCCAGGAGCAGGGATTCAGCGATACCGAGCGCGCGCTGCAGATGCATTCGGTGCCGGAGGGCGAGCGGCCCCAGGCCATGAAAGCCATGTTGCGCTACATGGTCATGGTGGTGAAGGAGTTCGCAGGCGGGCGCATCCCCGTACCCGACGATGCCGAAACGTGGACCGATGTTCAAGAGCGCGCGCAGTACGCGCTCGAGTTCATGGCCCGATCGGGCAAGAGCCAGCGCGTCGTCGCTTTCAGCTCCGGCGGTTTCACGGGACTCCTGGTCGGCAGTGTCCTCGAGCTCGCGAACGAGAAGACGATCGAGCTCATGATGCGGGTGCGCAATGGCTCGTATACGTCTTTCGTGTACTCACCGGAAGGCATCACGCTGCACAGCTTCAACTCGGTGCCGCACCTGCCGCCGGCGCTGTGGACGTTGGGTTAAGCCTTAAGTCCGAATGGCACTGCGTTAAGACGCAGATGCAAATTCTTTGCGGGCTCGGGGCTTGGGGTGTGAGGCTTGGGCCAGAGAGGAGGCCTTTAAATTCTGACCCATGTCCCAGGCCCCAAGCCCCACGACCTGCTGGCTTAACTGAGTGCCATTCATCCTTAAGACCAATTCAATTTCGGGGCGCAGGCACGGAAGCTGTCGAGCACTGAAGCTGCAGACGTCAACATGCCATCGGAGGCCCCATGAGCGAAGCAGACGTCGTGGTGCAAACCCACTCGAGTATCGCCAGTCCCGCGAATCGAAAGTCGGTCGACAAGGCGATCGTTGCCGTGCACGGCATCGGCGATCAGTTCAACTACGCGACGATCCAAGCCGTCGTGAATCAGTTCTGCGAGTACCACAACGAGCCTGCAGCCGTGCCTCTCGGCACGTTCCACAACGGCACGGGCGTGGTCACGCTCGATCCGCCGCTGTGCGGTTATCTGTTTGCCGAGGTGTATTGGGCGAAGATTCCGCGGGCGCTGGCCGAGGAAAAGCACACGCTGGAGGAAGCCAGGGCCTGGGCGCGCACGATCGTGGGCCGGTTGAAGGTGCGGTGGAAGGAGCATCAGCGCCAAGGCTGTCAGGAGCACGACTTCCATCTGCTCGAGCAGGTGCTGTGCGAGATGACCGATTCGATCCACGTGCTCGATCGCATCTGTCTGCTGGCGAACAAGGCCGGCATCTTCACCTGCGACTTGCGCAAGGTGCTGGATGACTATCTCGGCGATGTGCAGGTCGTCGCGGAGTTCACGGAGGAACGCGAAAAGATCATTGCGACCTTCATGAAAACCATGGCGGACACGCACAAGGTCTCCCCCGACGCCGAGATCTACATCGTCGCGCACAGCGAAGGCACGGTCGTGGCGCTGCTCGGCTTGCTGCAGGCCTGCCGGGAGAATACGCGTCCCGAATGGCTCGACAGCGTGCGCGGACTCATGACGCTGGGCTCACCGATCGACAAGCACTTCGTGCTATGGCCTGCGCTGTTTGGCTCGACATCCCCGCAGCACGTTCCCGCAACGCAGATCGAATGGCACAACTACTACGATGTCGGCGATCCGATCGGCTTCGACCTGGATGACATTCGTCGCTGGCTGCGACACCAGCCCGCGGATGGTGGCTCGAGATGGGACACGGTCTTCCACTTCACCGGTGCGCAGGATCATGGCTTCTCGCGCTATGCGTTTCCGGCCAAAGCGCACGTGGACTATTGGACGGACAAGCACATCTTCAAACACTTCATCGAGAACGTGGTCTGTCGCGATCGCCACGAGAAGCCCCCGTCGCCGCCGCCAGCCAGCCGACCTGGCCTGCAGTTCTCGAGCTACTTCGTGCCCTACGCAGCTGTATTCGCGGTGTTGTCGACGGGTGCGTTCATCCTGCTCAAGGCGCTCCTGGGAGCGCTCGAGCCGAATCACACGCCATCCATCAGGGAGATCGCGACTGGCGTGCTTCCCATCGCGATGCTGCTGTTCGGCATCACGGTCGCATCGCGGGTACCGAGACTCACCCGCAATATCGGCTGCCGCTTCGCGGCCGTTGCGATCGGCACGCTGTGCGTCGCCGGTTACGTGGCAGCGCTGGTGCAACCCGGCAACGTCGTGCTGTTCGGTACCGCTGTGCCTGCGACGTTCGTCATCGCATCGATGGTGCTGGCTCTCGTGGGCGCCGCGTATGGGATTTCCGCCCTGCGCCCGATGTGGGGCATCAAGCCCCTCGTGTTCGGCGGCATCCTAGCGGTGGCCGGTGTCGTCGCATGGCACCTGTCGCAGGCACACGGTCAAAACGGCCCCATCTGGCCCGTGATCCTCGCGCTCTGCGCGTTGCTCTACCTCTGGTGGCTGGCGGCGCTGCTGTTCGATCTCACCTTCGTCTGGCACTGGTACATCCGTCATTCGCGGGTGCTGATGCGCATGGACGAGATCACGGTGGGTGCGCGATCCGAAGCGGCGCGGAGGCAAGAGCGGCCAATCCCGGGCAGCGTCATGGTCGGACCAGCACCGCGTAAGCCAGCGTTGTAGCGTGCACTCGCGTTGTGTATCATCATGTGTGAGGAGACACACATATGGCTACCAATCTCTCGATCGACCCTGACCTGATCGAACAGGCGTTGAAAGTGAGCGGCGAGCGCACGAAGGCGGCCGCCGTCACGAAAGCCCTGCAGGAGTTCATCGCACGTAGACGACAGAAGTCGTTGCTGGACCTGGCCGGCAAACTCGAATGGAATGCAGACTATGACTACAAGAAGGAAAGGAAGCGGAGTTGACTCTGTTCGTTGATACGAGTGTTTGGTCACTTCTATTGCGGCGCGACCGCCCCGTCGACGTCGCGCAAGTTGTTGCTCTCGAGCGAGCCCTTACCACGGGCGAGCGCGTAGTGACGACCGGCGTGGTGCTACAGGAGTTGTTACAGGGGTTTTCCGGTCCGAAAGCCCGCACCCAGATCGTAGATCGGTTTTCAGCGCTTCCGCTGCTGGTGCCGGATCGTGAAGATCACATCGGCGCAGCGACCTTACACTCACTCTGCCGCAGGCGCGGCGTACAGGCCGGCACTATCGATGCACTCCTGAGCCAGCTCTGTGTTCGCCACGAACTGGTCATGCTGACCACGGATATGGATTTTCAGCACATCGCGAAGCATTGCTCACTTCGAGTGTGGACGGCTTGAAGACCCGCCCATGCTCACTCAGTGCTTCTGCCTGTTGTCTCCGTCATTCAGCAACGTCTGCTGCCAGAACATCAGGCTCGTCCAGAACTGATAATCCTGATTCGCCTTCTTGGCAAAGCCGTGGCCCTCGTCCTGGCCCAGCAAGTGCCACGCAAGGCCACCTCTATTGCGCACGGCTTTCACCATCTGCTCGGCTTCGGACGCTGGCACACGTGGATCGTTGCCGCCCGTGACGACCATCAACGGGATCGAGAGCTTCTGCACAGAGGTGAGCGGCGAGATGGCAGTCAACTTGGCTCGCTGTTTCGCATCGCGCTCGTCGCCGTATTCGACGCGGCGTAGATCGCGGCGATAGCTTTGTGTGTTCTCGAGGAACGTGACGAAATTCGAGATGGCGACGACGCAGTTGGCTGCCTTCAGCTGCGCGCCGTAGCGAATCGCCGAGGCATAACACATGTAGCCGCCGTAACTGCCACCGGTGACGGCGAAACGCGCAGGGTCGAGCGCGGCATCCTGCGACAGCCGCTCGATGAACGCGCCGATGTCCTTCACGGAGTCCTCGCGCTGGAACGGCCCGTTGTCGAGACTGACGAAAGTCTTGCCGTAGCCGAACGAGCCGCGCACGTTCGGAAAGAACAGCGCGATGCCAAGCTCGTTGATCAGGTAATTGTTGCGGCCGAGGAACAGCGGACGCGCTTGCGCTTCCGGACCACCGTGGATGTTGACGATCAGCGGCCGCTTGCCGGGAAACCGGACAGGATCGGGCCGATACAGAAATCCTGAGATCGTCTTGCCATCGAAGCTCTTCACCTCGATCAGCGTCGGCTCGACGTTCTTCGTCACATCGAGACCACCCGTCTCGCTCGTCGTCCACCGCGTCACGGCCAGCGTGCGCGGATCGACCGAATAGGCATCCTGGGCGCTCTTCGCCGAGGTGAACGACAAGCCGATGTCGCCCCACGGTGCGATGAAGACTTCGCCGATCTGACCGGCGGGCAACGCGTCGACGACGCGTGCCGTGCCTGACTTCGTATCGAGCACCTTGAGCCGCGCAGCACCGGCTGCGTTCACGACATACGCGATGAAGGAGCCGTCCTGCGCGATATCGAAGGCTTCCACGTCCCACTTCGCTTCCGGCGCCCTCGCCGTGAACCTGCCTGTGGTGAGGTCGATGGTACCCAACCGCTGGAATTCGGAAGACTCATCCGATGTCACCCACAACGCACCATCCGGTGCGAACTTCGCGTCTCCATAGGAAACAGCCTTGTTGTGATCGCCGACGGGTGTCAGCGTACCGGACGCCAGATTCAGCAGATGCAGATTGGATTTCGTGATCGAGATGTACTCGAGCACCGCCGCCTGCGAGCGATCCGGCGCAAAGGAGTTGATGGACCAGCCGCCGCCCTTCACGTCCGCGACACGGCGATCCGTCTTCGGATCGCGCGGATCCATCACGTACAGATCGGTGTCCATGCCGTTGCGACGCGTCGAGCTGTAGCCGATCACTGAACCATCGTCGGCCCACGCGCCGAACTCGTTGCGGCTCTTGCCGTCGGTCAACAAGGTGAGTCGTCCCTCCTTCAATGTGTAGAGCTGGAAGAACTCATCGCCGCCAACATCTTTCTGCACGACCATGACGTCGGCTTTCGTCGGTGCCCACGAAGCGGAGGCAACACGGTCCTCCTCGAAGCTCAACTGCGTGCGCGCCCCACCCGGTGCTTTCACCTGATGGACCTGAGCCGTGTTGCCGAAACGCGTGGTGATCAACATGGAACGATCGCTGGGATTCCAGCTCTGGAACGCGGCTGTGCGAAATTCCATGTACGGACGCGTGCCGGCGGCGAGCGACTTCGGCACCGCAGGTATGCCGTCTGCAACGAGTGCGGCCGGTTTCTCCACTGTCTGAGCGGAACCTTCTGTCTGCGCTCGAGCCGATACAGCAAACACACTGACAACCACTGCGAGCCCGATTCGAAACCGCATCGAAGATTCCTTGTGAGAGCGACACCTGCCAGGAGTGTAGGCAGGCGCTCCCACGAGCAGCAAGGCTGCGGGGTGATCGCACTTGTACCAGACTGCTCGCGCAACCGCTGCAGCAGGTTCTCCGGCGGCGCATGAGAAATTCGCAAGCGCGGAGACGTGAAGCCCGAGTGCGCGTCCCTTCCCTTGCGGAGCGGGGGCCGCTCCTGCGCATCCATGCGCCCGCGCCATTCGTGCGTCCCTGCACATCAGAAGGACAGGATGGGGTCTTTAATCTTGACGACTGCAACGACTGACGCGCCCCCACCCTAGCCCTCCCCCGCTTCGCAAGGGAGGGGACCTGAGCGGAGGATTCTTACAGCTCGCCCTTCACCGGCCCGAACGCGGACGGCGCCTTGCGGTGATGAGTCGCTGCTTCGTACGCGGCGCCCACTTTCAACAGTGTCGGTTCCTCGCCCGGGCCGGCCCAGAACGCGATGTTGTACGGCAGCGGGCTTGCGAGCTTCGTCGGCTCGGTTGCTTCCACGCCGTCGTACTTCGTCCCATCTGCGCTCAATGCGAATTTCGGCTCGTAGATCTCAGCTGCGAAACCGGCGGGTACGAACACTTCTGGAATGCCGAGCATCGCACCGTAACCGAAGCCACCGCCGCCGCCGCCCGGTCCACCGACGGTTGCACCGCCGATCTTGCCTTGCAGCGTCAGGTTCACGGGATTCACGAACACGTCGATGTCGTTCTGCTCCAGCACTTTCATCATGGCCATGCGCAGCGTGTCGCGACGCTTCATCGTGTAGGCGATCGCGTTCGTGCGGATGTCGATCTCCTTGTTCTCCCAGTTCTGCATCGCGACGCGGCGCACCTCATTGAAGTATTTCGCGTTGGCGTTCAGCGTCTGCCAGTCGTACACCCGCGTGTCACCGCGCTTCGCCAGGTACTCGCCGAGCTGATATGCGAACGTGTAGCCCGTGATCGCGTCCGGATCGGTCGGCGGATTCGCAAAGACGCGACGGAAGTTCATGCTCGCGGGCAACGGCGCTTTATGCGCGGCGAGATTGACGAGGTACTTCTTGCTGGTCACATCCCAACCTGGCACTTCGAATTCCGGCTTGCCCTCTTTTTTCCACGAGAAGATCTCGGGCATGTGGAACGGCAGCAGCTCGGCGAATGCTTCGTTGAAGCCGAAGGCCACGTTGGCGATGGACGGATCGTCGGGATAGTTTGGATCGACGGTCTCGACCAGCTCGGCACCGAGGTCTTTCAGCACTTGCAGCTGGCGGTTGATGCCGTCGCTCACGGCCGCATCGCTTGGATGTTCCTTCACCATCAACTCGCGAATCACGCCGATGCGGATGCCAGCCAACGGCTTCTCCTTGCCAGCCTCACTGAGCGCATCCACGTACGGCGTTCTCGAGGCAATGACGCGCGGCAGCGCCGTGTAGGGATCGCGCGCATCGAAGTACTTGCCACTCTTCGTATCCCGGAAGGCATCCAGCACTTTCGTCGCATCCTTCACCGTACGGCATTGAATGCCGGGGCGATCCTGATACGGATTCGCACCGATGCTGCCCGCGAACGAGATCATGCCCTTCGTCGGCACGATGTTCACGACGTTGTTGTAGTTCGCTGGCCCGCGGCACGAGCCGCCGGTCGTTTCGCAGATCGAGCACACGACCAGATTGGCCGCGACCGACACCGCCGAGCCGCCGCTCGAACCGCTCGTCACGCGCTCGGTATCGTAGGGATTGCAGGTCATCCCGCCCCACGATTCGCGCGAACCGCCCGCACCGATATACGGTCGCTCGACTTTCGCCGCACCACCCGGATCCCCGCTGCCGGCGTTGTATTCGGACTCATGCGCCATCGCGTAGATGAGCGCGCCCGCGCCGCGCAAGCGGCTCACCAGCGTGGAATCCTTCGGTGGCGCATCCATCGCGTAATTCACGTCGGCACCGCCCGTGGTACGCATATCCATCGCATCGTAGATGCCCTTGAACGACATCGGCACGCAGTACAGCGGCATCGCGTCGAGATCGGGGTTCTTGCCGTACTTCTTGTCCAGCATCGCCGCGTACTCGAGCACATCCGGCTGCTTGCGGAATTCCTCGCAGCCCGCGGGCGCCCCTTTCGGTAGCGCACCCTTGGCAGGAGCCGTGTCGAACTTGCCGCGACACGTGACCGAGCGCTCGCCGCGGATGTTCAACGTTTCCAGCGCATTCACCTGGCCGACGTTCGCCACGCCGGCGACCATGCCGTATTGCTGATACACGGCTGCATTGGACGCCGTCGGTTCCATGCGGCCGAAGTCGGGCTTCAACCCTTTGTACTTGTCGAAGTCTGGAACGAGCCGGGCGATCGCAAGGGTGTCGGTGGGAAATGTCAGCGGCGCGCCGGCTCGAATCGTGCCCGGCACTTTGGACACCTTGGCGCCATCGGCCGTCACGAGCTTGGCGCACGTGCCGTTATAAGCCTGAGCGCGCGCGATGTACCCCTGGACGATCTGCTTGCACGTGACCTCGCCTGAACGGATCGCCTCATGGATGCCATCGATCGTGGCCTCCTGCAGATGGAACTCCGCTTGCGCCGCAGACGCGCCAAATACTGCCGCCGACACCATCAGTCCACGAATCGCCGTTCGCATCGACATCGGTTTCCTCCCCAGTGAACGCGGCGCGAAATCTTGGAACACTGGGCAGGTGTCGGATCGCGGCGCTGCTTCGGTTGAGCCACGATCGTTAAGGACGCAATCGACGCGATATACCCTAGGGTGAGCGGCCGGCTCGCGAGCTGGGTTGTTGGCCAGAAGGTTCTGCCACGGCTTCCGGCCAGCCGTCCAGCAAGCCAGCACGCGCAAGCCTCGGTATCGAATCAGCCGTTACACGCTGCTAGTGTCGCCGACGAGATGTGTCGCTGGACTCGTGCTTGCAACGCATGCCCCACTGATGCCGCAGATGCAGCCGCTCCGCTTCGTCGGATGATTCCGCCGGTGCATCTTTCAAGCGCTGTCTCAGCTCGCCATGCACGCTTGCGAGCTCCGCACTGGCTTGAATCAGCGGAACATAGCGCTCGGCGAAGTTCTTGTTTTCTTCGGTGCCCTCGCCCACGAGCAGGTCGCGTATCTGTGCAGCGGCGATGGCCATATCGAATGCCGTTGGCGCCGGCTTGGCTGCTGCGATGTGCTCGACATCCGCCGCCAGCGCCGACAAGGGACGCAGCCAGGCCCAAGCGGGATCTTTGAGCAATCGATCCAGCAGCTCCAGTTGCCCCATCGGCGGATGGAACTGTTTTTCCGTCTCGAGCACGAGACGATGCAGCTTGCGCAGCTGGCTCCCGAGAGACTTCAATCTCTCTGCAGGATCATTGCTCATTGACGCCTCTGTTCAGCCCCCTCCCCTGCGAAGCGGGGCGGGGGCAATGCTTCGTAGCATACGCCGCGGATCGATCGCGAGCAGTGCCACACGAGCCCAGATCCGCTGTCGGAAGTAGCTGACTGCATCCATCAACTTCGTCTTGAGAGGTATCTCATGCGCATCTGTCTGATGATCGAGGGGCAGGAATCCGTCGAGTGGCAGGAATGGCTCACCTTGGCACGCGCCGCGGAGGCCGCCGGCTTGGATGGTTTCTTCCGCTCCGACCATTACAGCTCTTTCCACGCAGCACCCGGCGCAGCACTCGATGCCTGGAGCACGGTGACCGGGCTGGCAGCGCTCACGCAGCGGATTCGTCTCGGCACCCTCGTCTCACCTGTGACCTTCCGTCATCCGAGTGTGTTCGCGCGCATGGTCGTCAGCGCCGATCACATCTCCAGCGGGCGAATCGATGTCGGCATGGGTTCGGGATGGAATCAACAGGAGCATGAACAGAACGGCTTCGACTTTCCGGATCTGCGCTCGCGTTACGACCTGCTCGCAGAGCATCTGGAGATCGTCGTGCGGTCGTGGTCGGGAGAACCGTTCGACCACGCCGGCACGCATTACTCGCTGCGCAGTCAACGCGCCTTGCCCAAACCCGTACAGACACCGCACCCGCCGATCATTCTGGGCGGTCTAGGGAAGCCGCGTGCCGTCGAGCTCGCGGTGAGGTACGCCAGTGAATACAACACGCTCGCGACGTCCGCAGAAGCGTGTCGTGTGCGACGCAAGGTGCTCGACGAGGCGTGCAGTCGGGGGCAACGCGATCCTGCCTCTCTCGAGCTCTCGATCATGACCATCGTTGGTTTGGGCGAAACCCATGCCGAGGGGGAAGCCAGTTACCGTCGCGCGCTCGATGCCATGCCGAACTCACGCGACTCGCTGGGGGCAAACCTGGGCCAGCTCGTCGGCTCGGTGGATGAGGTCGCCGCCAAGTTGCGCGAGTTCGAACGTGCTGGCGTGAGTCGCGTGTATTGCAATCACTTCGATCGCAGCGATTTGAAGGCGATTGAGCTGATGGGACAGCTGGCGCGGGCCCTGGCCTAGTGGCGTGAGTTAGAAATTCGCGTACGTTCGTCAGCCCGCAATGGCGTGAGGGCGTCATGGCGAGATGGCGTCAAGCGCGTGATTTCTGACGCCATTACGCCGTTTCGCCATTTCCTCTCGCCGAATTGACGTTCACGCATTACCG
>DATELY010000065.1:0-9086 GCA_035276085.1 Steroidobacteraceae bacterium | reverse complement strand
CTCGGTGGGCGTCCAGTCGAGCAGCACGCGGCCGTTGTAGAACTCCTTCTCGCCGAAGTGATCGCCCGGCCGGGTGAGGCTCTTCTGCCAGCCATCGGCGGATTCGCTGCGCAGGGCCACCCGCATGCGCACCGTGTCGCTCAGCGGGCCGCTGACGAAGCCTTCGGCATCGATGGCATTGAAGCGCCCATAGCTCACGCCGGCCCCGGCGGCGAAGTCGGAGGTCGGCTTGGCGGCGATATAGTTGATGGCGCCGCCGGTTGAGTTCTGACCGAACAGCGTGCCTTGCGGGCCTTTCAGCACTTCCACGCGTTCCAGATCGAGTGTGGCGCCGCGCGTCAGCAAGGAATAGGACAGCGGCACTTGATCGACATAGGTCGTGACCGTCGGGCTGGCGCCAAAGGAGCCGTCAAAGAAGCCGACGCCACGGATGGTGAAGACCGGGGTGCCGTAATTCGACTCTTGATACGTGAAGCCGGGCACCACCTTGGCCAGCTGCGCCGTATCGGTGATGCCGCGCCGGGCGAGCTGTTCGCCGGAGGCAGCGGTGATCGACAGCGGTACGTCCATCAGCCGCTCCGAGCGCTTCTGGGCGGTGACGACGATTTCCTCCAGAACGCTGGTCTGCGTCGATGCGTCTTGAGCTGATGACTCCTGGGCTGTCGCCGCCTGCGTAGCCACGAGACACAATGCCGATCCTGCAAGCAAAGTCGATACAGTTTTTTTGGTGAAAAACATTGATGAAACCCTTTCGCGAGCGAGCCGCTGGTTTATTTTTGCTGTGTACGCTAATGAGCCATACAACCATGTTGTTCAGGTGTCCTCTACACGAGGGCCGCAACTCGTTGCATGAAGGCGCAACAAAGGTCCGTGCGCCGCGCGGAGACGCAGACGATCCACTCGAGCGTCGCAAAGCTCGCAAAAAAAGTTCGCATTCTTGGTAGACCGCCGCAGCCTCAGGGGTGGAAGCGAGCAGTCGCGAGTCGCAGTGACTCATGAGCAACGATAGTTCATTGCCCGTCGAGCGCGTCGTCGCTGCGGACGACGCGGATCTGATGGTTGAGCTTCAGGCGGGTGTAGGCATCAGCGCCGCGCGATGCTCCTCGAGCCAGGCGCGTAGGGTGGCCGGCTTGCGGCCGAGGATCGTTTCCGCGAAATCGGTGCGGCGCCACACGGTTTCGTTCTCGTATTCGAATTCGAAGTAGCGCGGAAAATATTCGCCTGCGTTGGTGGTTCCCATGCGCTGGTTATAGCGGGGGCCGAGCACTTTCGTGAACGTCTCCGGCCTGCCGTCATGCGTAATCTTGACGCCGAGCACCTCGCTCATGACCGCGGCGACCGCGGAGAAACGCATGAGGTCATGGCCGTTGTCGATGTGATAGTACTGGCCGATGTGACGATGGTTCTTGGAGAGCAGGATGCGTGCGGCGACTTCTGCAACGTCGCGCGGATCGACGAACGCCATGAGGCGGTCGTAAGGCGCGATGAGCGTGCGCGCTTCGCGGATCGGCTGGCCGATGCCGATAAAGTTGTCGAGCAGGTAGGCGGCGATGTTGATGTAAGTGATCGGCAGGTTCGCGGCATCGAGCACACGCTTCGCGATCAGATGTTGCGTGGCTGTGCCAGGACCGCGCAAGTCGGGCGGCACTCTCTCGAGGGTCATGCCGGGCGGATCGCCGAGGATGCGGAGAATGTGCACGATGGTGCCGGCTTCGCGAACGCTGCGAACGAATATCTCCATGGCAGCCTGTTCGTCGAGAAAGTTCGGGGTGACGAGAAAGACGCCTTCGGCACCGGCAAGCGCTCGCTGCATCGAGACCGCATCGAGGTAGCTGGCGACAGCGATCTCTGCGTTCGGAAAGTTCTTCCGCAGGGCCGGCTGCTGTTCCGACCGGCTCGTGACGAGACAGAGGCGAACTGCCGGGGCGTGCTGTTGGATGAATCCGGCCACCGGTCCGCCGAGACGACCGCCTGCGCCGAATACAACAATGCGGGAGGGAAGGCGTTTGCGCTCATCGCTCACGGGGTGGCCTCGCAAGTGTTATTGGAATGATGCACGCAGGATGCGTGCGCAGGACAGCAAGGTCTACCACGATGCCGCATACCCATGCACCCCGGCGCAATGTGGTTGTGTCGCAAGTCGGTGTCAGCGTTGCAGCAGCGAAAGAGCGTGTGTGCGCATGTCGCGGCTGGATACGCTCCAGTGTGATGCGACATCGAGCAAGGCATTGCAGTGCTGGGGCAGTGCTGCGCGAGTGCGGCTAATAGCATCCGCGCTTCTTTACCTAGCGAAGTGTGCGTCATGAAGATCGAGCGGCTCGCTTACGTCGGATTGTCCGTGGACGATCCGCAGGCGTGGTTTCGTTTCGCGCGAGAGGGACTGGGGCTGGCCGACGCCGGAACGAGCGGCGAAACAGTGCGGCTGCAGATGGACGATCGCGCGTGGCGCATCGCGCTGCATAAAGGTCCCAGCAACGACTTGTCGTATGTCGGTTTCGAGGTCGATGAAAGCGCAGCGCTCGACCAGATCGAGGCAGCGCTTCGTCAGCGTGACATCGGATGTCGTCGACTGACGCCAGCGGAGCTTGATGTGCGTTGCGTCCGCGCCGGCATTGCATTCAAGGATCCCGACGGACTCGACGTGGAAGTGATACAGGGTCACGCGGCGGCGTCTCGACCGTTCGAGTCACCCTTGGTGCGCGGGTTCGTGACCGATGGACAAGGACTCGGTCATGTCGTGCTCTCGACCGGCGATCCAGAGCGCAGCGTCGAGTTCTACCGCTTCCTCGGCTTCAAGCTGTCGGACCTGATCCAGGCGAATCTCGGCCCGGACATGGCGGTGACAATCAGTTTCCTGCATTGCAACCCACGTCATCACACGCTTGCATTCGCGCGCTTGCCGGTGCCGCGGCGGCTCGAGCACTTGATGTTGGAAGTCCGCTCGGTCGATGAAGTCATCGAAGCGTACAACCGCATGCGGCGCCTGGGTTATTCGATACGCCGTCATCTCGGACGACATCCAAACGACCGGATGCTGAGTTTCTATGTCGTCACGCCGAGCGGGTTCGACGTGGAAGTCGGTTGGGACGGACAGCGGGTCGCGTCCGATTGGGTGGTGCGGACCTACGATCGGGTCAGCCTGTGGGGCCACGAGGCCAGCTAAGCTCCGGCAGGCGATACTCGGCACTTTCTTAACGATTACGATCAGGCAATCCCGTGGACACAGGAATCTGGCGACAAACTCTGAACGATTTGCTCCGTCGCACAGCGGCGCGCAGTCCACACAAGGAAGCAATCCGCTGCGGCTCGACTACATGGACGTACGCGGAGTTCTATCAGGTCTGCAACCAGCTGGCGGCAGGCTTGACGCTGCACGGTATCCGCAGCGGCGACCACGTCGCGATTCTCGCGCGCAATTCGCACGCTTTCGCTGCCATGCGCTTTGCGCTCGCCCGCTTGGGCGCGGTGCTGGTTCCCATCAACTTCATGCTCCAGGCGCAGGAAGTCGCGTACATCCTGAAGCATGCGCAAGTGCGAACCTTGTGCGTGGATTCGGATCTGGCCGCGCTCGGCCGGCAGGCCGCTGGCCTCGACACTCAGGTTGAGCGGCTCATCTGGCTGCCTGCGGAAGGACCGAGTGATCCTGTCGACGGTCTCGTGACTTTCGATGAGTTGCTCAGCTGCGGCGCCGGCGCCGATAACAAGCATCTGTCTGCACAAGTCACCGCCCAGTCGCTCGCGCAGATCGTCTATACGAGCGGCACCGAATCGCTGCCGAAGGGCGCAATGCTCACGCATGAAGCGCTGATCGCAGAGTATGTGACCTGCCTCGTCGACGCGGAAATTGCCGCCAACGACGTCATGTTGCATGCGCTGCCGCTGTATCACTGCGCGCAGCTCGATGTCTTTCTGGGGCCTTGCGTGTATGTGGGTGCGACCAACGTCATCACCTCGAAGCCGACGGCCGAAAATCTTCTGCCGCTGCTGGAGCGGTACCGCATTACCTCGTTCTTCGCGCCGCCCACGGTGTGGATCTCGCTGCTGCGTTCCCCTTTATTCGAGCGCCACGATCTCTCGGAACTGCGCAAGGGCTACTACGGCGCTTCGATCATGCCGGTTGAGGTCCTCAAGGAGATTCAGCAGCGCTTGCCGCGTGTGCGGCTCTGGAACCTGTATGGGCAAACGGAAATCGCGCCGGTGGCCACCGTGCTCAAACCGGAAGATCAGGTGCGCAAGGCAGGATCCGCGGGGCTGCCGGGGTTGAACGTGGAAACGCGCGTGGTCGACGAAGACGGGCGGCCGGTTGCCCCTGGAGAGATAGGCGAGATCGTGCATCGCTCGCCGCAGGTCATGCGCGGTTATTACCGGGACGAGGAGCGCACGCAAGCCGCATTCCAGGGCGGCTGGTTTCACAGCGGCGACCTCGCGACGGTCGATGAGGAAGGCTACATCACCGTCGTCGATCGCAAGAAAGACATGATCAAGACCGGAGGCGAGAACGTCTCCAGCCGCGAAGTGGAAGAAGTCATCTACCGGCTCGGCGAGGTTTCCGAGGTGTCCGTCATCGGCCTGGCCGACTTGAAGTGGGTCGAGGCCGTGACCGCGGTGATCGTGCTCAAGCCGAGCTCGACGTTGTCCGAGGCTGCCGTCATCGCACACTGCAGAACGCAGCTCGCAGCTTTCAAAACGCCGAAACGAGTCATCTTCACGTCCGGTTTGCCGAAGAATCCGAGCGGCAAGATCCTGAAGCGCGAGCTGCGCCAGCTGTATGGGGAAAGCAACGTAACTGCATAGCGACCCAAGCGCGTTCGGCACGCATACGCGACCGGGCGATTGCGCCTCTGCGTGAGGCTGACCAGGCGTGGTCGAAAGTTGCCGCCGCGTTGAGCCCGCTCAACAGGGTTGGCAAACCTCGAATACAGCCCGGGTATCGTCTGCCTCGCTTCCAATGAGGCGCGCTGGGTTGCAGGCACGGAACTGACCATTGAATGGGCGGTCGCTCGCGCGCCAGTCCGCTGGCAGTGACGATGATTGCGGTCAATCTGAACCTGCGGGAGTGGTCAAGATGGCAGTGAAATTCAAGATTTCATTGACGACTGATTCCTATCCGGCGACGGCATACGCAGCGCTTGCTGCAGAAATTGAGCGGCTCGGTTTCGATACCATCTACGTCTCGGATGATTTGCCGTTCCGGCCCGTCTGGCCGGTGCTCACGCTCATCGCGCAGACAACGAAGACGATCAAGCTGGGTCCGGGACTGGTCACTCCTCGTCTGGCGCATCCTGTCTATCACGCCTCGAATCTTCTTGTCCTGGACGAAATCTCCAACGGACGTGCCGTCTGCGCAGTCGGCGTAGGAGGCGGTAACGAGATGATCTGTGGACTCGTGGCGAAGCCGGTTCGGATGATGCGCGAGGCCATGGACATCATGCACCAGATGATCGAGCGAAAGCAGAAGCGCTACGAGGGTGAATTCTTTTCGGTTGGCGAAACCCTGCGATTCCATCATGGTCCCGAGCGCAATATCCCGCTCATCATGGGCTCGTGGGGTCCTCAGGTTTGCGAGCTTGCCGGCAAAGTCGCCGCTGGCGTGCAGGCCGGCTGTGTCGCGGACATCGCCTATTTTTCTCATTTGCGTGAGCGGATGATCGCAGGTGCGCGCAGTGTGGGTCGCGATCCCGCGGGATTGGCGTTCGAAGCCGCTTCTTTCTGGTGCCTCTCTGAAGATCGCGCGGAAGCGCTGGAACTGATGCGGAGTCACCTCGTGGACTACATTCCAATCTGTAATGTGCTGTGCGAGCGCATGGGGGTGGAGCGTGAGCGGATCGACGCGATTACACGCGCTCGCGACACCGGCGACCGTGAGGGCGGCAAGCGGCTTATCAGCGACGAGATCATTCGTCGCTTCGCTGTGGCGGGAACGCCGGAGGGTGTGATTCCTCACATCGAGGAGTTGGTAGCCGCCGGTGCGACGAGTGTGGTTGTCGGGCCGCCGCTTGGCGTGAAGCCGTACGATCTCGATGTCCTGCGGATGTTGGCCAAGCGTATCGTGCCTCATTTCCGCTGAGAGGCTGCGGAGCCGAAGCGATGAACAACGATCATTTGTTTGCTGCAATGGAAGCCGCTTGGGCAGCCAGGGATTCGAATGCGTTGCTCGATCTCTTTACGGACGATTGCATTTATGAGGACAAACCTCTTGGTGTAGTAAATCGCGGTAAAGATGAGTTGCGGAAATTCTTCAACAGCGTGTTGGAAATGACTCCCGACTTTCACGCTCGGTATATCAAGCGCGTGACGAACGAAACTTACGGCGCCGCTGAATGTATTTTGGGTGGTACCTGGTCTGGACCGCTGGAGGGCGTGGACGCCACGGGCAAGAAGTTCACCGTCTGTGGCGTTTCCTGCATTGATATACGTAACGGCAAGATAGCGAAGAACGTCGATTATTGGGACTACAAATCGATGATGAGGCAGTTGGGCATAAAGTCGCCCCAGGGCCAGGTTCCGCCTCAGCGCCTCTGATCTCCTTGCCTTTGTTTCATGTCATGCGCGCTGGAATCATCGGAAGCATGCATCAATCGGTGTACGCGGCAGACGTGTCGAGCCCGCGCAGTGTCGCGCTCGGCGTCTCGCCGTAGCGGGCCTTGTATAACTTCGTGAAGTGACTGAACGTCGAGAAGCCGGCATTGATCGAGGCCTGGCTGACGGTGCCGCCGGTGCGACGTCCGTTCTTCAGTTCCTTGCGTGCATATTCGAGACGCACGTCCCAGACGTACGCCATGGGCGTGGTTTTGCGCCAGCGTTTGAAGCCGTAGAACAGAGTTCGTTCGCTGACACCCGCGGCTTTGACGATGTCATCCATGGTGATTTCGCCCGTCGCGGCCGAACGGATGTATTCCTCGGCCCGCTTGACGTAATAGGCCGCGATGCGCGACGCAGGGGCCGTCAGTTCGTCGGTGTTGCTGTGAGGCACGCCCGTGAGCAGCATCGTGACTATGGTGCGCTCGAAGTCCCTTAAGACACGTGCATTGCTCAGTATCGGGTGCTGCTCATTACCGCGTAGCTGCGTGCCGATGAGATGGCGCAGCCAGGATGCAATTCCCGCGTCGCGGGCGACCGGCTGGAAAATGATGCGATCGGTGACTCTTCGACCCAACTCGGCCGCCATCGCCTGTTCGATGGCCTGGCGCGGGACTCGCACCATCAGCTGCAGGCATGCGCTCGGCCACAACTCATGCGTGATCTGATTGGGTTCGATAACCAGGATGGTGCCGGGTTGCGCCTGCGCCGATGGGCCGCGCGGCCTTTCGATCTTGCAGTTCCCCTTCAGCAGGAACTGGAAGTAATACATGTCGTTGGGCTTTTCCTTGAAGATCTCGAAGCCGGCGGTTGTATCGACTTGCACCAGGTCGAGTGAGAGTTTGCCGACCCAGTAGCGATAGTGCGCAAAACTGAGGAAATCGGAGCGGTTGCCGACGCTCAGGCGATGCGTGCCGGTGGCTGCACGCACATGGGCACGACACTCTTCCAAATCCTTGGTTCGGGTGACGCACCGTGGCAGGTCGCGGCTCAGTGATTGCGCAAGATTCATTTCAGCCCCCTCTCGTCTCGCGTGCCCGTACGTCCAAAGCGGCGCCGCCGAAACTCTGTTATCGCCGTATATCCGCCCGGCGCAGGCGATTCATCTCTAATGGATGTATGCAGTTGCTGTCAACAAAAGGGTGCGTTGTGCGGCCGCCACCGCAATCGAGGGTCGCGCAAGCCACGTGTGCAGCACGTGTGTTATGCAGCCATGGGATAGCGCTTGCGCTCTCAGCACAGACGCCAGCGTTGTGATGTGCCGGCGGAAACCTCGTCAGACATCACAACGCTGTGGCATGCCGCTCAGGCGGTGGTTGCCGTTTCGCCTTCGCGCAGGAAGCTCTCGACCGTCGCATTGAAGGCGCGCGCCTTTTCCCATTGCACCCAATGTCCGCAATGCGCGAAGACCGTGAGCCGCGCATTCGGCAGGCGACTCATGAGCGTGTGCGCGCAGTCGAAGGGAATGACCCGATCGTCGCGTCCCCACAGGATGAGCGTCTCATGGGAGATCGAGCCCAGGTCTTCCTGCCCGAGCGCTTCGACCGGCGCTTTGCCGGAGCGTCCGACCGGCGGATTGGCGACGATCGCCGGCGCGATGCTGGCCTGATAGCGCGTCTCCAACATCGCATCGGTGAGCGCGCTGGGATCGTAGATCATGATCTCGAGAAATGAGCGCAGCTTCTCTCGACTCGGCCCTTCGCCGGCGTAGTAAGCCAGGAGCCGGCGTATTCCTTCCGTCGGCATCGGCGTCCATGCCGGTTCCAGGCCGCCGGGACCCATCAGGATCAGACGGTTGACCGCCCGCGGAGCCAAGAGGGCCATCTTGATCGCCGTTCCTCCGCCCAGGGAATTACCAACGACGTGCGCGCTGGGTAGCTCGAGCGCCTTCAGGAGCTCGAGCATCGTCTGCGCGTAAAGGCCGAAAAGCTGCTCGGGGCGATCGGGCGGCTCCGACTGGCCATACCCCGGCAGGTCGGGGGTGATGACCCGGTAGCGCTTGCTCAACGGCCCGATGTTTCGCTGGTAGTTGCTCCAGCCACTGGCTCCTGGCCCGCCCCCCTGGAGAAGCAACAGCGGCTCGCCCGCGCCCTGGTCGTGATAGTGCAGACGTTTGCCGCGTACGGTGACGAACTTGCCGGCCGGCGGTGTGGTGGATGAAGCGGGGTTCTGCTGCGAGGTCGTATTCATGTTGGCTCGGGTCCCGGGCGCCTGGAGATGAGAATCATCGAGAGGCGGAATGCTCGCCTGTTGCGTCCACACACTCTTGGCCATGACCGCAATTCTTGGCGCGTCTCTGCCAGGTTCGACTTCGCGTCGATGTTTCTGGCCTCGACGCGACGCACTGAAGCGCGCGCAATGCTGTGGCGGAGGTTCCTACGCTGAATGCTCACCCACCGGTTCGAGCTCAGCCGGGTGTGGCGGGCATGAGCATCGCACGATGCTCCTGCAGCCAGGCACGTAAGGTCGTCGGCTTGCGTCCCAGGATCGTTTCGGCGAAATCGGTG
>DATELY010000064.1:0-5887 GCA_035276085.1 Steroidobacteraceae bacterium | reverse complement strand
AGAATTTGGAAGGGTCTGCCATCGATGCGCTGGAAACGATGTCCGTGTCACGTGGTGATAGTTGTCTGTGACCGTCAGAGGCAGCCGCGTGCGCGCGGTCTGGAGCGAACATTAATGATGCGGCCCGTGTGCGGCAAGCTGGATTGGGCTGCTAGTGTCCTGAATCGGTAATGCGTGAAGGTTAACTCGGAGAGAGGAAATGGCGAAACGGCGTAATGGCGTCAGAAATCACGCGTTTGACGCCATCTCGCCATGACGACCTCACGCCATTGCGTGCTGACGAACGTACGCGAGTTTCTAACTCGCGACACTGGTAAGGGTTACACGGCGCTCAGCGTTCTATCGTGAACTCCAGATCCGCTGCGTGGGCTTCGCCCGACTCCGTGCGTAGCAGCCAGTGATCGCTGATGGTGTAACGCAGCTTGAGCGTGTTGATGGCCTCGGCGAGCGAGATTCCATAGCTTACGAACAAGCGTGGGGAGAGGAATTTTCCCAGCACCAGCGCCGTACCGTTGTTGTCGTCGGACTCGACACCCACTTCTTCCAGACCGATGCGGCGGCCGAGTCGCGAAGCCAACAAGCCCCCGCCCTGCAGCGCCAGTGTGCTGCCTGCCGATCCCGTCGCCTGTGCATCGCGATTCTGATACTCATCGAGCGGCCTGCCGACGAGGAGATATTCCACGATCTGCGTCTGCGGCATCGACGGCTCGGAGAAGAACGACAGGCGCGGCGCGCGCAACGTGCCGCGCACGTTGAGGCCGAGCTTGATCTCCTCCAGCTTGCGTTCGGCCTGAATGTCCAGCGCCGGGTCATCCAGCGGTGTGTTGTCCATCATCAACCGACCGCGCGTGATGTCGAGTTTCTGTCCATACGCCTCATAGCGGCCTTCCTTGATGTTGAGCTCGCCGCGACCGATCGGATCTTCCCCGGTGCGGACGAGCGTAGTGACTTCGCCTTGCAACCGACCTTGCAAGCCAAACGTGTCGAGGCGCACGTCATCGCCGATGATCGTTCGGATCGTGCTCGCCACGATGAAATCGCTGCCACCCTCGGCGCGGTCGTCGATCAAGCGCGCGTCTTCCGAGACACGCACGGCGCCGCTCAAGTCCGCCGGTTGAATGCGGGCGGCCGGGATCAGCACATCGCCGCTGACCTCGATCTTCCGGCCCTGCACCTGGAACAGGAGATCCGGCGACGCGACGACGCGATACTCCGGCAGATCCGCAACGAGGAGGTCCTTGCCCGCGAGGCGCAGCCAACCGCGCGGCTCGCGCCGCTCCCACTGAAAGTGGCCGTTCGTATGCAATTGTCCTTCGCCAGCCTTTGCGCTGGCATTGAAGGCAAGGCCCGTGTCCCGCAACTCAGCGACGGCTTGCAGTTCGCGCAATGCAAGATTGACGCGGTAGGAATCCAGCTCGCCGTCGGTGAGAGCGATTCGGCCATCGATGCTGGGCGCGGCAAGGACGCCGCCGAGTTTGATGTCGGCTTCCAGGACACCGGCCGCGCGATCGATGTCGGGCACGAGCAACGGCAGCACGTTCGCATCGGCCGTTCGCGCCTTGATCTCGCCCTGCATGGGCATCTCGGTGAACGCTGCGCCCGTGCGCGCGAGCTGCACGCGGCCGCGCGCGAACGTGTTTTCGAGCGCACGCAAATCGACATCGAAGGCGTATCGATTCAGATCGACGGCGGCCGCGAGCGCACCCGATCCCAGTTGCACGGTTTCAGCCGTGCCGTCCGCGAGTCGATAGTGCAGCACCGCATCGTCGACATGCAGATCCGCGTCGCCTTGCCACGGCACGCCCGCGGTTGCTCCGGCGCGCCCCTGACCGGACACCGTGCCGCTCAAGCGCTGCGCATCCTCGTGTTCGCCGAGCAACGTGGCGAGGGGCAGGGCATCGATGCGCGCCTGGGCAGACCATGCCCCGGTGCGTTGCCACCAGCCTTGGGCACACACCTTGCCGGTTGCGATGACGATACACAGAGGATCGAGTGAGGCGTGGTCACGTGCCACGATGGCCAGCACGGGCTGCTGCAACTTGAGCTCCCGCGTGCCGTCGCTGGCGCTGACTTCGTGGACGGTGGCCGTCCAGACGGCCTGGTCGTAGCGGCCCTGAATCTGCAGCTGGCTGCGCGCAGGCGTTTGCGTCTCCGTGCTGGTGCCCAGCAACTTCAGCCTGATCTGGTGAGCGGATCGATTGCCGCCCGCATCCAGCTGCACGTCTGTGAACCAGGGCTCCGCCCGGCCGACATTGCTCGCGTGCAACGTCAGTCGCGACGGCTGGTCGGAGGCGGCGTCGACATCCGCATCCAGTTGCAGCGCGCCGATCCGCCACTCGCCGTAACGCACGCTGGTGGCATCGACCGTGGCGATCACATGCGGCGCTTTGAGCTCGCCGACGGCGCGTCCGCTCGACACCAGCTGCCCACGGAAGTCCGGATGGAAGCGCCGCAACGAGCGCGCCCGCACGGACCACTGCACATCCAGGCGCTTGCCGATGAGTCCGCTCGCGGCCAGGCGCGAGCTGGACCAGCGCGCATTCACATCGTGCAGGCGCCAACCGTCCGTCACCCGCTCGACTCGACCGTGGCCGCTGACGCGCTCGCCGCGCAACTGTCCACGCAGGTCGTTCACACCGGCGTCGAAATACGCGTTGCGATCCAATCCCCGGCCTTGGGCCTGCGCGGTGAAGCTGACGCTGCCGGGAAATTCCGCATGCAACGGCGCGGGATCGAGATCGCGGGCAACCGCATTCAGCGACCAGTGCTGCGGCTTCGCGAAGCTCATTGCACCGGCGCCCGCAAGCGAACCGTTCAACGTGCGGACTGCATACGAGTCCAGGCGCACATCGTCCTTGCTCAGCACGCCGCTCGCTTTCAACGTCGCGGGCGGTACCTGCTCGCCGCCCAATGCACCGGCAACCGTGAAGGTGTACGGCATTGCGCCATTCAACTCGAGCCGACCCTCCGCACTCCGGATCGTCGCGCGGCCGGTCAGCGGATACTGCAACTGTGTCCAGCGGGCGTTGGCATCGATCGCGGGCGATTCGCCACCGAACTGAACCGAGCCGCTCGCCAGCACGCGGGCATTGCTGCCCCGGGCTCGCACTTCGGCGCGCGTGACGGTCAGGCGTTTGGCGGCAAATCGACCCGTCGCATCGGCCAGCAGCGGACCGATGCCCGGAATCGCGAGCGCGCCGTGCGTACGAATCTGCTCCGGATCGACTTCGAAGCGCAGTGCCACGTCTTCGAGGCGGAACGGCGGCTTCTTCATCACGCCATCGAGTCCCAGCGATGGAGACGCCACACGACCCGTGATGCGCCAGCTGTCGTTGGGTCGAGTGAGCACTGCGCGGACGTTCGCGACGTCGGGTTCCTTCAATTGCGCTTCGAGCATGAGCTCGTCGAGCGTGCCGGCAAGCTTGGCCTGCAAGTGCAGCGGCACACCTTGGGGCGCCTGTACCGATCCCTGCAGATCGCCCGCCAGACGCAACGGACGCTGAGCATGCATTTCGTAATTGCCGCGGACGGATAGCCACGGCGCTTGTGCATCGAAGTCATCGATGCGCAGCGTCGAGGGACTCATGCGCACGCGGGATGCACCCACGCGGTCGGCATCGAGCGTGAGTCCATTCAGGTTCACATAGCGCACTCGCGTCAACACCAGATCTCGCGCGCGAATATGCAGTAGCCGCGGCAGAAAGTGCGGCGGCTTGCCCGAGTCCGGCATGTCCGGGACCCGATGCACTTCCACGAGGACGTCACGGCCGCTCACGGCACGTGCGTTGATGGTCAGCAGGAACAAGCCGCTCAAGCGGAAGTCGGCGTTGATGTCGTTCACGACGACATGCACGCGCGGATGCAGGAGCTCGAACCGGCGCACGCGCAGCGGACCTGCGATCGTGCCGGATGCGCCTTCGATCTTGACGTCGAACGTGCGGAAATGATCCAGCTGCGCGACGACCCATTGCAGACCTGCCTGGGTATGGAGCAGCCACAGCACGCCCGCCGCCGGTAGCGCGAAGAGCAACACCACGCTCGCGATGAGCAGGCGCCGGCGCATCAGAAGACGGTGGAGAAGTGCAGGTGCAAACGCGGCTTGCGTCCTTGCTCCGACAGCGCCTGCGCCACGTCGATGCCGATGCTTGCGACCGCGATCTGATAGTGCAGGCCCACACCGGCCGAGTATTCGAGCGGCTCATCGATGAAGTTGTCGAATGCGTTGCCGGTGTCGTAGAAGACGGCGCCGCGGAAGTTGCGCCAGAGATCGCGCTCCAATTGGATCGATGCCGTGAGCATGTTCTTGCGGCCCGTGTTCTCGCCATCCTTGACGATGGGCAGCTCGTTCAAGCTGAAGCCGCGCACGCTGCGATCGCCGCCCGCGAAGAAACGTTGCGACGCGGGCAGCTCGAAAGCCTTGTTCACATGGCTTGCACCGAGATTGCTACGCGTCCGCAGATGCCATTTGCGATTCAGATCGAACACGCGCTCGGCTTCCATGCGGAAGCGTAGATAAGAGGCGTCGGAACCGAGCGAGTTGGGCGAGCCCGTCAGCTCCGCGAAGACGGAGTACTGCCGCGTGGTCTCGCCGGTCATGTACGGCGGCATGGTCGAGAAGCTGATGCCCGGGATGATGTAGAAATCCGTCTTGTCCTGGAACGTGCTGTTGCCGTTTTCATCGACATCGCTGCGCGAGCCTGAGCGGGAGTTCTCGCGCGACAGTCGCGTGAACAGCACGCGTTGCCAGTTGCTGCCCATGACCTGCGTCAGGCCGGCGGTGAGCTCGACGCGCTCGCTCGTGACATCGCCGAGCTCTTCATCCTTGTACGACACCGTGAACTCGAGCTTCTCGAGCGCCACGTCCATCACCGGGATGGCATAGCGGACGGTTGCCTCCTTCACGACTGCCGAGCCGATCAGCTCCGCCTGCAGACGATGGCCCGAGCGATTCACGAGCCGGTTGTCCCACGTGATGCGTCCGCGCGCCCGGGTGTCCGTCGCATAGCCGACGCTGAATGCATACCGGTTGCGGCGATTCGGCAGCGCGCGAATGGTGACAGGCACCGTCAAGGTTTGCGGATCGCGCTCGGCCGTCTCGACCTCCGCCGTCGAGAAGTACTGAGTGTCATCGAGCACGTATTGCGTTCGCAGCAGGGCATCGAGCGAGTACGGCTCGCCTTCCTTGATGCGCAACAGCCGACGCATTGCGTGCGGCTCGATCACGTCCTGCGAGATCGTGACTGCGCCGAACGAATAGCGTTGGCCGGTATCGAGCACGAGCTTCGCGGTGGCCCGGCGTTCTGCCCGATCGATCAGCAGCTCGGCCGTCGTGTAGTGCGCATCCAGATAACCATGGTTGCTTGCCGTGCGCAGCAGGTCGTCTTTGACGCGATCGTAGCGACCATGATTGAGCCGCCGGCCCGCCTTCAATTCGCGTTTCGCCAGCATGCCGCGGATGGAAGCGTCGTCCTTGCCGGCGCCGACGACATCGATCGTCACCTCGGACAAGCGCACCGGTCGACCGAGCGTGATGTGAATGACGACGCGCCAGTCCTTTGCGGAAACACGCGTGACTTCGTGCTTGACCTTCGGCGCGTAGTAGCCCAGCGGCTGGAGCGCCTTGCGCACTTCGGGCTCGATGCGACGCGTCAGCCGCGTCATGGTTTCGGGCGTCACATCGTCACGCTCTTTGTAGCGCGTGAGGCTCAGGAAGGCGCGGACGTTGTTCTTGATCTCATCCGTGCGATCGGGGATGTCGATCGCAATCTTTGCTTGTGCCGCCAGCGGCAACAGCAACGCGATCATCAGCAGGGCGGAGCGTCGGGGCATGGCGGGCGACCCTGTCTGCCTGCCGCTATTCCGGCGATGAGTCGAACGACGGATCAGT
>DATELY010000063.1:0-57180 GCA_035276085.1 Steroidobacteraceae bacterium | reverse complement strand
AAACCGACGCCGTTCGCGCGGCTCTCAAGTTCGAGCCGAACGACGCGTTCAAGGCCATTTACAAGTTCGACTGGGCGAAGGCGGAAACGACCGCCGAGGGATCAGGCGTGATCGCCTATGACCCCGTCACCGCGGCTGGTTTCGGGCTTGGGGGTGTCAACGCGGCGGTGGCCCTCGATCCGCCCCTGATCTCCGGCACAAAGCGGCCCGATGCGGTGCGCAACGCTTTCACTGTTCCGGGGGAGATGAAAAGCTTCGGGCACACGCTGACCGCGAATTTCGACCTGACCGATCAGTTAACGCTCAAGAGCATTTCCGCCTATCGCAAGGTGAGGGCCTACGGCACATTGGATAATCTGGGCCTGGGGCAAATGTTCTACCCCGGGGGTACAGATCCTTTCTATGTGCAAGTAGGCCAGAACCTCAGTCGTCAGAAGCAGTGGAGCGAAGAGCTCCAACTGAACTATGACTCCGATTTCGTGACACTCACGCTGGGCGGCTTGTATTACAAGGAAAAGGTGGCAACCGGTGCTCCGGATGGGCTGACGAACGGAGCCACACTCTTCGGGCTTCCACTGCCCGGCAATGTGCTGCCAGCGGGTCGTGACATCACCTTTCTCACCGCGAAGTCGCTGGCGGGCTATGGTCAGAGCGAGTTTCATGTCACGTCGCAACTGGACCTCGTTGGCGGCATTCGGGTGACGCAGGACAAAAAGAACGGCGATTACTTTGCGGAAAACCCGACCTTCGGCGTTCCTTTGAGCCAAACACCGTTCACCTATAAGGATACGAGGACGACCTATCTGGCGGGCCTCAATTACCGTCTGACCGACGATATTCTGGCCTACGCCAAGTTCTCGACCGGCTATATCTCTGGCGGTTCTGTGGCAGGCGTCGACTTTGACGCTGAAACCGCGAAGTCCTGGGAAGCAGGCATCAAGTCGGATTGGTTCGACCAGCGCTTGCGATTGAACCTCACCGGATTCTTCGTCAAGTACAAGGACCTGCAACAAGCTGTGCCGGGTAACCTTGCCAATCGTCCCGACCTGCTCCTGGCAATGATCAATTTCGGCAATGCGAAGGCCAAGGGCTTCGAGGCGGAAGTGACCACGGTTCCGATCGATGGCCTGACCCTGTCCGGCGCCGTGGCCTATACCAATTTCGACTTCACCAAATTCGTTCCGGCGTGGGAGGCCACTATCATTGGTTTTGGTGGAACGCCCGACAAGTTCCCGACGTGGCTTCGCCCGTCAACGACGGCGAATTTCTCGGCCACCTATGAGTCCAAGCGCGGAGCGTTCTTCGACGATGCTCGCCTGATGGTTCGGCTGGATACCAACTACCGGTCGAAGGTTGTCACGCCTGGCATCTTCGCCACTCCGCTCCCACCGGTGTTCGAGGATGTCCACAAGACCGGTGGCAATTGGATCGCGAACGCTCGCGTCGCGTTGCAAGACATTTCGATCGGTTCAGGCCACCTCGAAATCGCCGCGTGGGCGCGCAACTTATTCGACGACCGCGGCACGGTCTGGGGCAACTATCTCTATTTCGCCGCTGGTACGACGTATGAGCCAGCACGCACCTACGGCTTGGACATGATCGTCGATTTCTGACGGCGCGACGGGTGGTTTGCGCCCGGTGCACGGCGGCTGGAAATGCAACCGTCGTGCATCGTGTGCGAACCGGCCCGGATTGACGAGGTGTAGATGAATGACCTGACAGCAGGCGGATGGACTTGCGAATGTTGACCAAATTTTCGCATGTCGCCATCTGTGTTCGCGATTTGGACGTGTCTGTCGAATTCTATCGGAAGCTTGGTTTCAGCAAGTTTTTCGAGTTCACCGATGACAGTCCGATCACAGGAGCTGTCTTGGGGATCGAAATGCGAAAGACGCGAATGGCGTTCATGCGTCTGGGCGACGATCCTCGGCAATCATTTCTCGATATCGTTCAATTCGTTGACCCGCCCACCCACGGCGCACCGTACCCGACGTTGAACAACGTTGGGATTTGTCGCGTTGCGTTCTCGGTGGACGATATCGACCAGACGTATGAAATGCTTCAGACGATAGGTGTCGAATTCGTGACACCGCTGCAGCGCTTTACGAATCCCGATGGTGACGATTTCGCCATGGTGTGCTTCAAGGACCCGGACGGGATATCTCTCGAGATCATCAGCGGGCTGAACGTCGAAAGGCGTTGAGGTCGACGATCAAGCTCCCTCTCGTGCGACACGATCATCGATTTCTGACAGCGCGGCTGATGGTTCGCGCCCGGTGCACAGCGGCTGGAAATGCAACCATCATGCATCGTGTTCCGAACCGACTGGCGGAGAGGCTGTGATGACGGGTGGATCTGTGTCAGCCAAGGTGAAGGAGGTGCGATCCAATTGCCGCGCCTGTCTGCCGTGCTGCGGCGTGATCGTCAGCGTCGATGACGACGGTCACGTGCTGGGTGTTCGCGGGGACAAGGAGCATCCTCGCTCAAGAGGATACATGTGCCCGAAAGGGCCTCAGATGGTTTGGGGGCACAACCGCCCTGACCGCCTCAATTGCCCTACGATCAACGGCGAGCAGGTCAGCTGGGATCAACTGCTCGATGACCTTGCCGACAAGATCAAGGCGGCAATTGATCAAAATGGACCGGAAAGCTTCGGGGTCTTCGTCGGCACGGGGTGCGATCTGCTTGGGGTCGGGCCCATGTTTACGCTCGCCGGGGCGCTCGGTTCGCCGCAGGTCTACACACCCCTGACGATGGACGTCGCACCGAGCTACCGTGCAGCGGAATTCGTCACCGGATATTCGCAGGAGTTTCAGCCGCACTGGGAAAGGGATGACGAGGACGTCCGCTTACTGTTGGTGTTCGGCTCCAATCCGGTCGTGTCGCATGGCTATGCCGGCGCTGCGGCTCTCACTAGTGTTTCGCGGCTTTGGCGCGCGCTTCAGGCGCGTGGCGGCAAGATCTGGGTGTTCGACCCTGTCGAGACGCGCAGCGCCCACCTGGCCGATGAGCATGTGGCGCCGATCCCCGGTACCGATCCGGTCATCTTGGCGTGGCTGGTAAGACAGATCCTGGACGGCCTGCCTCCGGATTCGCCAGTGCGCGGCAAGACGCGTCCCGAAGATCTCGAGCGTCTGCGTGCAGGCCTTGCCGGTTTCGACTTGGCTACCGTTGCGCGGATCAGCGGCGTGTCGGCCGAGAAGCTGGAGCAGCTGGCAAGCGACATACGCAAAGCGGGCCGGATCGTGATGCCGGCCGGAACCGGCGTTTCCTTCGGCCCGAACGGAGTGATGGGCGAGTGGCTGCGCTGGGCGCTGTTGATCGTGACCGATTCACTCGAGGAGCCCGGCGGCATGTGGTTCGACCCGGGCTGGATGTTCAAGCTGGACGAAAGGAAGCAGTGGAGCCCGGCGCCGGAAGACGGCGTGAAGGCGTCCATCCCGTCGAGCCGTCCGGACCTTCCGCGCTATTTCGGACAAACGCCGCTGGCGGCGCTGGCTGACGAGATCGAAAGCGGAAAGCTGCGCACTCTGATCTTATTCGGCGCGGCGCCGATCACTTGCGTACCGGAGCCCGACCGGATGGCCAGGGCACTCAAGGCGCTCGATGCGCTGGCGACGATCGATGTCGTGCCGTCGGAGGTGACGGAGCTTGCTACTCACGTCATGCCCGCGACCGGCATGCTGGAGCGCACCGATCTCAACGGTCTGCTGGTCCAACCCTATCGCCCGAGCCTGTCCCCGCCGGTCGTGAAGCCGGTCGCCGAGCGTCGACATTCGTGGTGGATGATCGCGCAGCTGGCGAAGCGGCTAGGTGTGGCAGACCAGATTCTCGGCGGGGCCGATCCGAACAGCCTTACTGAAGAAGCCGTAGTACGGATACAAACCGCTCATGCCCGCCACAGTTATGAGGAACTGCGCGCGGCGGGGCCCCATGGGCTCACCTACGACACCCGTCGCAAGTGGTTGCTGGAAACCGCCATACCGGAAGGCAAGTGGCGCGTTGCTCCCGCGGTGCTGGTGGAACGGTTGCCGTCACTGCTTGCCAACACCACCACCGAAGAGTTCCCTTTCCGCCTCATCTGTGGACGACAGGAGCGGCGTCATAACCGCCACGACAACGTCGAGAATCCCAAGAAGCGCGAGGCGCCGCTGTTGCGGATATCTGTGGAGGACGCGGGGAGTCTGGGCATTACCGAGGAAACTCTCGTCAGGATCCGCAGCCGCTATGGCGAGGTGAGAGCCCATGCGACCATTAGTGAAACCATCCGTCGGGGCGTGGTGCAGTTGCCTCATGGCTGGCCGGACACGAATGTGACGGCACTGCTGACCAATGTGGATGTCGATCCCCTGACGACGCAGCCTCAGATGAGTGCATTTGCAGTGGGTCTCGAGCCGCTGCACGAGAATGCATAGACTCGACGCGGACCAGGCTGCCACGCAAAGTGATGAGGATCGGACCAGATCCTCTCGCCATCGATGACGTGGCCTGTCCGATCTGACCAGGTGGCACGATCTACCTGATTTGAAATAACCGGACCACCGAGCCAAATTTGCTTTAGTTCGGTACGAGAGGTTTGGAAAATACTTCCAAAGGTCAAGGCGCGTGGTGGCCGGTCGGATATCGAATGACCGACGTATTCACTTCACCGGAACGGTTCCAATGGGCACGCGACGCAATGCACGTCGCTCCCCGGCTGGAAAATCGTTCCGAGCGTGTTGAAGATGGACGTTATCCCATATGACAAGGTCACCGACAGACCATTTATGAACGTAGTCGTCTCCTCTACTGTCCATGAATTCGAATAGTTCTTGAAGAATTTCATCACTTTCTTCTGGGTCGAGGCCGATGATGTCGGTCGTGAACAGCCTGCTCAAAAAGAGGAGCGGTGTGCCGCTCGTTGGATGATGCCACACGAGTGGATGAATGGACGTGTCCGCATTTTCGCTCAGATTTGATGGATCCGGCCTCTTGTCGCCCCGATTCGCGTTGTAGTCATAAACGTGACGGGCTGACAGCCCCTCGATCCGCTTCTTCATTGCTGCAGGCAGTGCCTCATATGCCTTGGCGACATTCAGAAAGCGGGTTTCGCCGCCATGCCGGGGCACTTCAATCGCATAGAGTGAGATCCCCTTGAGCGGATGCTGCAGGAACATGTGGTCCGAATGGTAGAAAAGCTCACCCTCAGGTAACCGACCATCGGCATGAACATTTGAAATATAGGTGAACTGACGGCCGTCCTTCATAATCGCGTCACTTGCCGAAATCGGACCGATGGCCTTCGCGATATCGAGATGCTGATCTCCAGAAACTCCCGCGTTCCGTATGAGAACAAGATAGTGATTATCGAACAGGAGCCTGACAGCCTCCTTTTCTTCCGGACCCATTGTCTGGGCATCCAAACCGATTATCTCCACGCCCAGCGAAGATGAAAGCGGTCTTGCATGAATACTCATCACCTATCTCCAGAATAAATATGTTCAGCTTGAATGTTCCGGAGCTCTAGAAAGCGTCGAACGCAGTTCGCGTTTCAGAATTTTCCCCGATGGATTCTTTGGCAAGCTTGCAACGAAAACGATCTGCTTTGGGCGCTTAAAAGCCGCCATATCCTGTAAAACTCGAAGGATATCCTCGCTGGTAGTCGTGGCACCTGCTTTCAGCACGACGGCCGCACAGACCCGTTCGACCCATTTGGCGTCGGGCAGCCCGACGACGGCGACTTCATCGACCGCGGGATGTCTGTAGATGGCTTCTTCAACTTCACGCGAAGCGACATTCTCGCCACCCGATTTGATCATGTCTTTTTTGCGATCGACGATCGTTATATATCCCTGTTCATCCATGACGCCGAGATCGCCGCTGTGGAACCACCCGCCCGCAAACGCGGTCGCGGTCTGCTTCGGGTCACGGTAATAGCGCATGAGGAGTTGCGGCGAGCGATGGACGATTTCTCCTACTACGCCGGGCTCTACGTCGCGCATGGCATCGTCGACGACACGCGTTTCGACGAACAGCACAGGACGGCCGGCTGATGCGGGCCGCTTTTCATGTTCGTCAGGCCGAAGCGCAGTTGCCAGAGGACCCAATTCCGTCTGCCCGTAATAATTCCAGAACCTCAGCCATGGGAGTTGTCGTCGCATGCCATGGATCACTTCCGTCGGCATAATCGACGCGCCGTAATATCCCTTGCGAAGCGTCGACAGTTTTTGCGGATCGAAACCCGGATGCCTCAGGATGCTTATCCACACTGTTGGCGGAGCAAAGAAGGAAGAGGCGCCCACGGTCTGGATTGTTTCGAGAATCTCGGCAGCATCGGCTCGATCGAGAATGATGTTTTCGGCACCGAGGAACAGTGACGGCATTAAAAAGCAATGAAGCTGAGCACAATGATAGAGCGGCAGTGCGTGGACGACGATGTCGCTTTCCAGATATTCGCCAACGGCGATGCAGCTGAGATATTGATGGACCAGCCCTTGGTCCGACAGCAGCGCACCTTTGGGAGCTGATTCCGTGCCGCTCGTATAGGCAAGCTGCGCTGGGCGCGGTGGCTGTGCTATTTCGCGTTCCTCCTCGGGGAAATCGAAAGCGCTGCGTGATTCAGGCGCCCGCAACGAATAGCAGCGTACATGCGGGCGAGCAGCCCGGGTTGCTGTCTCCGCGACCGACATGAACTCGTCATCTGCGAACAACAACCGAGGTGCGGCGTGGTTGAGAATAAAGGCTACTTCATGTTCCCGAAGCATGAAGTTGATGGGCACATGAATTGCGCCTAGGTACTGAACGGCCAGAAAGCCGATTGCGTATGCATCGCTGTTACGACCCAGGAATGCGACGCGATCGCCGGCATGAATGCCCTCGCGCGTTAATTCATCAGCAAAGGCGATCGTGGCCGCAACAAGCTCGGCATATGTCCAGCTACGCTTGGAATAACGGATCGCCACGGCGCTCGGAGTACGTCGTGCACTACGCACGACGCCCCTGAAAATCGCACTTGGTTCCCCTGACATATGGACTTCCGCGATGAAATGCGCGCGGCCCTTTTCGGCTTTTCGGATCTGCGGGCGGCCGAATTCAGGGAACGGGGAGGCCGTTTTCTTTTCTCACGGCCATAATCCGCTCGTACTCTTCCATATAACCCGGGCGCGCCTCAGAGCACTCCATCGCATAGGTGTCGACCCTGAGCGGATGTCCGCCTCGCGACGAAAGCGTCGCGTACCAGAGCGGTTCGTCGGAATTGTTCCGCATCTGATGGGATGTGTTTGGCGGCATGAAGGCGGCGTCAAACTTCTCGACATCATGGTCGGCAAACTCTGTACGGATCTGCCCCTTTCCCTGATAGACCAAATACCAGCACTCGTACGGTCCCTCGTGCTGCGAAAGATGGCTGTGGAAGCCCTCCGACTGCCCCGGCTGGAGGCACGACAGACAGAACATGCTGAACCAGTCCGAGACATCACGAACGTCGTAAAACCACCAAGGACGATGAGTTGCGCCGATCTTGTTCTCATGCCACTGCACGGGAAACACGTTGCGGAAGCGGAACAATTTTATTGTGGAGCGCTCGCCATCGGCGGGGCGGGCAGATCGGCTCGGTTCGACCAAGTGTGGCAAGTTTTTTCTCCTCTTGCTCAAGTTGCATACTACACATTACATGTAATAGACGTCGTGTCAAGCAGGTCTCAGCTTGTCGCTGCGCACCATTAGCGCCGGCGCCCCAACCGTATCGAGCAGCGCGCTTGTCGAGCCGATTCTTGCCCCATCCTGTGGAGGTCGGACTCTCATCTCGAGTAGAGAAAATTACCCTTGAAGCCCAGGCGGCCGGAACCCCGTCGGCCCGAAATTCTGATTGACACCGCAGTCCAAAATCACATACTACATGCACTTTCCATTGTGAGACGCACAACGGCGAAGCAATGAAGTCGAGCGATATTCCATGGTATGTGGCACTCGCCCGGCCCGGCCTCCAGCCCTCAGCCACGAGGGCTTCATAACTGCATGCGCTGTGCGGAGGTAAGAGGTGCCGAGAAGCTTGGCGACCAGTAGGGCAAATATCGTTACAGACGCGCTGGAAAATCACAGATCAACTGAGTAGGAGGCCACCATGGCACCCGTTACAAGAAAAAGTACTGCTATCAAGGCGAGCGAGGATGATGCGCGGAAATATTGGTTGGACGAAGGCCGCTCGGCGGGGGGCGTCATTCGGGAAATAGATCATTCGCAATACATCGAAGGTGTGCACCCGCTGTTCAAGGGCATCAAGATCATCGATTGCGACACTCATTTCACCGAGCCGCCAGATCTCTTCCAGCGCAATGCTCCCGCCCGCCTGAAAGACAAGATGCCGCGCGTTGGTGAAAAAAACGGCGCCGTCCGCTGGTTTGTCGGCGACAGGGACTTCGGCTCCTACGGCGGCAACGTCGTCAGCAAGGATCGCAATAAGCTGCTCGGGAAATTGTCCTTTACCAACTACGATTTGATCCATCCCGGTTCTTTCCAGGTGAAGCCGCGTCTGGAGGAAATGGACCGGATGGGCGTCTGGGGGCATATCTGCTTCCAGAACGGCGGGGTGACTCAGGCCGGTGCTCTGATGGCGCTGAATGACCCGGAACTCGTCGATACCATCATTCGCATTTACAACGACGCCTGCATCGAGCGCATGGAGGAGTCGGGCGGCCGCATCAATTGCATGGCGACGCTGCCCTATTGGGACAATAAAAAGTTGATTGCGGAAACCCGTCGCATGATCGACATGGGAATCAAGGGCTTTGTGATGCCTGATCGGCCTGAGCGCGCGGGCGATGCCTTTGTAGCCGAAGGCGGCGGCATAAACCCGGTGTGGGAAGAATTCTTCGACATCTGTAATTCCACCGGCACGCCATTGAATTTTCATATCAACGCTGCGTTAGATTCGGCCTCGGCCATCTGGGATAATTTCAATTTCCACCAGACCCAGACGGTTGTGACCATGCTCCATACGCTCGCGATATCCGCGACGATGGCGAATTTCATGGTTTCCGGCATCCTCGACAAGTATGAGAATCTGAAGCTCGGCCTGATCGAAAGCGGTATCGGTTGGGTGCCGTTCGTGCTCGAGCTGCTCGACCATCAGTTCAACGAGATGCTGGTTCCCGAATCAATTGGCTTGAAGAAGCGTCCCAAAGAATACTTCGCGAAGAACTTCTGGGTCTCCTACTGGTTTGAGAAATATGCGCCCCAGCACATGCTGGAGGAAATCGGCTTCGATCGCGTCATGTTTGAGACCGACTTTCCGCATCCAACTTCGATTTATCCTGGCATCCAGGAGCGTATGGTCGAATCCATCGGACACCTTGATTTTGACAAGCGCAAGAAGATCCTCTCGGGCAACGCGGCAACGTTGTTCAATCTCGACATCTGAGTTGGCTGCTGCGCTCCAAGCCTACAGAAGGGCAAGAGGATTTAGAGATGGCGGAATTGATGCTAGAGGATCAAACGATAGTTGCGCGGGATGTTACTGAAGAGGAGCGCGAGTTCTTCTTCGAGCATGGCTGGGTCAAGCTGCCAAAGCTGATCAGCGAGACTGACGCGGAACTCTTGCGGTCGGAGGCCCAACGTCTGATGGTCGGCGAAGGCGAACTCAGGTCGACCGTTACCCGCGTAGGTAACGAGGTCGACAAGGGCCTGCGGAGTCATCAGATGGCTCAATTCCATATTTATAACGAGCCATCGAAGTCCAGCGAGGCTTTCAGGCGAATTTACGATTCTCGCAGCCTTGGGCATGTCGCGGCCCGGTTCATGAGCAACCGTTGGACGGGACCGCGCAAGGCGCGCCGGGTCGGGAATACGCTATTTGTAAAGGGGCCTCACTCCTCGACCGGCTCTAGTTCCACGCGCTGGCATCAGGATCGACCGTATTTCCCGTTCGACCGCGAATCGATGATCATGCTTTGGCTCGCGCTTGCTCCCGTGACCCCCGAGATGGGCTCGCTCCGTTTCATCGACCGCGGTCACCGGCTTGGAGCGCTGGGTCGCTACTCGCATGTCGAAACTGAGGACATGGTGGGAGCCTTCCCGGGAGTCGCCGAGCACTGCGGGATAACGTCGCCATTGGCGCTCAATTCAGGCGATGCCACCATCCATGACGGCCTGACTCCGCATTCGGCCGGCCCGAATCTTACCGATAAGATTCGGTGGGGCCTTGCCATGACGTATTTTCCAGCGGACGCGCTCTATACTGGCGCGCCGCACCGCTCCTTCGATGGCTTGGGACTCGTTGTCAATGAGACGATCGATCACCCAAATTTTCCCATCATCGGCGAACCTTGATCGGATGACTCTAAATCATAGGTTTGCCGCTTCCAGGCGCCCGTCGTCGGCCGCATTTCAAATTAGAGGCCGCGTGTAATATTGAGCCAAGGGCATTCATTGGTCGAGGTGGGATGCAATGACGGGCAAAGAATCGCCGCAGCTGAAGCTGTTGAAGTTGGTCTGGGCCAACCTCGATTGGGATAACGAGGGGGATGATGCGAATAACACATCCTTTTTCCCACTGCCCGAGATCGACGGCCTGAGCGCGGAAGAACGCGAAGCTCTGGAGTGGGTCGTTGCACGCGACAAACGCAAGTTTGCGAATATGCCAATGCTTCGCGACAAATATGAGTTTCGCGTTGCGCCTTTGTTTGCCGGGCTGTTGCAAAGCCCTAAATTGGCTCGATTTTGGGCGGAGATGGGTGATTTCTTCATTACCGGCGGTGTGCGAGGAACGCTGAGTGAACTGGATCGCGCATGGCTCGATATGGGGTTGAGTCCACTGTTAGTGAACGGTTGGACGCAGGCAGGCAATATCTCCGTTGCCGCGGAGAATGGGATATCGGCTGATGACATCGTTGCTATACGTCAAAACCGCTTGGATTCTTTGACGCCTGAGGCTCGCCAGATCGTCGATCTGGCGCAGGCGACCCTGCGAGGCGGTGTGACTGCGGACCAGTTCAAGGAGTTGGCGAGTCAAAAGGGGGCGAAGTGGGTCATCGAGGCAATCGGCTATGCCGTGTACAGAAGCGGATCGGCCCAGATTGTTTCCGCAATGTGGCAAATTCAGGGGATCCAGGGCGGTGACGATCTCATCGAAGGAATGATGGCTGCTCTTCTGGATGGTAGCCTCGGTGAGCAAAAAATGATGGACAAGGCGGCATACGCCAGTGAGCGCGCCTGAAAGATCACAGGAACGAGGGGGGCAGGGCCGTTCCCGATGCTCACGCTATCGATGGGGGGATGAGAGATGTCGGAAATATGGGAAAAGATTAACGGTCTGTATTTTGAGTATGCCGAAGCAATCAACTCATACGACAGAGACCGTTACGCTAATACCTTCTGCAAAGACGCGATATTGGAATCAGCGGGACAGCCCCCGAGCGTGGGTCGGGAAACGATTCGCGGCAAAGTAAATCTCGAGAAGTTCGGCTTGAAATGGTTATTTCAGATCCCTCCTCGATTCCACATCCTTGAGCACACCGAAGACTCCGTCCGCGTCCGGGCCTACACCGTCGAAATCAGCAACCGCAATGGAGAGGGTACCTGCTACCTGGCGGCATATCTCGACCATTGCGTAATCGAAGACGGATCGTGGCGATTCAAGCATCGGTTGGGTGACATTTTGTATCACGGGGCAGCCGATTTAACGGCGGGGCGGGTCCTCTATCCGGCACCTGCGCGTTTTTGATCGGGACCGTGATACGACGCTCCAGTTCCTCGGCAATGTGAGCACAACGCAATATTTGCGGACAGGGGAGAAGGGCGTTGGAGACGCAGTTTGAGGTGATTGCCGAGGGACTCGCTGCACCAGAGGGGCCGGTCGTCTTCCCGGATGGTTCGGTCATCGTCATGGAAATGTCGGCTGGCCGGATCAGCCGTGCGTGGGGCGCGGGCAAAACCGAGATCGTCGCCGAGACAGGAGGCAGGCCAAACGGTGCCCAGATCGGCCCGGACGGTGCACTCTACGTTTGCAATTGCGGGGGCGAAGGCAACGAGCAGGGCGAACATGGTGGCGGCGGTCGCATCGAGCGCGTCGATCTCACCAGCGGACGCGTCGAGCGACTTTACGACAGCGTGAATGGTCGGCCCCTGAGCGCACCCAACGACCTGGTGTTCGACGAGAAAGGGGATATCTGGTTCACGGATTTCGGCACCGTGCGTCATCGCACAATAGAAAAGAGCGGCCTCTATTGGTGCAGGCCGGACGGGTCTGAGATCCGCGAGGGCTTCTTCGGTGGCTTGGGCTACAACGGCGTGGGGCTGTCGCCTGATGGGAAGAGCCTCTACGTCGCTGCCAGCTGGACGGGCAGGCTTTATCGGTTTGCGGTCGAGGCGCCTGGGCAACTCCGCAAGGCGCCGGAGAGCAATGGACCCATCCCCGAATTCATCGGCGCCGCGACCGGCGAATCCACCTTCGACAGCTTGGCCGTCACGGCTGCCGGTGCGATTTGCGTCGCGACCATCATCAACGGCGGTATCACTACGTTCCAGCCGACGGGCGAAACTCGCTTCATGCCATTGCCGGACCGAACCGTCACGAACATTGCGTTCGGCGGTGAAGACATGCGCGACGCCTACATTACGCTGCTCAGATCCGGACGGCTCGTGAAGGTCCGCTGGGAAGAGCCCGGTTTGAAGCTCAACTACGGTTGATCCATGGCTTCTCTAACAGCACAAGTCATTGGTTCTATCGCCGGCGTGGGATGCAAGCAAGTTCACTGAAACTTGTATATGCCGCTCCATCAAGGACTTTGCCTTTTGTGCGTCCCGCTGCACAAAGGCTTCGACGATCGCCTCGTGCTGTTGGCAAACAATATCGCGGGAACTCTTCACCTTGTAAAAGGAGTCGTTGAACGATTGCGGCAGGTCCAGCGCTTCCAGGAAGCGAACCAGTGTCAGGCTGCCGGAACCAAGCCATATCGTCCGATGAAAGCCCCTATTGAGTTCCGCGATCGTGCGGGCTTTTTTCATGTCCAATGCCCTCGACGTCTGGCCCTCCTTCTTCGCGAGAGCGCAATTTTCCTGTAACGCCGCAATCAGGTTCAAATCGTGTTTCTCGCAGGAAAGCTCGGCTGCATAGCCTTCAAGCAGGCTTCGCATACGAAAGCGATGCTGAATCTCCTGCCATACTCGGGGCTCGACAATGGCGCCGCGATTGACCTTGATTTGAATCAATCCTTCCGTCTCGAGTGCCTTCAATGCCTCGCGAATGGGCGTCCGGCTGATACCGAACATTTGGGCCACACGCTCGATATTGATCTTTTCTCCGGGCTTGAGCTTGCCCTCGAGGATAGCGGCACGAAGTCGATCTCGAGCCTGATCGGATAAGGGTGGGTTTCTCAACTGATCATCAGATGTCGCTGCTGCCACTGAAGTTCCTAGGTACGACGAAAGCCCGATGAGGGGCCACTCTTAATGCAAATACGAGACGGTCTTAGACGGGAAGCCGAGCTGCAAGACGTTTAAACATTCATCGCGCAGCCTCCTGTTGTGGGGACCCAATTTACCGTTCTCGGTAGATTTTCCAAAGTGGGTGAAGTCGGCTTTCACACCGCATGGACGAAATCCATTCTCCAGCCATCGTCTGCACCTGAGACGCCGGACCTCGATGCAGGCACATGTGTTTGCGACGGCGTACGCGCATGCGGATTTGCACCGGCGCTCCGCTCTCCGCTTCGCGCGGCGCATAGATGATCTGCGCATCATCGGTACCGCTTGCCCTTCATGGTCCTCTTCTCCCGTCTTGGAGGACTTCGGACGGCAGCTTAGTCCAATTCCAAACCGTCCGAAATTCGGGAACAAGGTCAAGGGGCAAAGAGGCGCCAAATTGTCTGGCACAGCCGAGCGCCTGGCAACGACTCCGGCTCGCCGACAACCGGCAAAAGGCGGAGCAATCTCATGCTTGACGGCAATCACATGTAGTATGTACTTTAGGCAAACAGGCCGCTGCGCGGAAGAACTATCGCGTTGGCGCATGATTTTGGAGAGTGGCGTACGTGAAAGCGGTGGGGTTAATGGAGTTCGGTGGTCCGGAAGTCCTTGAGATTCTGGATCTGCCAGATCCCATAGCGGGTCCGGGGCAAGTTCTGATCGCGGTGCGTGCCGCGGCGGTAAATCCTACGGATGCGCTGATCCGCACTGGCGAACATGTTCGGATGTTTGGGAGAACCGCGCCTCCGCCCTATGTGCCTGGAATGGATGCTGCGGGCATCCTCGTGGCTGTCGGCGAAAGGGTAGAGACCGACTTGAAAATCGGGGATCACGTCATGGCGTTCGTGGCCCCGAACGGTTCTTACGGCGCGTATTCCGAAATGATAGCGGTTCCCGCTAATTCGGCGGTGAGCTCGCCCCGCGGCGCGTCCGACGTGGAAGCGTGCACGGTGTTGATGAATGGACTGACGGCTCGCGTCGCGATCGATACGCTCGCTCTCAAGCCAGGCAATACAGTGCTGATTACCGGTGCTGCTGGGACCTGTGGTGGCTATGCAGTGCAACTCGCCAAGCAAGCAGGGCTGGTTGTAGTTGCCGATGCATCCAAAGTGGATGAGCCGGTTGTCGCAGGCTTTGGTGCTGACCTTGTTCTGCCCCGCGGAGCTGATCTGGCGTCTCGTGTCCGTGAACATTTTCCCGCCGGAGTCGACGGTGCGATCGATGCAGCGTTGATCAATGATCGTCTTGCTCCTGCCCTGCGCGATGACGCGACAGTTGTGACATTGCGAATGTACAACGGCGTGGGGGAGCGCGGCGTCAGGTTTGTTCCAATCCGTTCCAAGATGCATTCGGAGGAGCGGGAAAAGCTGGATCAGCTGCGCCAGCTTGTCGAGGAAGGCAAGCTCACGGTGCGTGTGGCAGGGGTATATCCGAAGGAGCGGGCACGTGAAGCACACCGGCGCCTCGACGCAGGAGGCATACGAGGCAGACTCGTTCTCGAATTTTAATCACGGCTTACATGCTCACGCGAAACCATCGAAGTCAGATGTTGAGATCTTCTGCTACAGCATGTGAGTTATACGGTGAGGCGTTCCAGTCAGAAGGTCAGAATGGTTTTTGAATGCTTGAACGATTCGGTCTGGTTGGGAATTAACTGAAACATATGCAGTACGATTTTGATCGCTTGCTAGATCCAACATCGATCGCTGTTGTGGGTATTGGAGCCCGCGCAGATGGACCTGCACGCCGAATCGTCGCCAACTTGTTGTCGCTGGGTTTTGATGGCGACATTTATCCCGTAAATCCAAAATACAGGAGCATCCTGGACCTGGAATGTTACCCCTCTCTTGAAGCGATCGGTGCGCAGGTCGACCTTGCCGTAATCTCGGTACCTGCGGCACAAGTTACCGAAGTCGTCCGCAAGGGAGCGGAGCTCGGTATTAAAAGTTATATCGTTCTCAGTTCCGGTTTCGCCGAGGTCGGAGGGGAAGGTCAAGTTCTGGAAGCCGAGCTCAAAAATATTGCCCAACGCAGCGGGCTGTTAATCATGGGCGTGAACTGTTCTGGAAGTATTAATTTTCATAAGAGAAAACATCTTTCGTTCACAGCAGTATTCGATGGCGATCAGTTTCTACCCGGTCCGGTTGCATACATTGGCCAGAGCGGTGCAATGGGCTCGATCTTTTACAGCCTTGCAGTAAAGCAGGGTATCGGTTTCAGTCACATCATCAGCTCGGGCAATGAAACCGGCTTGGGTCTGACGGACTATCTCGAATACTTGATCGCTGACCCGAACACGAGGGTCATCGTCGCTTATGCCGAGCAGGTCAAGAATGGCCGGCGGTTGCTCGAACTCGGCAAGAGAGCCAAGGCTGCGGGTAAGCATATTGTCGTTTTCAAGTCTGCTCGAGCTGCTGCCGGCGCTCGTGCTGCGATCTCGCACACAGGCTCGATGGCCGCCAATGACGCCATATGCTCGTCCCTGTTCCGCAAGGCGGGTATCGTGAAGGTGCGTACGTTGGAAGAGCTGGTGGCGGTTTGCAAACTGTTGCTGGCCAAGCGTCCCCTTCCGGCCGGCCGCAGGGTCGCCATTCTCGCAATATCCGGGGGATCGGCTGTGATCGCGGCCGACCTCGCAGAGGAAAGCGGGTTTGCAGTGCCTTCTTTGAGTGCCGACACCAAGGTGCGGCTGCGAGAATGGCTGCCTGAGTTTGCGTCCTTTGATAATCCAATCGACGTTACCTCGGGCCTGTTCTACCAACCTGAGAAGTTTGCGAAAGTTCTCGAATGTCTCGTAGCGGATCCCGGCATCGATTTAACCGTCATTCTGGGTGCCTATGAGCATCAGATTGCGCAGCGCCTCGCGGAAGAATCAGCACCCGTTTTGGCGGCCTGCCAAAAATATTCCGCCGCCGCATGGATTGCTGGCGGGTCAAAAGTCGGCAAGCATTTCGCCGCAGCCGGCATTCCCTACTTCGACAATCTGGCTCAATGCTTCGAGGCTTTGAATCTGATCGTGCCGCCAGACCATGGCGCTGGTGCTGACGTGAGCGCCAAGGCCGATGCCGCGCCCAAAGAAGGACATCGGCAGGTTCTCACAGAAGATCTGGTCAAGGCGAAGCTCAAATCATTCGGCGTCCCAGTGCTGGACGAGATTGTTTCCACATCGGCGAAAGAGGCTTCGGCGGCGGCGCGAGCAATCGGTTTCCCCGTCGCGCTGAAGGTCATTTCACCGGATATCCCCCACCGCGCCAAGGTCGGGGGCATTGCGCTCGGACTGCATAACGAAGAAGCAGTCGTGGCCGAATTTGGGAGAATGCTCGAGCGAGTGCGGGAGCGTGCGCCAACGGCCACAGTAGATGCCGTAGTGGTACAAAAAATGTTGCAACCCGGGCCGGAGTTATTTCTCGGCATGTCGCGCGACGCCAGCTTTGGCCGCGTTCTCACGTTCGGCCTGGGCGGCATTCTGACGGAGGCGTTGCAGCAGATCACATTTGCCCCGCTGCCCGTTACGCTGGATGACGCGCGTGAATTGGTAACGGAGATTCCGGCTGTGCGAACGCTACTCTCGTTCAATCGCGGTGCCGAGGATGCACTGGCTGAAGTGATCAGCCGGGTAAGCGACTGGTGTGTCACCCAAGGCGAAGCATTGGAGGAGCTCGACCTGAATCCGATCATGCTTGACGAGGGTAAGCCAGTGCTGATCGACGGCCTGGCAGTAATCAAAACTTCAGAGTCAGTGCCGGCTCTGAACCGGGTCAATTCTCAGGGGTCAGCGTCGTCGTGACTAATGTGTTGAGGGACAAATGCGCCATCGTCGGTATCGGCTACACGCCCTTTTCGACGGCGTCAGGCGTGACCACGGAGATGCTCGCAGTCCAAGCCTGCCAAAACGCGCTGACCGATGCTGGCATGAAGTCGAGCGATGTCGACGGATTGCTGACCTACCATCAAAACGATACGGCGCCGGTGCAGGTGGTGGCCGGTTCCCTGGGTATCAGAGAACTTCGTTGGTACAACGAAATATTCCAGGGTGGTCCGGCAAACTGCGCGGTCATTCTGGAAGCGGCCATGGCTGTGACGTCTGGAATGTGCGAGACCGTCATTTGTTATCGTGCAATGAACGGCCGATCGGGGCGGAGGCCGTCTGAACTTGGAAAAGACGGTCTTGCGATCGATGAAATGCAGTTCCTCCTGCCCTATGGCATTTTGGGCGTTCCCGTCTGGTACTCACTGTGGGCGCGTCGTCACATGGCCACGTACGGCACGACCAAGGAGCATTTCGGGCAAGTGGCGATTGCCCAACGTCAATGGGCAATAAGCAATGAGCGTTCATTCTCTCGTGAACCGCTTACGCTTGACGAATACCTGTCGGCACCCATGATTTCCGATCCATTATCCCGGCTCGATTGCTGTCGGGAAGTCGACGGTGCCTGCGCCATTATCGTCACCAGCGCAGAACGGGCCAAAGATCTTCGCCGGCCACCGGTTTACATTCGCGGGGGTGCCTATGGAATGGGTCCGGGCGCGGGCCGGCCTTATGAGAAGTGGGAAGACTACAGTCGACTGTATTCTCATTATGTGGGACCCAGGGCTTGGCAGTCCGCAGGGGTCGGTCCCTCCGATATGGATTTTGCCCAAATCTACGACGCGTACACCTTCATCGTCGTCAGTCAACTTGAGGATTTTGGATTTTGCGCAAAGGGTGAAGGCGGCCCCTTCATAACTTCCGGCGCCACCGCACCAGGAGGCGCGCTACCTGTGAATACAGGCGGCGGCATGCTCAACGAGGGCTACTTGCACGGTCTCAATGTCGTTTGCGAGGCAGTGACGCAATTGCGCGGTGACGCGGGCGAACGTCAGGTCCCCAACGCCGAGATTGGGCTTGTGAGTGGCTTTGGTGGTCCCCAAGGAAGCGCACTGGTGTTGAGGAAATAGTCGTGACGGCTTTCGTTCCTGTTCCAGATGCTTTGACGCAGCCGTTTTGGGATGGCTGCAAGCGGCGTGTTTTGCTGGTGCAACGATGCCAATCATGTCAGCGGATGCGGCATCGCCCCTCCGCTGGGTGTCACTGGTGTGGCGGGCAGACTGCCGACTGGGTGGAAGTCAGTGGCCACGGCAGCATCTATACCTACACGATAGTTCACCGCGCGTTTCATCCCAGCTTCGCTGCTGATCTGCCCTACATCGTTGCTCTCGTCGCAACCGAGGAAGATGCGTCCGTACGCTTTTACACGCGCATTCTGGAATGCGATCCAGCGGAGATTTTTGTCGGGATGAGCGTTGAGGTCGTATTCCGAGAGGGCTCTGGCGAAATGGTGCTGCCGTATTGGCGCCCAAGCACCGGAGCCGAGTTAAAGGCGTGACGTCGATAGCCAATAACGCCTTAGAGATTGCAATGTGAGCGCAGCCGAATTTCTTCGATAGGCGAAATACTGTTTATTTAAATAGTGAAAGGCTGCTACGCGGGCCATAGAAGGAGGATTTTTGTGGGTCTTTATTATGATGATATGAGTGTTGGCCAAGAGTGGATTTCGCCCGGAAGAACCATTACCGAATGGGACGTACTTACCTTTGCAACCTTGACGTCGGACATGAATTCAATGCATACCGACGTTGAGTATTGTAAAAATACGCCGTTTGGTGAGCGCATTGCTCATGGTTTCCTTATTGCCTCATTGGCTGCGGGGTTTGGCGCTCGAATGGGCATTGCTGAAGGCACCATCGTTGCCAATCTCGGCATCAGTTGGAAATTCGTCAATCCCGTCAAGATCGGCGACACGATCCATCTTGTTATGAGCGTCAAGGAAAAGCGCCCTTCGAAGTCCAGGCCCGGTGAAGGCATCATCGTAAGGACCTATGACGTGCGCAACCAACGCGGCGAAACGACCGCGCTCGGAGAAGTCGCTGCAACGTTTAGATGCCGGCCAGCCCGAGAAGCGGCCTCGAGCTAAATTGACGAGTTGTCCGTCCGAGAGCTCTTGGCCATTGTGCTAACGTAGCTCGCAGCGTCGCTGGGATCGCCACTTCCGCTGTAGCTCGTTGCAGCAGGGTAGGGGAAGGTGGGCCGAGTCGCGATCACCTTGCCGGTAGTCACGTCGACGCGCTCCGCGATGATCTTTTCCGGGGGGTGATCGTTCTCGACCCACTTCATCAGCGCGGTCATTGCGGATGCCGTCGTCAGGCCCGGCCCGAGTCCCGCTATGGTGCCGTGGATATCGCCATCTGTGCAGAATAGTCGCGCGAAGGATTTTGTTCGCATGTCGCCGCCACAGGTGTCCATCACTCGCTGGTAGTAGTCGACGACACAGCCGTACTGGATGATGGGGTCGTTGACAGCCTGGCTCATGAGCAGCTTGCCGCCGCTATCACGAAGGCCTGACAGGTCGGGGTTGTTTATGGCGAATTCGGCGAACTTCTTGATGCCCAGGTCTGTCAGTTCTTCGAAGCGAGCGAAATCCAGCGTCATCCAGTCGAAATTGAGATCCTCGAGCAGCCACCGATAATAGGCCGCGGTTTCCCTCGCGAGGGGTATCAGTTTCCCGTCCACCTCGCTCGACTTCCACATTCCGACAAAGCCCCAGCTGTTCGTGCCGGGCGGCAAACCGAAGCCTAAGCGCTCACCATTGGCACGGCGGGGACCGTCCCAAAGCATCTTCATCACATCTGCATCCGTGGCAGTAATCGCGCCTGCGGACGTTGGTTGGCCGACGATCGTATGGGGATCGAAGTCGCAGAACTCAGCGACCCCGATGATTCCGTCCCGCAGACCATCGGCGCCATCGCAAGCTTCGACCGCAGCTGCGCGGAAGGCCTCGAGCTTCGCTTCCGGCAGGACATTGTCGAGTTCCTTCATGACCAGTGCCGGCCACATCGCTGCAGGCCAGAGAGATGTCCAGTTGAGTGCAGCATCAGAGGCCCAGACACCATCAAAATCCTCCGGGTGGTATTGGACGGATGCCAGCCCCTGACGACCGCCACCCGAGCAGCCCGCATAGTACGAATAGGATGGCGCTTTGCCATGCAGGGCCTCGATCACGGCCTTTGCGACCACGGCCATGTCATGGTTGCTGCGATAGGCCCAATTACGCAGGAGTTCCCAATCCAGGGCACCTGTGTCGGGGTTCATCGGCCATTCGAAAAATCGTGGATCGCGATTGCCTGCGTCGGTGGCCGCCGTCGCGAAGCCATTGCGAAGCGCGATTGGCATCGTCATCGTGCGGATCGTCGGTTGATCGAACCACACTGGCCCGGTGATGCTTCCCATGCCGCCGGTTGCGAGAAACCGCTGATTCCACGCCAGCGGTACCCAGACCAATATCTTTGCGACATGGTTGCCCGGTGTGTCCTGGTGGATGAGTACCTCGCAGAAGTCCGGCAGGCCCAGGATCAAAGACGGTGCCGGAGCCATGTTGGGGACCCAATGTGGTTCGGGTGGCGCGAACTTCCCCGAGCGGTTGATTGTCGCCGATATGACCTTGACGCCATCAAGGTGGGAAAGTGCAGCCTGAAGCACATCGACCGAGCAGCGAGCGGCAATGTCCGCTGGCTTCAGTCCATCGGTTTTCATCCACTGCGCGAAGCCCGATTGCACCAACTGTGCATTTTCCGGATCCAGCATGCCATCTGCGTAGTAGCTCATCGTGTGTTTCCTTCGGTTCTTACGCGTTTCCCAGTTCGATTTGCATGCGTTCTCTCATCCTGTTCTTTTGAATCTTGCCAGTAACCGTCATAGGGTACTCGGTGACGAAGCGAACGTATTTTGGAATTTTGAAGTAGGAGATCTTGTCCTTGCAAAAGCTGATCACCTCCTCCTCGGTCAGCTGTTCGCTCTCACGCGGTTTGATCCAGGCACAGACTTCTTCGCCCATGGTAGGGTCAGTAACGCCAAACACCTGGACTTCTGCAATCTTGGGGTGTGCGTAAAGAAGTTCCTCGACTTCTCGCGGATAGATGTTTTCACCGCCGCGGATGATCATATCTTTCAAACGGCCCACGATGCGTACGTAGCCGTCGCCGTCCATGACGCCGATATCTCCGGAATGGAGCCAACCCTGTTCATCGATGGCGTCTGCGGTTTTCTGTTGGTCGTCCCAATAGCCACGCATCACTCCAAAGCCGCGTACGCACACTTCGCCGTTCACGCCGATTGGGACGATGCGGCCACGGTCGTCGACGATTTTGGCTTCTGTCCAGGACATGGCGCGTCCAACAGTCTCGACGCGTTTTTCCAGCGGGTCGTCGATCTCCGTGACGTGATTGCACACAGTGGATTCGGTCAACCCATAGCCGATCAATACTTCCTTCATGTTCATATCGTCGATGACACGACGCATGATCTCGATCGGGCAGGGAGCCCCCGCCATAATCCCGGTGCGCAGAGTCGAGAGGTCGTATTCCGCAAAGCTGGGATGATCGAGCATCATCACAAACATGGTGGGGACCCCATGCATGGCAGTGCATTTTTCGTCTTGCAATGTCTGCAGTGTGATTCCCGGGTCGAAAGCGTCATTCGGGTAGACGGCGGTGGCTCCCGCAACCAGACACCCCAGGTTGCCCAGGATCATCCCCATGCAGTGATATAGGGGCACGGGAATGCAGATCCGATCCTGAGGCGCGAATTTCATCACCCGGGCATGGATGAGCGCGTTGTTCAGCGAATTGCAGTGGGTCAGTGTTGCGCCTTTTGGATTGCCCGTCGTGCCGCTGGTGAACAGGATGTTGATGGGGTCGTCGGGTGAGAGCTCTTTTTGAATTGTTCCCAGCTGGTCGTAGTCTTCCTCGCCAGCCGCGGCACATACTTCTGCGAAATTCAGCATGCCCGGTGCTTTCTCCGCGCCCAGCCGAATAACGATTTGCAGGTGTGGAAGTCTTTTCGCGCTGAGTCGGCCGGGTTCGCAGTGGGCCAGTTCCGGCGCCAGTTCCCTGAGCATGATCAGGTATTCACTGGACTTGAAACGCTCCGCCGATACGAGGGCCTTGCACCGCACTTTATTCAGGGCGAACTCGAGCTCGTTGATTCGATAGGCGGGATTGATGCAGACCAGGATGGCGCCCATTTTTGCAGTCGCAAGCTGCACCAGGGCCCACTCCGCGCTGTTCGGGCCCCACATGCCCACGCGATCGCCCGGTCGGATACCCAGCCGGATCAAGCCTGCGGCCAGTCGTTCGATTCGCTCTTTATATTCCCGGTAAGTCCAACGGACTCCCTGGTGACGAACCACCAATGCCAGGTTGTTCGGATTCCGCTCCGTTATCTTGTCCAGATAACTGCCGATGGTGTCGTAGATCAGCGGTTCGCTCGATGTGCCGCAGCAATAGCTCGTTTTTAGATGAGTCACGCGACTGTTCTCCGACTTAGCGGAACGCCAGCAATCTGCCGTCATTGGATTGCCCGTACCAAAGCAGCGGACCGTCGATCGAAGTGCTACGTACCAGCGCTCTAGAGGAGATACTCGGTTCGTGTGCCGAACAGCGCTGGCCACGCCTTGGCGGCTTCAGTCACTTCGGGTTAAACAATGGAGTCGGAAGTGACCCATCAAACCCCAGCAAAGGACTGTTTGACCATGCTTCATATGCCTGCTCGACGATAGGTCAGGTTGTCACGTGCAGGCCCTATCTAAGGATGGGTGATAGGTTTAGGGAAGCGCTGAACGATGCGTGACATCCTTGTTTATTGCGTACAGGGCGTCCTGAGCTCAACTTGCACGCAAGCATCACCCGGCCAGGGCAAGCGGGCTGAATCGCTGCGCCGTCTTTTTTGTCGAGCCTCGAGTGATGCGTCGGGCGATCACGCATGCAATCAAACAGCGTCGCGTGAATTAATCGGTATTCCTGGATCACAAAAGAACCTCTACGTCCCACTCATGGAAATTCTAGGCAATGCCAAGCTTCCGTTTCCGCGGGAGAAGGTTTGGAAGAGTTTGAATGATCCGGTGGTCATACGGCAGGCGGTCCCCGGTTGCGAATCCATGACGGCGGTATCGGCCGAGAAATTCGTGGCCACCGTGGTTGCCAAGGTCGGGCCCATCAAGACGAAGTTCGATGGTTATGCGGTTATCTCTGACGCGGTCAGGCCGGAGGGCTACACGCTGACTGCCACTGGCAAAGGAGGGCTGTCAGGCTTTGCCAACGCGGTGATCAAAGTCAGGCTGAATGAGTCATTGGAAACCACCCAACTCGATTACAGCGTTGAAGCCAACTTAGGAGGGAAGCTGGCTCAACTCGGAACCCGCCTGATTGAATCGACGGCCCGTAATTGGGCGGAAGAGTTCTTTCGCAGATTCGCGTTGGTCGTACAGAACGGCGGCACCATGCCGCAAGAAACCGAGTTGGTAACGACCGCGGAGCCTGGCGCATGGCAGAGGTTCATGTCGTTCGTTGCGCGTTTCCTTGGATCCGGCAACGTCAAAGAAATCGAAGCGGACGATCAACGCCCAGTACGGGCGGCCAGTGTCTCTGCAAAGGCAATGCCCGCGCACACACCTTCACTGCCAGGTAGTGCGATATCACCCAAGCTCAGGACATCGAACGCGCGTGTCATGGCGACCGGTTATATCGACGTGGATATCGGCAACCAGGTTGCGGAGATTGTCCTCAATCGGCCGGAAGTGAAGAACTGCGTGTCGCTGGGGATGTGGCAGGAGTTGAACCAGATTTTCAATGATCTGAGCGACGATAGCGCCGTTCGTTGCGTGGTGCTGAGAGGGGCTGGTGGTAATTTCACTTCCGGGGCGGACATCCGTGAGTTTGGCGAAGTGCGCGCCACCTCTGAACAGGTCGACGCCTACGAAGCTGCTGTAGATGCCGCCTGCGACGCGATTCTCGAATGCCGCAAGCCGGTCGTTGCCGCGATTGAGGGTTACTGTGTCGGTGGTGGTCTGGGTCTGGCCATGGCATGCGACTTCCGTGTAGCCGCGCAGGGTTCGCAGCTATTCATTCCCGCCGCCAGAATGTCCATCGTCTATGGTTTGCGGGAAACCCAGACACTCCTGGCGCTGGTGGGACTGACGCAGGCCAAGCAGATCTTGTACACCGGCGAGCGCGTGAGTGCGGAGCAAGCCAAGGCCATCGGGTTGGTGGATTGCGTTGCTGACAAAGACAGCTATCGGGACGAACTGTCGGCACTGGTGAGTAAGCTGAAGTCTGCAGCGCCTCTCACCGTATCCGGCAGCAAGGCCATTCTGAACGGTCTCGCCATCACGGTGACTCCCGAGGCTGCGCGTCAGGCAGCGCAATTGATCAAAGCGGCGGGAGAGAGTCACGACTATCACGAGGGGCTCAGGGCCTTCGCAGAAAAGCGAGCTCCTGAGTTCAAGGGGTACTGATCGTGAAACCTGCTCCATTCGATTATCGCGCGCCAGAGCGCCTGGACGATGCCATTTCTTTGCTGGCGACTTCCGCGAATGCAAAGATCATTGCGGGCGGGCAAAGCCTGATTCCCATGCTGAACTTCAGGTTGGTCACTCCCGACCTGTTGGTGGATATAACCAGGATTCCGGAATTAAGAGGCATCAAGGCGAAGGGTAAAGGACTGTCGATTGGCGCGCTGACCCGCCACCATGAAGTGGAAACCTCATCACTGGTGAAGGAGAGATTCCCGGTCATTTGCGAGGCGATGCGCCATGTTGCGCATCTCGCGATTCGCAACAAAGGCACGCTCGGTGGCAGCCTGAGTCACGCCGATCCGGCTGCGGAGTGGCCCATGTTGGCGGTGTTATTGGATGCCCAGATCCATCTGCAGGGCCCCGAGGGCATCCGCATACTCGAAGCCCGCGACTTTCTGCGGGGCGCGCTGACGGCCAATCTCGAAAGCAATGAGGTTCTCGTCTGCGTTGATTTTCCCGCGCTTCCGAACAATACCGTTTACGTATTCGACGAGTTTGCCCGCCGGCCCGGCGATTTTGCTGTCTGCGCGGTCGCGATCACGCTGTCGATGGGCGGAGGCTTTCTGACGGGTGGCAAGAAAATCGTCGATGCTCGTATCGCCGTCATGGGCGTGGATGAAACGGCCCTGCGCATCTCCGCAGCAGAGAAGCTGATCAAAGGACAAAAGGCGATTGATGACGAGCTGATCGAACGGGTCGCCAGCCGGGTGCGTGACAGCGTCAATCCAAATGGAGACCTGCACGCCTCCGCCGATTACAGAAAGCACCTCGCCTACGCCATGTCCAGGCGCTCGTTGAAACAGGCATGGGCACGCCTGCGCACTGCGGTGGAGGTGTAGCCGTGCCAATCGAAAAGCAGATTCGCCTAACAGTGAACGGCAGAGTGGTCGAACGCAGCGTTGAGCCCCGCATGCTGTTATCGGATTTTCTTCGGGACATCCTGAATCTCACCGGCACCCACGTGGGCTGTGAGCATGGTATTTGCGGAGCTTGCACACTGGAAATGAACGGCGACAGTGTTCGCTCCTGCCTGACACTCGCGGTTCAGGCAGATGGCGCCGAGATTACGACTGTGGAAGCCCACGGCAAGCCCAATAGCATGAGTGTGGTGCAAAGAAAGTTTCAGGAATGCCACGCTCTACAGTGCGGATTCTGCACCCCGGGCATGCTGGCCACGGTGGAAGACCTGATCAAGAAATACCCCCTGGATACGGAAGAGCAGATCCGCGACGGGCTTTCGGGAAATTTATGCCGCTGCACGGGTTATCAGCACATTGTCGACGCCGTGAAGGCAGCCAAGGAAGCGCTGGGCGCCGAGCGGCTGATGAGGAAAATGCAGGTATGAAAATGCACATCCTCTCGGGCGGCAAGCTGCGCATGAACCGCAGTGTCTATTATCCGGAAGCGCAAAAAGGCGAAAAGGTCGAGCTGCCGGTCAATTGCGTGCTCCTGCGTCATGCACGAGGAAACGTGCTGTTCGATACGGGTTGTCATCCCAGCGTGATTGACGATGCCGAGGGTCGCTGGGGGGCCATGGCGCGGGCCATGTTGCCGGTGATGGATCGGAACGACACCCTGATTGCCGAACTGGCGAGATTGGATTTATCGCCTCTGGATATCGATATCGTCATCAATTCGCACTACCACTCGGATCATTGTGGTTGTAATGAATTTTTCAGGCGGGCGACGTTCTTCGTGCACGAGGCGGAATTCAACCGGGTGCATGAACCGGATGCCATCAAGCTCGGTTATATCCCCGCTGATTGGGATCACCCTATGCCGCTGAAACAATTTGTCGAGCAAACCGACATTTTCGGCGACGACCGTATCGTTCTCGTGCCGCTGCCGGGACATACACCCGGCATGAGCGGGGCCATCGTCAACCTGGACAAGAGCGGCAGTTTTCTTCTGGCGTCCGACGCAGTGAGCGTACGTGAGAATCTCGATCGCGAGACCATCCCCAGAACCACCTGGGACGCAAACGTATTGATGGGTTCGCTGGCGGAGATCAAACGCATCGAAAACAGTGGCGCGACTGTGATCTGCGGTCACGATAGTGCGCAGTGGCTGGCGTTGAAAACAGGCATCCAGTTTTATGACTGATGAAACGCACCCAAAGCACGCTGAGGTAGCGTATCCAGGATGCGCTGATGAAGCGCGCCCAAACCATGTTGATGAAGCGCAGCCAAAGTACGTCGGCGCCAGAGTGAAGCGACGGGAGGACCCGCGGCTCTTGACCGGTCGTGGTCAGTATGTCGATGACATCCGGCTGGCGGGAACCCTGCATGTGGCTTTTCGGCGTAGCGACTATTCTCATGCGCGCATCGTCAACATCGATACAGCGGCGGCTGGAAGAAGCGCCGGGGTAGTGGCCGTTTTTACCGCGGAAGATATTCGGGAAGACTGCCATCCTATTCTGGCGCGGTCGCGCATGCGCAACTACCAACCGACGGCCATGCAGATTCTTGCCGAAGAAAAAGTCAGGTTCGTGGGTGAGCCGATTGTGGCCGTTGTGGCCGAGAGTCGTTACCTCGCCGAGGATGCCGCAGCGCTGGTCGAAATCGAATTCGAACAATTGCCGTTGGTCACTGACCCGGAAGAGGCCGCCAAAGCCAGTTCGGCGCTGCTGCACGAGGGCTTTGAGTCAAACGTCATCGTGCAGCGAGAGTTCAACCGTGGCGATGTGGGTGAAGTGCTGCGTACAGCGCCAGTGTCGATCAAGGAACGCTTTCGCTTCCATCGCAAGACACCGCTCGCACTGGAAAATCGCACCTATCTGGCGAGCTTCAATGCCGCGGAAGGCCAATTAACGCTGTACACCTCGTCTCAGGTTCCCGGGGTCATTCGCGACGTGCTGGTGGATGCGCTGGATATTCCCGGCAGCCACTTGCGTGTCGTGGCGCCCGATGTCGGCGGCGGTTTCGGAGGAAAAACTTCGCTGTATCCGGAAGAGGTATTGGTCTGCATTCTGGCGCGGAAGCTGGAGTGCCCCATTAAATGGTGCTCAGATCGAGTCGAAGATCTGATCGCGACCAGTCAGGGCTTCGATGAGATCATCGACGCTGAAATGGCCGTCGATGAGAACGGCAAGATCTTAGGGATACGCGCGGATGTCATCGGGGATGTAGGTGCCTACTCGATTTACCCCTGGACCGCCGGCATCGAACCTGTCCAGGTCATCAGCTTCTTACCGGGCCCTTACAAAGTGGAGAACTACTCTGCGCGTGTGCGCGGCGTAGCGACATCCAAGCCTCCGATGGGGCCCTACCGCGGCGTTGGCCGTCCCGTCTCCACCTATGTCATGGAGCGGCTGGTCGACATGGCTGCAAGAAAACTGGGGCTCGACCCCAGGCAGATGCGTTTGCGCAATCTCGTGCAGCCGCACGAATTTCCGTACAAAGTGGCCTCCGGCATCCTCTGGGACAAGTCTGGGTTTGTGGAGGGTCTCAATAATGCCTGTGAAGCCATCGGCTACGAAGAGCTTCGCCTGCAGCAGGCTCGAGCGCGAGCTGAAGGCCGGATGGTCGGTATTGGAATTGCCACGTTCGCGGAATTGACAGGCATCGGCTCACGCTTGTCGGCATCTCCGGGAATGCCCATTAATACCGGTACCGAAACGGCACATATCGGCATCGATTCAACCGGCGGCATCACCGCTCGCTTCGGCGTCACATCCTTCGGCCAGGGGTTGGAAACAACCTTGGCCCAGGTCGTTGCGGACGAGCTCTATATCTCGATAGATCAGGTGCGCATTATCCAGGGAGATACCGCGGCTGTAGGGCACAGCGTCGGGTCGTTTGCGAGCCGAGGTGCAGCGATGGGCGCGGGGGCTGCAATGTTGGCCTGCGCTGCGTTGAAGGAAAAAGTATTGAAGGTCGCGAGCCTGATACTGGGTGTCGACATTGAAGAAGTGACGTTGGCGCGGGGAATTTTTTCTGCAGCACGGTCCGACCGAAGAATGACCTTCAAGGAGTTGGCCAAGGTCTATTACTCCCAGATGGGAGCGATACCGGTGGAGATCAAGAACGAGTTGGGCGAGCTCTCCGTCAGTCGTATGTACGATCCGCAGTGGGGTACGACGTCGTCGGCTACCCATATAGCACTCGTCGAAATTGACCCGGTTACCTGCAAAGTCACAGTACAGCAATATGCGGTTGCGGAAGACTGCGGACAGGTGATCAATCCGATGATCGTCGATGGGCAGTTGCATGGCGGTGTTGCCCAAGGCATCGGTGCGGCGCTGTTCGAAGAGGTGATCTATGACGAACGAGGGCAAAACTTGACCGCGAGTCTGGTGGACTACGTGGTGCCGTCGGCGACGGAAATCCCGCGCATGAAGGTCGTTCACATGGATTTGGATAAGCCGAATACGCTGGGTGGGATTCGTGGCATGGGGGAGGGCGGCACTATCGGTGCACCGGCAGCCATTGCCAATGCTGTCTCCGATGCGCTTGCACCCTTAGGTCAGGAAGTGAACGTGTTGCCGGTAACGCCCGAAAGGATTTTCCGGTTGATTGAAACGGGCAGAAATTCCAATCGCAGTGCTCGAAGTTGACTCAAAACCGTTCAACGACTCGTTACCGTCTTTCAAGCGGAAAGTACGAACTCAAGGAGTATCAATCGATGAAGTTGGGTTTAGAAGGCAAGGTGGCTCTGGTGACTGGTGGCGCGCGTGACGTGGGCGCTGAGATCTCCCGCACGCTGGCGGCCGAAGGTGCCATTGTGGCCATCAATTTCCGCGGTTCGGCCGATGAGGCCAATGCATTGGTGCAGGAAATTACTGCGGCGGGCGGAAAAGCGAAAGCATACCGGGCCGATGTCGTCGATTATGACTCGGTGAAATCCATGGTTGACCAGGTCGTGGCCGATTTTGGCGCGCTACATGTTCTTGTTAATAACGCCGGTCTCGTCATTCAAAAGCGCTTCACGGAGAGCACCCCGGAGCAATGGAAAGAGCAGACCGACGTTTGTCACTACGGCATCATCAATGCCTGCCATGCAGCTGCAAAGTACATGGTGGATCAGAAGGATGGCCGCATCGTCAATATCGTCGGCGATTCAGCGCGTGTGGGTGAATCGTATTTGTCGGTCAAAGCAGCGACGGGCGGTTCGGCGGTGGCCTTCACGAAATCCATTGCCAAAGAACTGGGCCGCCACGATGTGCGTGCCAATGTGGTGGCTTTTGGCATGTTGGAAACCTCGCACAGCGACAAAGAATGGCTGGAGGCCAACCGGGCCAAAATCGAGAAACAATATCCTTTGCATCGCATGGGTTTTCCGAACGATGTGGCGCCGATGGTGGTATTCCTGGCCTCCGACGCGACTTCCTGGGTGACCGGCCAGGTCGTGAGTGTCAGCGGCGGCTACAGCATGGTTGGTTGAAAGGGATGCACAAATAGAGGTTATCCAGCTGGCTCTGCTGCAAGGGGGTAACGATGAAAGCCTTCAGGTTCGACACCACGAATTCCATCATCAGTGAGCCGGGCGCACTTGCTCAGTTGGGCGATCTTTGTGTGGCCTTGAATGTACGGCGGCCGCTGATCGTGACCGATCCCGGCGTGGTGGCCGCCGGCCTTTACGACAAGATTCGCGCCGTGATGACGGCCACCGGTCTGGAGTTCCAAGCGTACACCGAGGTGATTGCCGACCCACCCGAGTCCGTGATCTTCGCTGCGCTGGCGCAAGCCAGGCAATTCAAGGCCGATGGCGTCATCGGGTTTGGCGGCGGCAGTTCCATGGATACAGCCAAATTGATTGCGCTGTTGGCGCGTTCCGGGGAGACGCTGGCCGATATATATGGCGTCAATAAGGTCAAGGGTAAGCGCATGCCGCTGATTCAGATACCCACGACCGCCGGGACAGGCTCGGAGGTAACCGCCGTCGCCATTGTGACCACTGGGCAAACCACCAAGGCCGGTGTGGTATCCAATGAGCTGATGCCGGATCTGGCGCTGCTGGATGCCGAGCTGACGTTGGGCCTGCCGCCGGCCGTCACTGCCAACACCGGCGTCGATGCGATGGTGCATGCGATCGAAGCCTATACGAGCAAGAACCGTAAGAATCCCTACTCCGATATGCTCGCTCGCGAAGCACTGCGCCTGCTCGGGGCCAATATTCATACTGCAGTACATGACGGAAAAAATCTCGAAGCCCGCCAGGCGATGTTGTTGGGCGCCTGTCTCGCAGGTCAGTCCTTTGCCAATGCGCCGGTAGCGGCGGTACATGCGCTGGCTTATCCGCTGGGAGGCAACTACCACATTCCCCACGGGTTGAGTAACTCGCTGGTGCTTCCCACCGTGTTGAGATTTAACGCACCCATCGTTGCCGATGCGTATGCGGAGCTCGCGCCCCTGGCTGTCCCGACACTATCGACACAAGGCAGCAGCCAGGTTGTCAGCAATCGGCTCATCGAAGCGATCGAAACCTTGATCCGCGATCTGAAAATGCCTGCGCGGCTGCGGGAGATGAATATTCCGGAAGCGGATTTGCCAAGGCTCGCCGACGAGGCCATGTTGCAGCAGCGGCTGCTGGTCAATAATCCTCGTCCGGTTTCACGTGAGGAAGCATTGGCGATTTATCAGGCGGCGTACTAACTATGGGTGCAGGGGACACCGTGAGCGCGGGTACCGATCCAGTGCTGCTCAGAGAGTCATATGCCTATCATCTGCCCATCACCACCCGATGGATGGATAACGATATCTACGGGCATGTGAATAACGTGAATTACTATTCGTACTTCGATACGGTGGCCAATAGCTTCCTGATCGAAAAAGGCGGTTTGGATATCCACGAGGGCGATGTGATCGGTTACGTCGTTCATTCGCAATGCAATTACCTGAGGCCGATCTCGTTTCCGGAAAAAATCGAAGGTGGTTTTCGGGTCATCAAGTTGGGCAACAGCTCCGTCACCTACGGTATTGCCATATTCAAAGGTGGCCAGGAGTTGGCCTGTGCGCACGGTATTTTCACGCACGTCTTCGTCGACCGCAGGAACGAACGTCCCGTCTCGATTCCGCAACGGCTGCGTGCGGCACTGGAATGTGCAGCAACGAAGGTCTAATCACGCCGTAACCTGCGCCTCGTCGAAGACTCAGCCTGACGATAGATAGGTGCGAACGTAAGGGAGTGCGACGACGATCCCGGGAATCCGTCTCAGCGCAACATTTCCCAGAAAACGTCAATGGAAGCTTACATCTACGACCACGTGCGCACGCCCCGCGGTAAAGGCCGCCCGGACGGCGCGCTCCATGAGATTCCGTCGGTTCGGTTGGCAACGCAGCTGCTCGAGGCTGTGCGCGACCGCAATGATCTGGATACCTCGCTGCTCGATGACGTCATCATTGGTATGGCGCAGCCAGTCGGCGAACAAGGGGGTGTTCTCGCACGCGCGGCGGTACTGCAGGCAGGGTATGCGCAGACGGTTGGAGGACAGCAAATTCACCGCTTCTGTGCCACCGGCCTCGATGCGGTCAACCTCATCGCCGCGCAGGTGCATTCGGGCATGATTCAGGCCGGCATCGGCGGCGGTGTCGAATCGATGAGTCGCACCGTCATGGGCTATGACAGCGGTGCGTGGGCAGCCGATCCGACGATCGCCTTCCAGAATCACTATGCGCCGCAGGGCATCGGCGCGGACCTGATCGCAACGCTCGATGGCCATCGCCGCGAGGACGTCGACGCCTATGCGGTGGAGAGCCAGAACCGTGCCGCGAAGGCCTGGAAAGAGGGGCGTTTCAAGAATGCCATCGTGCCGGTGAAGGACGTGCTCGGCGAGGTCGTCCTCGATCATGACGAGCATATGCGTCCCGGTACCACGATGGAGAGCCTCGCCAAATTGAAGCCGTCCTTCGAAGCCTTCGGCAAGGCCGGCTTCGAAGCCATCGTCAAGGATCGCTACCCGGAAATCGAGGAGCTGACCTACGTCCATCATGGCGGCAACAGCTCCGGTATCGTCGATGGCGCGGGGATCGTGCTCATCGGTTCGAAGAAATTCGGTGAGAAGGCCGGGCTTACGCCGCGCGCCAGAATTCGTGCCTACGCCAATATCGGCTCCGAGCCGACGATCATGCTCACGGCGCCGGCGGCGGTGTCTGAAAAGGCGCTCAAGGCAGGCGGCATGACCAAGAACGACATCGATCTTTGGGAGCTCAACGAGGCTTTCGCCAGCGTCGTCATGCGCTTCATGAGCGTGATGGATGTCCCGCATGAGAAGGTGAACGTGAATGGCGGCGCGATCGCCTTGGGCCATCCGCTTGGCGCGACCGGCGCCATGCTCGTTGGCACCGTGCTCGCCGAGCTCGAACGCCGAGACCTCAACACGGGCCTTATTACGCTGTGCGCCGGCAACGGCCTCGGCACAGCCTGCGTCATCGAGCGCGTTTGAGCGAAGCGAGACATCATGCGACATCTGAAAATTGAAAAGACCGCCGACGGCTTCGCGACACTCGTCCTCGACAATGCCGATGAGTCGATGAACATCGTCAACGATGCGTTCATTGCCGACATGGAGGAGGCCACCAAGGCACTCGCCGCAGACGAGAGGGTCAAGGGTGTGATCCTCACCTCCGGCAAGAAGACGTTCATGGCCGGAGCGGATCTCAAGCAGCTCGTCCGCGGCTACAGCAAGCAGGAGGCCTATGCCTTCTCGCGGCGCGCGACGCAGATGCATCGCGCCATGGAGCAATCGGGCAAGCCCTGGGTCGCGGTGATCGATGGTCTCGCGCTGGGCGGCGGGTTCGAGCTCGCGCTCGCGTGCCATTACCGGGTTCTCGTCGACGATGCGAAGGTGCAGGTGGGCCTTCCCGAAGTGAACGTCGGCCTGCTTCCGGGTTCCGGCGGTACGGTGCGCCTCGCCATCATCGCCGGCATGAAGACGGCGCTCGATCTGCTGCTGACGGGCCGTTCCGTCGCCCCCGCCGAGGCGCTGAAGCTGAAGATCGTGGACGAGCTTGCACCCGTTGCGGAGGCGATGAACCGTGCCCGCGCCTGGCTCGCCACCGCTCCCGATCCCGTGAAGCCCTGGGACAAGAAAGGTTGGGTGCCGCCGCAAAAGAAGGGCCTGATCGTGCCCGAGGATGCCGTCGCCTATTCCGCGGCGACCGCCACTATCGCGCTGAAGGGCTATAACACCCCGGCGCCGCTCGCCATCCTCGCCTGCGTTTTCGAAGGGCTGCAATTGCCCTTCGACAAAGCGCTTGCGGTCGAGGGCAAGTATTTCGCGACGCTGCTGGCCGATCCGGTTGCCCGCAATATCATCCGCACGACCTTCATTTCGAAGCAGGCGGCAGAGAAGGGCGCCCGTCGCCCGGCCGGCGTGCCGAAGTCCGAAGTGAAGAAGGTCGGCGTGCTCGGCGCCGGCATGATGGGGGCGGGAATTGCCTATGTCTGCGCCAATGCCGGGATAGAGGTGGTCCTGCTCGACCGTGACGTGCCAACGGCCGAGAAGGGCAAGGCCTATACAAGCAAAGTCCAGTCGAAGCTGATCGAGAAGGCCAAACTGTCGCAGGACAAAGCGGACGCCGTTCTCGCTCGGATCACGCCGACGGCCGATTTTGGCTTGCTCAACGGCTGCGACCTGATCGTCGAGGCCGTATTTGAAGACACGGCCATCAAGGCGGATACGACCCGCAAGGCGGAGGCGGTGATTCCAGAGCGCGCGGTGTTCGCCTCCAACACATCGACGTTGCCGATCACGCAGCTCGCGCAGGCCTCGAAGCGCCCCGACCAGTTCATCGGCATCCACTTCTTCTCGCCGGTCGACCGCATGGCACTCGTCGAGGTCATCGTGGGCAAGCAGACCTCGCAAGAGACGCTGGCCAAGGCGCTCGACTTCATCGCACAGCTGCGCAAGACGCCGATCGTCGTCAACGACAGCCGTGGCTTCTACACCAGCCGTGTGTTCCAGACGCTGATCCACGAAGGCGGCGCGATGATCGAGGAAGGCGTGCCGCCCGCCGTGATCGAGAATGCGGCCAAGGCCGTGGGCATGCCAACGGGGCCGCTCGCACTGCTCGATGAGCTGACCTTCGATCTGCCGCTCAAGATCGTGGATCAGGCAATTGCCGAGGAGGGTGACAAATATGTCCCTCCGGCCGGTGTCCGAACGCTGCGCAAGATGCGCGACGCACTGGGCCGCGGCGGCCGCAAATCCGGCGCCGGCTTTTACGACTATCCGCAAGATGGCAAGAAGCACCTTTGGAAGGACCTGGCCAGGCATTTCCCGGTCAAGCGCGACTATGACATCGAGGAACTGAAGCAGCGCTTCCTCTATGCCCAGGCCATGGAGACTGCGCGCTGCCTCGAGGAAGGCGTGCTTGCGACGCCGCAGGACGCCGACCTCGGCGCCATCTATGGCTGGGGGTTCCCGCTCTGGACCGGCGGCACGATCAGCTTCATCGACACGGTCGGCATCGAGACGTTCGTGGCCGAGGCCGACAAGCTTGCACAGAAGTATGGTCGGCGCTTCGTGCCCTCGCCGTGGTTGCGGGAAAAGGCCGCGAAAGGCGAGAGCTTCTACGGCGACAGAACTGCGGTGAAGAAACTCGAGGTCGCATGAAGCGCCTGATCTTCGAACCCGAGCACGAGCAGTTTCGCGACAGCGTGATCAAGTTCCTGCACGCCGAGGTCGCTCCGCATGTGGAGCGATTTCGCGAACAGGGGATGGTGGACCGCGAGCTCTTCCTCAAGGCGGGAGCGCAGGGCTTGCTCTGCACTTGGGCGGACGAGAAGTACGGTGGCGCGGGAATGGATGATTTCCGTTTCGAGCAGATCATCATCGAAGAGAACATGCGTCACGGCGACATCGGCTTCTACATCAATCTCCACAATGATCTGGTCGCGCCGTATATCGATAAGCTCGGCACCGAGGAACAGAAGCATCGCTGGATGCCCGGCATCGTCAGCGGCGAGAAGATTCTTGCGGTGGCGATGACGGAGCCTTCCACCGGTTCCGACCTTGCCGGCATGCGCACGCGCGCCGAGGACAAGGGCGACCACTGGCTGCTCAACGGCGCCAAGACCTACATCTCGAACGGCATCCTGTCCGACCTGGTCGTCGTCGCGGCGCGTACCGATCCCAATAGCAGTCATGGCCTGGGGCTGTTCGTTGTCGAGCGCGGCATGGAAGGGTTCGAGCGCGGGCGCAAGCTCGGCAAGATGGGGCTGAAGTCGCAGGATACCGCCGAGTTGTTCTTCAATGACGTCAAAGTGCCCAAGCAGAACGTGCTGGGCGATCCCACGCAGGGATTCCGCTATCTCGCTCGGTTCCTGGCGCAAGAGCGGCTGGTCGCTGCCATCGGCTTTACGGCGACAGCCCAGACCGCGTTCGATCTGACGCTGGACTATGTGAAGGGACGTCGCGCCTTCGGTAAGCCGATCGGCGCGTTCCAGAACACACGCTTCAAAATGGCCTCGATGCGGGCCGAGCTGGACATGGCGCAGACATACGTGGATCAGTGCGTGCTGCTTCACAACGCGGCCCAACTCTCGGCCGAGGATGCCTCGGCCGCCAAGCTGCTGACCAGCGAGCTGGAAGGCCGGGTGATGGACGAATGCGTCCAGCTTCACGGCGGCGCCGGCTATATGGAGGAGTATCGGATCAGCCGGATGTACACGGACGCGCGCATCAGCCGCATCTTCGCCGGGACTTCGGAAATCATGCGCGAAATCATCGGGCGCTCACTGGGACTCGATGAGCGCAAACTGCTCTGACTGAGACGCAAAGCGAACCCGGCGTCGCCTGCAACCACCCGCTCGGTATGCGCGGACCGTTTCAGCTGGATTGCGACCGAGGAGGATTGTCGAGAAATATCGTCGCTGGATTTTCCAGTCGCTCCTTGAGCGCCTGAATCATGGCCGCCGCATCGTGGCCATCGACGAATCGATGATCGAAGGACGACGACAGGTTCATCATGCGGCGGACTACGACAGCGCCGTTGTGGATCATCGGACGCTCAATAGCGCGATTCACACCGATGATGGACACTTCCGGTGCGTTGATGATCGGCGTCGAGACAATGCCACCGAGCTTGCCCAGACTGCTCACTGTGATCGTAGAGCCGGTGAGCTCTCCTCGGGCTGCCTTTCCGGTTCGCGCAGCTTCCGTTACGCGGCGGATCTCCGCTGCGAGGTCCCACAATGAGCGCAGGTGCGCGTCCTTCACCACGGGAACTTTGAGCCCGTCGGGAGTCTGCGTCGCCACACCCACATGGGCAGATCGGTGGCGAATGATGACGCCGCGTTGCGCATCGTAGTGGGCGTTGCATTGCGGGAATTCCGCGAGCACGCGCACAAGCGCCATGACCAGGAAAGGAAGATAGGTCAGCGCAGGCGTATCCGCGGCGAGCTTGCTGTTGAGATATCTACGGAGCGACTCGAGCTCGGTCAGGTCGATTTCCTCCACATACGAGAAATGCGGGATGGTGCGCTTGGCCTCGCTCATGCGTTCGGCAATGAGGCGGCGCAGGCCGATGACTTTGATTTCCTCGGTGTCGGCGGTGGTAACAGGACGTGACGGCTCTCCGTCGGACGGGTTGGTGACTGGCAAGGGTTGAGCGACGTTCTGGCGCGAGAGAAACGTCTCGAGATCCGTGCGCACAATCCGCCCGTTCGGCCCGGAGCCGGGAACCCGTTGTAGATCCACACCCGCCTCACGCGCTCTGCGGCGGATGGCCGGCGATGTTCGCACGCGCTCAGTAACTACTGGCCCAGAACCGCAGGTGCGACCTGCGTCGGAACCGCTCACATCCACCATTGCAGGTCCCGAAGCCGCCGCTTTGGCATCACGGGTAACAGCGGAAGCGCCTAATGCATCCGCTGCCGGCTCGTTCACTGCACCGGCATCCGTTTCAAACACGATCAATTCCGATCCGACGGTGACTCGATCTCCAGGTGCCCCGACGACACTGACCACGCGGCCACTCACGGGAGCGGGCACTTCAACGGTTGCCTTCTCCGTCATCACTTCCACGATCGGATCATCTTCGGCAACAACATCCCCGGGCTTCACCAGCCAGCCGACGATCTCGGCCTCGACGGTTCCTTCACCCAGATCGGGAAGCTTGAACACATGCCGCGTCATGCGGACTCCATCACGCGCTTGAGGGCCGCGGCAATTCGCTTCTGGCCCGGGAAATATTCCCATTCGAACGCATGTGGATAAGGTGTATCCCACCCCGTCACGCGTTGAATCGGTGCTTCGAGATTCCAGAAGCATTCTTCCTGGACGGTGGCAGACAACTCCGCGCCGAACCCGCTGAAGCGCGTGGCTTCGTGCACGATCACGCAGCGACCGGTGCGGCACACGGAGGCGCAAATCGTCTCCGTATCCAGCGGTATCATCGTGCGTACGTCGATGATCTCCGCATCGACTCCTGCCGTCGCAACGGCGGCTTCTGCCACGTGGACCATCGTGCCGTAAGCAATGACGGTGACGTCCTTGCCGGGTCGCACGATTTCCGCTCGGCCGATCGGCACGGTGTAGTGGCCTTCCGGAACGTTCCCCTTCGGATGAGTGCTCCACGGCACTGCCGGCTTGTTCGGATCCCCATCGAAGGGCCCGTTGTAGAGCCGCTTGGGCTCGAAGAAAACGACGGGGTCATCATCCTCGATGGAGCTGATCAACAGACCCTTCGCGTCGTATGGATTGGACGGCATGACCACTTTGATGCCGCACACATGCGTAAAGATGCCTTCTGGACTTTGCGAATGCGTCTGCCCGCCGCGAATGCCGCCACCGCAAGGCGTGCGCACGGTCACCGGCGCATGGAACTCACCGGCGCTGCGATAACGCAAGCGCGCGAGCTCGCTCACGATCTGATCGAACGCAGGATAGATGTAGTCGGCGAACTGAACCTCAGCCACGGGGCGCAATCCGTTCACGCCCATCCCGATGGCGGTGGCCAGGATGCCGCCTTCTGCAATCGGCGCATCGATCACGCGATGTTCGCCATGTTTGCGCTGCAGACCGTCGGTCGTGCGGAACACGCCGCCGAAGTACCCGACGTCTTGTCCAAGGATCACCACGGAAGGATCGCGCGACAGCGTCACATCCATGGCGGAGTTGAGTGCCTGAACCATGTTCATCTGTGCCATGGCTCAACCTTCCGATTCCAGTTCATCACGCAATTTCGCGCGCTGGCGCGCCAGATGCGGCGGCAACTCCTTGAACACGTCGTTGAACATGTCGTAGGGGTCGAGCCTTGGTCCTTCCGTCAGCGTCCCGTACGTGGTGGCTTCTCGCCAGCAGGCGGTCACGTGTTCATCCAGTTCCTTCTGCAGCGCCGTATGCCGCTCTTCCGACCATTCACCCAGACCGATCAGGTGCTGCTTGAGGCGTGTAACGGGATCGCCCAGGGGCCAGGCTTCCCACTCCTCCTTGGGTCGGTAACGCGAAGGGTCATCGCTGGTGGAGTGCGCACTCGCGCGATAGGTCACGTGTTCGATCAGCGTCGGCCCGGCTCCGCGACGGGCGCGCTCCGCTGCCCACTGCGTTACGCCGTACACGGCCAGAAAGTCATTGCCATCGACGCGGATACCCGGGATGCCGAATCCCGGTCCACGCGCGGCAAAGGTGCGTTGTTCGCCCCCGGCGAATCCCTGGAACGTCGAGATCGCCCACTGATTGTTCACGATGTTCAGAATCACCGGCGCCTGGTAGACCGCCGCGAACGTCATGGCGTGATGGAAATCGGCTTCTGCGCTGCTGCCGTCACCAACCCAGCTGACGGCAATACGGTCTTCTCCCTTGATGGCTGCAGCCATCGCCCACCCCACCGCCTGCGGGAACTGTGTCGCCAGATTGCCGGAGATGGAAAAGATGTTGCCGTCGCGCCAGTGATAGAACACCGGCATCTGACGTCCTTTGCACATGTCGCGCGTGTTTGAGAGGCACTGACACATGAGATCCACGGGCGAGCGCCCGCGAACGATGTATAGGCCTTGGTTTCTGTAGGAAGGGAACAGCATATCGTTCGGGCGCAGCGCCATGCCTTGCGCGATGGAGACTGCCTCCTCACCCGTCGACTTCATGTAAAACGAAATCTTGCCTTGCCGCTGTATGCGCTGCATCCGCTCATCCAAAGCGCGCGTGAGCATCATGTGCCGCAGGCCGACCTGAAGATCCGGCGCCTCGAGGTGTGGATTCCAAGGACCCAGCGCGCACCCGTCGTCATCGAGCACTCGCACCATCTCCATCGCGAGATGCTCGATCTCTGCGCACGGCGCATTGACGTCGGGGCGAGCAATTGCACCGGCTGGTGATGTCTTGAGATAGCTGAAGTCCGGTCGATCACCCGGACGCGCGGGTGGATGAGGAATGTGCAGTCGCGAGCGTTGAATCACGTGAGTCTTCTCCGAACTATCGTGGGTCGCGCCAATCGGTCGAGCCTCGCTCGCCGTGATCACGTACGACACCCGCGTTGACTCTTCCGCATCCCGCCGCACGCTGCGGTGGACGTTGGATGTTACTCGCGGGGCCCTGCAATGAACTTTGCGAGTTGCAAGCGGGATCGGCTCCAGGTGAAATGTTCATTCCACACGGTAGTTGCGAAGCCACTGCGCATGACCCTCACAATCGATCGAGCCGACGCCCGCATACTGGACGCACTGCAGAAGGATGGATCTCTTTCAGTAGCACAGCTCGCGGATCGATGCGGAATGACCGGCACAACCGCGTGGCGGCGCCTGCAACGACTCGAAGAAGGCGGCGCTATCAAGGCACGAGTGGCACTGCTCGATCGTCGCGTGCTCGGCCTCAATGTCATCGTATTCGCCGAAGTGAAGCTCTCCACTACAGGTCGCGAAGCGCTCGCCGTTTTTGAGAAGGCAATTCAGCGTTTTCCCGAAGTGCTCGACTGCTACACGGTGATGGGAGAGAAGGATTTCCTGCTGCGCATCGTCGTCCCTTCGATAGAAGCATACGAGGCGTTCTTTCTGGACCATCTCTCACGCATTCCCGGAGTCCAGGCCATCAACTCCATGATCGCGCTGTCGGTAATCAAGGAATCGACGGTGCTTCCCCTGCAGACACGTTAGCCGGTGCAGCACCGTGCCCCGCGTAGCGGTTACCGGATTCCCGACCGGGTGTATTGAGCTTCCGTAGGGTGCGGCGACAGCCGTTTGACGAGCGCGTTCGCCGCCGTACGAAGTGAGTCAAGGTGAACGCAGAGGTTGTTCGGATTCCCGTTTGCTTGCCGCATGGAAATCGAAAACGCGGCGAGGACTTTGCCGTCACTGTCTCGTACCGGCACGGCAAGACAGGTTAGATCGGTATCCATCTCGGCATTGTCGGTGGCATAGCCCTGAACCCGCACCTCGGTGAGCGCAGCTCGCAAAGCGCGCGGATCGGTCAGGGTGTTCGCGGTCAGGCGGATGAAGGGGCCATTCGCCAGATAGTCCTCCAGTGCCGACTCAGGGAGGGCGGCCAGCAGCACCTTGCCTATACCAGTACAGTAAGCTTCGAGCTGCGTGCCTTGCCGCGTGAATAGCTTGTCCTTCGCCCGTCCCGCCTTGAGCAAATAGGTGACCATCCCGTCTTCGAAGACGCCGAGATGTGCGGTGCAGCCGGTCGCCTTCGCCAGCGCCTCAACGATAGGGCGTCCCACACCCACCATCACCCGGTTAAAGCTGCGGGAGTCCGCGAGCCGCAGCAGGGCGGGGCCGAGCAGGTAATGCCCGCGACGCAGACGCGTCATGAAGCCGCTGCGTTCGAAGGTGGCCGCAATACGATAGGCGGTCGATGGCGGTATGCCCGCTTTGGCTGCCAGCGCAGAAATGGAGTGCTCGCCGCCGTCTTTTGCCACCTGGCTCAGCAGTTCGAGCGCCTTTCCCAACGATTGCGATGACGGCGTTGCCATGCCCCTCTTATACCCCACGTCTCTCACGATGTGAGAGTACAGGGTGGGCGCGGAAGTGCGGCGAACGATTCGCCGCTTATATTGCAAGTCTGTATTCGGCGGACCGACCCAGTTCGCGTGGAGGAATAAGGCATGCAATCAGCAACAGAACGGGCAGCACAGCGCCTTCGCGAAGCCTATGGTGGGAAGCCCGTCGCCCCACTGCGCGATCTTTTGGAGCCCGTGGACTCTGCGGGTGCTTATGCAGCGCAGGGGATCAACACAAAGCTCTGGCAGGCGCAGGGCCGCAAGATCGTCGGCCGCAAGATTGGCCTGACGGCTAAAGCGGTGCAGCAGCAGCTGGGCGTCGACCGCCCGGATTTCGGCGTGCTGTTCGACGACATGCAGATCGAGGATGGCGGCACGTTGTTGTCCAAGAACGTGATTCAGCCCAAGGCCGAAGCCGAAGTGGCGTTGATCATGGGCCGCGATCTCGACAAGACCAATGCCACGGCGGATGACGTGGCCGCCGCCGCTGAGTGTGCCGTCGCTGCCATTGAGATCGTGGACAGCCGTATTGCGGACTGGAAGATCACCTTCGCCGACACCGTCGCCGACAACGGTTCATCTGCCTTTTTCGTGCTCGGCCGGCAGCGCAAGACACTCGGGAATCTCGATCTCTACACCTGCGGCATGGCTCTGGAGGTCGATGGTGCCGTGGTCTCGGTCGGCGCTGGCGCCGCCTGCCTCGGTCATCCGCTCCGTGCGGCAGCCTGGCTTGCACGCACCCTGGCCGAACTCGGTGAACCGCTGCGCGCTGGCGATATCGTGCTGACGGGTGCACTCGGCCCCATGGTGGCGCTGTCGCCCGGTTGCCACGTCAATGCCGCGATCGGCGGGCTCGGATCGGTCAACTTTCACTACGCGAGGGACTGACGATGAACAAGACAAAGGTCGCGATCATCGGTTCGGGCAACATCGGTACCGATCTGATGATCAAGATCAGGCGCCTGTCCAAGGTGCTCGAGATGGGCGCCATGGTCGGTATCGATCCCGAATCCCCCGGTATCGCGCGGGCGGCCCGGCTGGGAGTGCCGACCACGGCCAAGGGCGTCGAAGGCCTGGTCGCGATGCCGGATTTCTCTTCCATAGGAATCGTCTTCGATGCGACCTCGGCGGGCGCTCACAAACATCACGAAGCGGTGCTGCGCTTGCATGGCAAGACGGTGGTCGATCTGACGCCGGCCGCCATCGGTCCTTACGTGATCCCGCCCGTCAACGGGGCGGAGCATCTCGATGCGCCGAACGTCAACATGGTGACGTGCGGCGGACAGGCGACAGTTCCCATCGTGGCGGCGGTCGGACGCGTAGCCAGGGTGAGATACGGTGAGATCGTCGCCTCGATTGCCTCGAAATCCGCCGGTCCCGGTACGCGTGCGAACATCGACGAGTTCACCGAGACCACCTCGCGAGCGATCGAAGTGGTCGGTGGAGCGGAGCGCGGCAAAGCCATCATCGTCCTCAACCCGGCCGAGCCACCGCTGATCATGCGCGATACGGTCTATTGCCTGTGCGACGACGCCGATCAGCAGGCCATCGCCGCAAGCGTGGAAGCCATGGTGGCCGAGGTGCAGAACTATGTGCCCGGCTATCGGCTGAAGCAGAAGGTTCAGTTCGAACGCATCGGCGACAACCATCCGCTGCGCATCCCCGAAATGCACGGTGAGTTCACGGGCCTCAAAGTCTCCGTGTTCCTCGAAGTCGAAGGGGCCGCCCACCATCTGCCGGCCTATGCCGGCAACCTCGACATCATGACCGCCGCCGCCCTGCGTACCGCAGAGAAGATCGCGATGCGTCAGGCCGAAAGGAGAGCCGCATGAGCATCCCTCGCAACGCTGCCAAGCTGTACATCCAGGATGTGACGCTCCGCGATGGCATGCATGCCATCCGCCATCAATACGGTCTCGATCATGTCCGCGCGATCGCCCGCGCGCTCGACGAGGCGAAGGTCGATGCGATCGAGGTCGCTCACGGCGACGGGCTTGCGGGTTCCTCCTTCAATTACGGCTTCGGCGCGCATACCGATTGGGATTGGATCGGCGCAGTGGCCGAGGTACTCACGCATGCCAAGCTGACGACGCTGCTCCTGCCCGGCATCGGCACGATTCACGACTTGCGACACGCTTACGAGATGGGCGTGCGCTCGGTGCGCGTGGCAACCCACTGCACGGAAGCCGATATCTCCAAACAACACATCGAATTCGCGCGCGAGCTCGGGATGGATGTGTCAGGTTTCTTGATGATGAGCCATATGAACCCGCCCGAAGCGTTGGCTCAACAGGCCAAGCTGATGGAAAGCTATGGTGCGCATTGCGTGTACGTCACCGACAGCGGCGGCAGGCTCACCATGGACGAATGCGCGGCCCGTTTTCAGGCCTACGACCGCGTACTCAAGCCTGAAACCGAACGCGGCATCCATGCCCATCACAATCTGTCGTTGGGCGTGGCCAATTCAATCCTTGCCGTGCAGAACGGTGCGATCCGCGTCGATGCCTCGCTGGCCGGCATGGGCGCGGGTGCAGGCAACGCGCCGCTCGAAGTCTTCATCGCCGCCGCCGATCTCTACGGCTGGAATCACGGTACCGATCTCTTCAAGCTCATGGATGCGGCAGAAGAACTCGTGCGCCCGTTACAAGACCGACCGGTGCGTGTCGATCGCGAAACGCTGACCCTGGGCTATGCCGGCGTCTATTCCAGCTTCCTGCGTCATGCTGAAAGGGTTGCCGCCGAACACGGCCTCGACACACGTTCGATTCTCGTGGAGTTGGGCCGGCGCAAGATGGTCGGTGGCCAGGAGGACATGATCGTCGACGTCGCGCTCGACATGCTGAGCGGTGCCGACGCGGCAGCAAGGAAGGTCCGTCGAGCATGATGGCGAGGTGCGTGTCGCCGCGCTCCTTCCCATGAGTGGATGAGGCTGAGCGCGAGCACAACAGCGTGGCTGCAGTCACGCCACGTGAGCTCCCAGCAGTGCCACAACGGCAGCGTTATCGCGCCGGCCGCGATAACGGCTTGATCAGACCGCCGCCCCGCGACTGACTTCCACAGGGATGCCGTCCAGCAGAGATGAGGCCGAGATGAGCTCGCGTTCCTTTGGACCCACGAGCACATTGACATTGACGCCCGGTGCAGCGTTGGCGCGTTGCCAGCCGCCGTTGTGACTCCAGCCATGCGGGTAACAGACCGCCCCGCGCACGAGACCGGAATCCAAGGTTGCGCGGGTCTTGATCGCGCCGACCGACGTTGTGACATGCACGACGTCGCCTTCCGCGATATTGCGCGCCGCCGCGTCTTCCGGGTTGATCACCAGCATCGGTTCCTGCGAGCGGACGAGCTTGTCGACATTGTGCATCCAGGAGTTGTGCGATTTCAGAGACCGGATGCTGATCAGACGGAGTTCGCCATCCTGCGGCGGCGGCGTAGTGCGCAGCCTTTCGGCCTCGGCATCGAGGATCGGATCCCATAGATGGATATAGCCGTCGGCATGCGTGATCCTCTCCATGCTGTCGGTGCATCGAAGGTTGTCGGCCAGCATGACGCCATGCGGTGAAGCTTTGAGGACCTCGAGCGACAGCGGCACCTTCTCGGTTCCGGCATCGACCAGCCAACCGCCATTCCTGAGCTGGATGTCCAGATAGGCGAAGGCGTCGCAATGGAATGGTTCCTGCGCGTCATAGCCCGAGTTGCCCGGCTCATCCTTCAACTTGCGCCACAGACGCCTTGCGAGATCGGTCAAGACTTCATCCTCGTTGCGGCCCTCGCCTTGCGGAGGAAGAACTGCCGCCGAATATTGCACGTAGGGGCGGGGCATGTTGGCGAGGAAGAGGGCGGGAAAATCCGCGTGTTCGAAAAAGGTGAGCGCCGGCAGGATGTAGTGCGCGAAACGGTTGGTCTCGGTGATGTACAAATCGTGCGACACGAACAGTTCGAGCGAATTCAGCGCCTGTTCGAGCCGTTCGCCGCCCGGAATGCTCCGCACGATATTGCCGGCGGTGACGAACAGCGCCCGGGCGCGGCCGGGCCCGGGCTCCAGGATCTCGTCGATCAGCATGAAGATGGGCAGGCACCCGGCGATGATCGGCTGGGTGCCGAAGCGGGTTTCCCTTTGTGCCACCGCATTGAAGAATTCCTGCTTGAGCGGAGAGTCGCCGAATACCCATCCGCCAATCTGGCCAAAACGGCCGGTGACGATGTTGAGAACATCGACCAATAGATTGGTCAGCGTCGGGAAGGTACCGCGACAGATGCCGATCCGGCCGGTCGCCACGGCACGCGGGCTGTCCGCGAAATCATTCGCGAGCGCTTCGATCTGTTCAGCAGGTACACCGCAATAGCGTTCTGCAATCGCAGGCGTGATCCAGCCGAGTGCCGCTCGCAGTTCTGCAGTTCCCGTCGCGAGTCGGGCGAGTTGCGCCTCGTCAACCCGTCCTTGTGCGAACAGGTGATTGATCATCGCGGCCAGCAGCCAGACGTCTGTATCCGGCCGGACCGGCAGATGCTCATAGCGGGCAGCCGACTCCGTCAGCTTCGGATCGACGATCACGACCCGCCCGCGCGCCGCAATCGCATCCATGTCGACGCGAAGGCGCGGTTCGGTAATGAACGATCCGTGCGAAATCAGCGGATTGCTCCCGAACATGATCAAAAAGTCGGTGCGAGGCAGATCGGGCAAGAGAGACTGAAAGGCCGCGCCATGGAGGATATGCCACGCCACGAAGCGCGAATTGATGTCCTGGCTTTGTGCGCTGAATGCCTTCCAGATGCCGAAGTGAGCAAAGAACGAAGGGATCGAGAACATGGCGGCAACGTTGAAAGCGGAAGGGTTGCCGAAGTAGTGAACGAACGCATCGGGGCCATCTTCACGCAGGATGCTGGCCATCCGGGAGGCGATATCCTCCAGCGCCTCGTCCCAGCTGACCGGTTCGAACTCGCCCGGCCCGCCTGTGCGGCGCAGGGGAGTCAGGATGCGGTCGGGGTCATGGGTGATGTTGTGCGCGGACGTGCCCTTGATGCAGACATGGCCCAGCGAGTGCGGGTTGTCCTTGTCGGGCCTGACCTTGACGATGCGCCCGTCCTTCACCTCGGCGACCAGACCGCAGAGCGGCTCGCAAATCCGGCAGTAGGTCACGTGGTGCCCATCCTCGCCCGGCTGCAATGCGGAAGGGGTGATTGTTTGAGTTGATGTTTTCACCATGAAGTTCCATCCCGCCCAGAAGTGGTTGCGAAAATTCGAACCGCAAATCGAATCCGGTTAAGTGAGGCCCTCGGTTTTCAAGCTGCCGGCGCGAGCGACAGCGATTCAAAGTACACGCCATGTGGCGTGCGCGGGTCAAGCGCCCCGGGCGGACAACGAGTGTTGCACAACCCAACAACGGAACGCCCATATTACGGAGCAGTGAGAAAGCAGGACTCGGGGCCGCGGTAACGGTACCTCGCCCCCACGGCGACAAGAATCTGCAACACCTCTGCGATCATTTCGTAAAGCCACGCTCGTAAGTTTCGGTCTCTGGGTTTACCAGGAGACGGATTGCATATGAGAACAGCAGCGTTGATGGCGATCGGACTGCTCGTCACCGGCAGTTCAGCGGCGGGTGATGCTTCATATGCACATCGCGGCAACGACCGCGAACCGATCGTCATCGGTCATCGCGGCGCCAGCGGCTTCGTACCCGAGCACACGCTCGTCTCCTATTACATCGCCATGCAGCAGGGCGCCGACTACGTCGAGCCCGATCTCGTGTCGACCAGGGATGGCGTGCTGGTCGCGCGGCACGAGAACGAGATCGGCGGCACGACGAACGTGAGCGAGCATTCGGAGTTCGCAAGCCGCAAGAAGACGAAGACGATCGACGGTGTCAGCATCGAAGGCTGGTTCACGGAGGACTTCACGCTCGCGGAGCTGAAGACGCTCAGAGCCAGGGAGCGCATCCCGACGATTCGCCCTGACAACGCACGCTTCGATGGTCAGTTCGAAATCCCCACGTTCGAAGAAGTCATCCAACTCGTCGAGGGAGTGAACGAAAGCCGCGCGCTGCTGGCCTTGAAGCAGGGCAAGCGGGCGCCGGACCCGATCGGCATCTATCCGGAGACGAAGCATCCGACGTATTTCGACAGCATCGGTCTGTCGCTCGAAGAGCCGCTCGTCAAGACGTTGCATCGGCACGGTTATTCGAGCAAGTACTCACCCGTGTTCATCCAGTCCTTCGAGGTCGGCAATCTGCGGCAACTGGGCAAGATGACGCGAGTGCCGCTCGTGCAGCTCATCAACAGCTCAGGCAAGCCGTATGACTTCGTCGTCTCGGGCGATCCGCGCACGTACGCGGACCTTGCCTCCGCGGAAGGTCTCAAGTGGATCGCGAAGTACGCAGACGGTGTCGGCATCAACAAGGATCTGATCATTCCGCGCAATCCGGACGGCACGCTGAAGTCGCCGACGGCGGTCGTGAAGGATGCTCACGCTGCCGGGTTGCTCGTGCACACCTGGACGATTCGTGCGGAGAACACGTTTTTGCCCGCCGAATATCGCATCGGCACCGATCCCACTGCCATCGGCGACATGGCGGCGGAAGCACGCAAGTTTCTGGAAGCGGGTGTGGATGGATTCTTCACGGATCAGGCGGTGTATGGCGTATTGGCGCGCGATGCGTTCGTAGCGAAGTGAAGTTGCCCCCACCCCGGCCCTCCCCCGCTGCGCAGGGGAGGGAGATCAGATCGGATTGCTTCGTCAGAGCCTCACGTACTCACCTCGAAATGCGTCCCTCCCTTGCGGAGCGGGGGAGGGACAGGGTGGGGGCTTCCTAGCCGCAACCTTCGAATGGAGCCACGATCGATGACATCCAGACTCCCCACGCTGCTCGTGCTGACCCTTGCAGCGACGTTCCCCGAGCTCACTCACAGCGACTCGAGCCACTCGCTCGAATCGGACCAGCACGACGAGCGCGTCGAAGGCACCAACGCACGATCGAAAGCGAGCGAGCGCGTCCTGTGGCGCGATGCACGCTGGAAACAGGATCCCGTCGTGCGCGTGAAGCTGCTCGGCATCAACGACTTTCACGGGCAGTTGTCGCCGCGCGTGGTGGGAACACGTCCGGCCGGTGGTGCGGCTGTGTTGACGTCGTATCTCAAGGCGGCAGCGGCAACAGCACAGGATGGCGCGCTCATCATTCACGCTGGCGATCACGTCGGCGCCTCGCCGCCCAATTCCGCGCTGCTGCAGGATGAGCCCTCGATCAGCGTGCTCAACTCACTGGCCAATGACGCGTGCCGACAAGTGCCACGGCATGAGCGCCTGCCCGACTGGGTCGTCGTGAATCTGTTCGCGCGGTGCAACGTCGTCGGTACGTTCGGCAATCATGAGTTCGACGAAGGCATCGACGAAGCGCTGCGACTGGTCTATGGCGGGAATCATCCCGATGGTCCTTTTCTGCAGTCTCCGTGGCGAGGTGCGCGGTTCCCGTACGTGTCGGCCAACGTGGTCGATGCTGCCAGTGGGAAGCCCGTTCTGCCACCGTACGTCATTCGTCAGCTCGATCACGGCGTGCGCATCGGCGTCATCGGTGCCGTGTTGAAGGAAACGCCGACGATCGTCACGCCGACGGGCGTCGCAGGCTTGCAGTTCCTCGATGAAGCCACTGCCATCAACGGCTATGTGCGCAAGCTCAAGCAGCAAGGCGTGCAGACGATCGTTGTCACCATCCATCAGGGCACGCGTCAGACGAGCTACGAAGGCGCAACCGATCCGACGCGACAGGACGTCACCGGCCCGATCGCGGATATCGTGCGTCGCCTGGATGACGAAGTGGACGTCGTGATCTCCGGCCATGCGCACGGCTTCACGAACGCACTGTTCCCCAACCAGAACGGCAAGCCGATGCTGCTCGTGCAGGCCTTCTCGGCGAGCACGGCCTATGACGACATCGATCTGGCGATCAGCCGCAAGAGCGGCGATGTCGTGGAAAAATCGGCGGCCATCGTGACGACGTGGGGCGATCAAGGTCCTGGGCTCGACCCCGACGTCAAAGTCGCTGAGATCGTTGCAGCCGCGGATGCGAGGGTGGCGCCGCTCGTCAATCGCATCGTCGGCGTAACGAACACACCGATCACACGTGCGGAGAGCTCAGCGGGCGAATCCGCGCTGGGCAACCTGATTGCCGACGCCCAACGCGCTGCCGGCGCCAGTGCGTTCGCGTTCATGAACCCCGGCGGCATCCGCGACGACTTGAACGCAGGCGAAGTCACCTGGGGCGAGCTGTTCGCCATTCAGCCGTTCGCGAACGATCTCGTCTCGATGGATGTCACCGCAGCACAGGTGAAGACGCTGCTCGAACAGCAGTGGCAAGGACAAACCACGCCGCGGATCCTGAAAACGTCCGGACTCGTGTACACGTGGGATGCCGCGCGCCCGGTCGGCGACCGCGTGATCTCCATCGTCGATGCGGCCGGCAATGCACTCGATCCCGCTGCGACGTATCGCATTACGGTGAATAGCTTCATCGCCGCGGGCGGCGACAACTTCACGGTGCTGACCTCCGGAACGAATCGCGTCGTGGGCGCGGTGGATCTGGATGCGCTCGTGGACTACATCGAGGGCTTGTCGCAACCGTTTGCGATACCGGTGGAGGGGAGAATCCTGCGCGTGAATTGACGCGCCGCGCCTCCCAAGCCGGGCACAGTTCGCATCCCTGGCGGCGCCACGTCGATAACCTTCGTCATCCCCATCGTCCGCGCTCCAGTCGCGCCGGCTCAGGCCGATTATGGGATCAGCAAGAAGGTTACCTCGCTCGTGGCCCGCTCCGCACGAGATGGAGCCATCGCCAAAGCCATCCTGTCACTCGCCGAAAGCTTGAACATCACGGTGACGGCCGAGGGTGTCGAGCGGCCGGGTCAACTGGAATGGCTACGCGCCCGCGGCTGTCACGAAGTCCAGGGATTCCTCCTCGCAAAGCCGATGTCAGGTGCCGATCTCGAAGCGATGTTTCTGTCGCAGCGGCAAGAGGAAGTCGAAGCACGTCGTGCCCACGCGTCCTGAGCGACAACCGACTGCAGATCCCCGGCAAAACTCCATATTCCCAGGCGCAGTGCTGGCCTGACATCCATCTCGAGCAGCAGTAGACTCGCGGCATCTAAGACCGGACGACGCAATATGAACTTTGCAGTCGAACAATGGCCCAGGACGCACCGCCTGACCGTGGACGAGTACTACAAGATGGCGGAGGCCGGAGTGCTTGCGCCGGATGCGCGAGTCGAATTGATCGAGGGAGTGATCGTCGATATGGCGCCGATTGGAAGCCGGCATGCCGGGGTGGTGAATCTGTTGACCAGAATCCTGGTACAGGCGGCAGGCGACCGCGCAGTGATCTCCATTCAACAGTCGCTCCGCCTCGGTAAGCGATCCGAGCCGCAGCCCGATGTGGCGATTCTCCGGCCGAGGTCGGACATGTATCGAAGTGCGCATCCCACCGCTGACGATGTCCTGCTCGTCATCGAGGTCAGCGATACGACGCTGAAGTTCGATCGCGGCCGGAAACTGGCGCTGTACGCTCGACACGGTGTGCCCGAGGTATGGGTCGTGGACCTCGTGAACAATCAACTCCATTGCATGTCGCAGCCAGTCGCCGAGCGCTATCAAGCAGAGCGATCGTTTCAGGGCAGCACGGAGGTGAGCGTCGCGGCGCTACCGGATACTCGTTTACAGCTGCGACAGCTCTTCGAATAGTCTCGTCAGTCGAGCTGTTCGCGGATCGCCTTGCGCAAGGCGAAGAACATGACCACGACCCAGGTGCAGAAGAACACGCCCGGTATCCAGAAGCCGAACAGCCCGTTCCAGGCGAACGGCCCGACTTGAAGAACGGTATCAGCGCGCCGGGTGTGAAGAGGACGGCCGTAAAGAGGTTCACGTAGGCCAGCCAGCGTGGAAACACCGGTGGCTCTCCGTCATCGGAGAGAATCGTGAACGCGATGGCGAAGTTCTGTACTGATCCGGGCATTACAGCATCCGGCCAACTGGTAAGCTCCACGGAAGCATTGAGTACTGTCCCATCCAATTCGAATGCAGCACGCGGTGAATCGCGTGCATGGAAGATATCAATGGCCTATTCACTCACTATCAATGGCCAGGTGCACGAGCTCGATGTGGAGGCAGAAATGCCTTTGCTATGGGTGCTGCGTGACGTCCTGGGACTGACGGGAACCAAGTTCGGCTGCGGTGTCGCCGCTTGCGGTGCGTGCACCGTTCACGTTGACGGCATGGCGATGCGGAGTTGTTCGCTGCCGATTTCGGCTGTCACGGGAGCGGTGACCACGATCGAAGGGTTGTCGGCAGGTGGGCTGCATCCGATTCAGCAGGCGTGGATCAAGGCGCAGGTCCCGCAGTGTGGCTACTGTCAGTCGGGATTGATCATGGCCGTGGCGTCGCTCGTTGCGAGTAACCCTGCTCCCACCGAAGCGCAGCTCAAAGAGATCGTGACCAACATCTGTCGCTGCGGAACATACGACCGTGTGCGCGCGGCCGTTGCCTCGTTGGCCGAAGCCTGAGGTTGCCGTCATGAAAATCACTCGGCGCAAGGCCATTGTGGGTACGTTTCTTGCGGGTGGCGCAGTCGTGTTCGGCTATGCGTTGTGGCCTTATCCGCAACGCGAGCGCGAGCGTGCGCTGCTCGGCCACGGCAAGGACGCCGTCGTCCTCAACACGTGGATCAAGATCGCCCGCGACAACAGCGTCACGATCGTCGTGCCGCACCAGGACATGGGGCAGGGCGCGGTTACGGGCCTCGCGCAAATGGCGACTGACGAGCTGGATGCCGATTGGAATCTCGTCTCCGTGATCGAGGCGCCGGCACACAAAGCGTTCGTGAACCCCGCTCTCATGAAGAGCTGGGTGAATCAGGCAGGCTTGCCTGAATCGATCGCGGCGGCATTGGGCGTGGTTGCGCCGCAGCTCTCGCGGGCCGTCGGATTCATCATCACAGGCGGCAGCAGTTCGATTTCGGGCACGGGCCAGCATGCGATGCGGCCTGCGGGCGCGGCCGTGCGCGGCATGTTGATCGCAGCTGCGGCGCAAACGTGGAGCGTGCCGCAGCGCGAGCTGACGGCGGCGAACAGCCAGGTCACTCACGTCCCGAGCGGGCGCAAAGCGACGTACGGTGAGCTGATCGACATCGCCGCAACGCTCGAGCCACCGTCAGCGCCGCAACTGAAAACACCGGATCAGTTCACACTCATCGGCAAGCCCCTGCCACGGCTGGATATCCCCGCCAAGGTCACCGGCTCGGCGCCCTATGCCATCGACACGCGATTGCAGGGCATGAAGTTCGCCGCGATCCGACACAGCCCCGTGGTTGGCGGCACGATCGAGAGCGTGGATGAATCCGCCCTCATCAAGCGTCGTGGTGTCGAACGTGTCGTGCAGCTGCCGGCAACACGCGGTGGCCTGTTCCATCTGGGCGCAAGCGATGCCGCAGTAGCGGTGGTTGCAGACAACACGTGGCGTGCCGAGAGTGCAGCGAGGGCATTGGCGGTGAAGTTCGCGGCCGGTGACAACGGCGGGATCTCGACATCATCGATGTTCGCTGCGTTCGAAAAAGCCGTAGCCGGCGCTCCCGAGAAGGACATTCGCAAGGAAGGCGATGTGGAGAGCGCCTTGCGTACGTCCGCCAAAGTCATCGAGGCGAGTTATCGCGCGCCATTCCTGGAACACGCCGCAATGGAGCCGCATTCCGCGACGGCGCTGGTGCGCTCGAACGGTACTGCGGAAATCTGGGCCGGCAGTCAGGCGCCACTCCTGGCGCGATCGCTGGTGGCAAGCGAGCTCGATATCGACGAAGCAGGCGTCGTCTTCCACAGCCTGCCCATGGGTGGCGGGTTCGGCCGCAGGACGTTTGCCGATTGCGCCGTGCAGGCGGCACGCATCGCGGCTGCCATGCCGGACACTCCCATCAAGCTCACATGGAGTCGCGAGGAAACCCTTCAGCACGGTAAATATCGGCCACCGGGCGTCAGTCGCTTCAAAGCGGGCCTGGACAAGGAAGGTAATCCGATCGCCTGGCTCAACGTCTACAACTGGCACGACGACAGCGCCGCCTTGATTCCGTACGGAGTACCGAACCAGCACATCGGACACGTCGATGCGAAGGCGCCGATTCCAACGGGGCCTTGGCGCAGCGTGGGTCACTCGCGTCACGCGTTCTTCACCGAGTCGTTCGTGGACGAGCTCGCGCATGCCGCCGGCGTCGATCCTTATCGATATCGCCGCAAACTATTGGCCGCGTCGCCGCGCCACCTGGCGGTACTCGATCTTGCCGCCGAAAAAGGCAATTGGGATTCCGAGATGCCCAAGGGTTCGGGTCGCGGCATCGCATTCCAGGAATGCTTCGGATCGGTGACCGCGCAAGTGGCGGAGGTTTCACCCGACGCCGACGGCATACTGAAAGTGGACCGCATCGTATGCGTCATCGACTGCGGCATTGCCGTCAATCCCGGCCAGGTGGAAGCGCAGATTCAGGGTGGCGTGCTGTTCGGATTGTCGGCCGCGCTGTATGGCGAGATCACGTTTCGTGAGGGCCGCGTCGAACAGTCCAATTTTCACGACTATCCGTTGCTGCGACTTGCGGATGCGCCGCGCGTGGAAGTTCATATTCTGCGCTCGGACGCTCGGCCGGGCGGTGTGGGCGAGCCTGGCACGCCCGGCGCGGCGCCGGCTGTTGCGAACGCGGTGTTCGCGGCGACCGGGCAGCGCCTGCGTGCCATGCCGTTCAAATTGCACGAGCTCAACGTCGTCGCAGGAAAAACGAGTGCTTGACCTCGAACCGATTCAAGTCGCCATCAAAGCGACTTGGAAATGCGCAGCTCACACGTGCGCGACTCTCGCCGTTTGGCCGGGATTCGGTGGATCTGCGGAACGCGCGATCCCTACCGCCGACCCTTGTACGAGGTCCTCTTAAGTTTTTCCCTGTCGGACCGACACATTACGTCAAGGGTGGCATCGTGCCGCCCAACCGTTCGCCGTTGGGGTGACTCATGCAGCCCGTGACATCGGGTCTCAAGCAGTTCCATGCGCCCGCAGCTCATTCAGCGGCGGCGCGTGAATGCCGTCCGGTCCACTCGTGCAAGCAGCCAGCGCCGGAAGATCAGTCGAGCGCACAGATACGCTCGGTGAAAAAGGCGCTGATGCAGCAGGTCGTCGCAACGCTGCGCGCCCGCTTGGACGTTGTCGTGAGCGGGTCAGCCAAAGTCGCCGGTCTCAGTGACGACGAACAAGCGAGCAATCAGCTTGCGAGCGCCGTCAGTTCCGCGCTGCAAAGCACGAGTTCGCCGCAAGACGTACACGAGTCCGTGCAGGACGGTTTGCAGGACGCGGCGTCATCGCTGCAGCGATCCGGTGCCAGCGCAACGGATCTCGATGCGGCTCTGGGTGCGTTGACGGAGAAGCTCAATAGCCTGTTCTCGGCATTTGCACCCGCTGCGGCACCTGGCACAGAGGAAGTGACGGTCGCCAATGCGCGCCTCGTGACGAAGGAAAAAGGCGTGCTCGAGATCCGCACGCAAGAGGGCGATGTCGTCACAGTGAAGTTCGCCAACCGGACCGATGTGCGAGCAGGCACGGCTCAGTTCATGAGCGGCGCTGTGGAGGTCGACAGCAGCGGCTCGAGCATCTCAACCCGCAGCTGCGCTCAGTTGAGCGTCGAAGGGGATCTCGATGCCGATGAGCTGCAGGCCATTCAGGATGTCGTGCAGAAGATCGGCGCGCTCGCGAACGATTTCTTTGCGGGGAATGTCGATGGGGCGTTGGCCAAGGCCGCGGATCTCGATATCGATACCGAACAGCTGGCGAACGTCGCACTGCGCTTGAGCCTGAAGCAGCGCGTGGAAGCGGGTGCGTTGACCGTGAGACGCGCAGAGCCGTCCGTCATTGCGTCGCCAGCGCCGGAGGCAGCGCCAGTTGAAGACGAGCCAGTGACGACAGCACCGGCGACACCCGTTGTCGAAGCCGCGACCGATGCAGTTGCTGCAGCGCCTGAGGCAGAAGCACCCGCACCCGAGACGACGCCCGTGACACCCCCTGCGGAGACGAATGCCACGGACGATCAATCGCCGCACACGGTGATCGCGAAATTCGTTTCGCACATGCTGGCGACTTTCCAGTCGACCGACAGCGAAACGCGCGTGAGCTTGTCGTTCAAGATGAAACTCCAGCTGCTGACTTCCGCCATCGAAGCCAGTCAACCGGAGGATTCACCGCAGGCGCAGGCGTGCGTGAAGAAGCTCTGCGATATCGCGGAGACAGCAGCCGCTCAATAGTCCTCCACGGCACGACCGCCCGCATTGAGGCGAAACATGTCGCAGTGCGACGCTCAGGTGCGGCTTTGTCGTTCGAGCTTTCGGGCGCGCCGCGGCTGCGATCCCAGTCCCATTTGTTCGAACGCGCGCTGCTTCACGGCCTGGCTCAGTGCCAGGCGCGGGACCAGTGTGCGCATCACGGGTCGCAATCCTGTCTCCATGATGAGCTGCGGCGCATTCGAGTCCCAATCCGACTGCACCTCGATGATGAGTGGGCCGTCGTCCGTGATTGCAACGTCTGCACCGATCAGTGGCGTTTCAGGGAAGGCGCTCGCCGTGCGTTTCGCCAATGCGACGGCCGCGGTCCAGAGCGGCAATTGAAAACCCAGCAACGGCGTGCCGGTCACCGGATGATGGCTCACCGACTCCATCAGATAGTGCTGATCGCGCTTGCGGCCGAACACGGCCGTGATCCTGCCGGACTCGTTGTCCACGCGCGCAAGCATGTTGCCGAACTTGCCGCCCGCGAAGTTATCGACCAGACACTCGGAGCCCATGATCTTCGCAAAGACGAACAGCAGTTCAGGGCCAGCGGTGGTGAGCGCAGTGTTGATGCGCACGCAGCCCAACCCGAGCTCGCCACCGATCGGCGCCAAGGCGCCATGACTGCGAACCCGTCCTTGAAGCAGCAAGCCGCTCGGCGGGGCCGCGGCCAGCAGGCGCGCTGCGAGCGCGGTTGTGGAGAGCGTTTCAGCGCCGACCTTCCATTCGTTGCCGGAACGTTCAGCGCCGAAGATCCCATCGCCGCGCCAACCCGTCGCCGGTTTGACGAAGAGTCGCTCGGGGCACTCGGCGAGTGTTGCGGCGATCTCCCGCTCGGATGACAGTTGCGGAAAAAGTCCCTGGTGCGGATGTGCTGTGCCGTCGCGCCCGATCACCGCAATCAACGGTGCCGATGGGATGTCCTTCTGCAGGCAGCGCTCGGCCGTGATCAACTTGTCCACGGTGAGCGTCTTGCCGTCGCCCTGCCAATTGATCGTCCGCAGGCCGGGTTCGAGGTCCACGAGATAGCTCATGCTGTCGCCCCAGCGGCTCATGCTCTGCTCGTACATCCCGACCATCAGAAAGCGGGTGACGTCGATGCCCCACACGCTGCGCGCCAGCACCGCTTTGGCGGCGATGGCCGG